>CAZZHU010000125.1:0-13085 GCA_964654045.1 uncultured Leptospirales bacterium
AAATGGAGGTGAAAATGGCCCCACGAAACCTGCTCAAGGGCTTTAAAAGACCAAGCAAAATCACATTCGAGCATGATGAGTTACAGCCGAATTATGGTCGTTTCATAGCTGAGCCTTTTGAAAAGGGCTATGGTTTAACTATCGGGAATTCCCTGAGACGCGTGCTGCTCTCTTCAATTGAAGGCGCCGCAATCACGGCGATAAAAATTGAAGGAGTTCCCCATGAATTTTTTACCATCCCCGGCGTATACGAGGATGTGACCAGAATCATACTGAATTTGAAAAAATTGCGGTTCAAATACAGCGGTGAACTGCAAAAGGTTCTTCATATAAAGAAAACCGGGTCCGGCGAGATGCACGGATCGGATTTCAATGTTGACCCTGAAATCGAAGTTATGAATCCGGAACAGGTTGTCGCGACATTGAACGACTCGGCCGATATCGATATGGAAGTACAGATCGAACGTGGCCGCGGATATGTTCCGGCAGAAGTGAACAAGTCGAATACGGAAACGGTCGGCGTTATCGCAATCGATTCCATATTTTCCCCGATAAAGAAAGTGAACGTAAAGGTGGAAGATACCCGTGTCGGACAGCGGACCGACTTCGATAAGCTGGTTCTCGAAATATGGACTGACGGATCGATTACTCCCGATGACGCTCTCGCCCATGCGGCAAAGATCATCAAGGACCACATGACTATTTTCATTAACTTTGAAGAGGAAGTGGAAGCCGAGATCGAAGAAGTCGATGAAAACCTTGAAAAGATGAGAACGCTCCTCGCCAAGTCAATTGATGAAATTGAGTTGTCGGTTCGGTCTTATAACACGCTGAAGAGCCAGGATGTTTCAACACTTGAACAGCTGGTGAAGAAAACGGAAGACGAATTGAAAAAGTCAAAACACTGCAGTGATCTCGTGCTGCATGAAATCAAGTCAAAACTTGAATCACTGCATTTAAGCTTGGGATTAAAGGATTAACGAGGACGCATATGAGGCACAGGAACAGCGTAAAACAACTAGGCAGGTCACATGCCCATCGCAAAGCGATGTTCGGCAACATGGTGACATCTCTATTCCGGCACGAGCGGATCGTGACCACGAAAGAGAAGGGTAAGGAACTGAAGCGGATATCCGAGCGTCTTATTACCAGGGCGAAGAGGAACATAGACATTCCCGAAAAAGAAGAGAACCGCAAACTCCACAATAAGCGTGAAGTTATGAAGGTCATCAAGGACCGCGATATAGTCAAGAAGCTTTTTGATGACATTGCTCCGCGCTTTAAGGACAGGAAGGGCGGTTATACCCGGATCTATCTTCTCGGTAAAAGGCCGGGAGATGCGGCTGAAATGTCCATCATAGAGCTCGTTGAAAAACGGGTGATTGTGAAGAAGACCGAGGATAAGGGAAAAGAAGAAACAAAAGAGAAGAAGGCAAAAGAAAAGAAAGAGAAGAAAGAAGTAAAGAAAGATAAAGATAAAAAAGAGCCCAAAGAAGCCAAACCTAAAAAGAAAAAAGAAGAGAAATAATAAAAGCAACATTATGATATAGAAAAGCCGGGTCTTGGACCCGGCTTTTCTATATCGCATCACCTCTGCACTATCCCTGCCTGTTGCCGCCCTGGTTTTTTCCGAGCTTTTTGAGTTCCACGGCATGTATAAACCGCATGTTGTCATTGGCGTCGACTTTATATTTTTCAGGAATCCTGTCGTCGTATATCGGGATGATAGATCCGTGAGAGACATTGTATTTCAGCATGCTTTTGCCAAGTTCGTTTATGTTTTTAACCCTGTGGATTTCTATGCCGCACTCCTTGGCCTGGCGGCAAAGGAACACGACATCCATGTAGCTTGATATAATAAAATTGGTGTTTTTCACCGTCAGCGTGGTTTTTTTTCTCAGCAATGCAATTTCCGGGTCCTCAAAAATGTTTTTAGCCTTATGGTATTTTTTATATCCTTCACGTAAATATGAACTGATACGTTCCCTGTCATGAAAGAGATGATATTTGTCGGAATCGTACGGTTTTATATCTTTCAGAGGGTCATAGGGCCGGTTGAAATAAGCCGCCAGGCCGCTATGCTTGCTGTATTCAATAAGGGAATCAAAGGTGTCCTTTGATGTGGAATCGAGTATTTCTTTGGTGCGTTTAAGATAGATGTCATCGATGATCTCGAGGATTGCTATGATTTCCATTTTTAATTTTTTAAATTTTGAGGCTGACTCTGTAAAATTCTGGCCGTAAAAGCTTTCACTGGCATCCTGGAACTGTAAACGTATGTCGGCATATCTCTTTTTCAGCTGCTCATCACCGAAATTATCCACCATGACACGGATGCTCCTGAGTGTTTCAAGAATGAGGGCATAATCATGGCCTGACTTTTCAATCGGCGATATCGGATATGAATTGCCGGCGGCCATAAACAATGAAAGTACTATAAGTATGGCAACATGTTTTTTCATTTCAGCACCATGTTCCTTGTAATTTGATATGTGAATGTAATACCAGCCTGGATTAAGAAACAGGTTCGGATTAAAAATTCAGGCATATTCGCAACAGTACTACCCGGTATAGTATTCGACAAACTCCACGCATTTCTTTATTAATATATCATGGATATCGTTACAAATCAATTGCCCCATATGAAGCTTTATTCATCGGGATTGTATGCTGTTTTGTAGATGCACTATGCGCCGCCGGGAAAAGATGTTAATCCTCTGGAAGACAGGAAAGACTGCCCGGTGCGTGCCGGATCAAATTGGCATTGGATATTAAAAATAATAAAAAAGGTTATTGATTTTTTTCTAATTAAATCTCATATTGAAGTTAATGCTTAATCAGCATGATAACCGGAGAATAACATGGATAAAGAGGTAAAGATATCATTCCGCCAGAAGAATATCACGATATGCCCGGTATGTTCCTTTGAATTTCATCGGGAGGAATTGTTCTCAGGCGGGGGTAGATTGATAGCGGGCAAATTGACGGATGAATTACGAAGAAGTTACGAGGTCAGCAAGAAGTTCGGCAAGGTGCATCCCCTTTCCTATGTGTTGACAGTGTGCCCGAGTTGCTTTTATTCCGCTTTTCCGAAGGATTTTGAAAATCTCGAAGAATCAGAGATAGACAAGATGCGGGACTTGACGGTGGCGCGCAAGAATGCCATTAAAAAATTCTTTGGCAATCTCGATTTCAACGGTGACCGCGATCTGAAGACGGGCGCGGCATCGTATATGCTAGCCGTGGACAATTACGGCTATCGCAACAAGAAAGTAGCGCCTACTTTTAAAATCGCCCTTTCCTCGATCCGGGCCGCCTGGCTGTTCAGCGATCTGGCAAAGGAAAACCCCGAAGCGGCTTTCGGGAAGATCGCCGTCTTTTTTTACAAGAAAGCATACCAGTCCTATGTCAAGCTGCTTGATCTGATGCAGACGGGAGGCGAACCGGTGGATGCCGTCGGGAATATGGGCCCCGACACCGATAAGAACTGGGGGTATGAAGGTATTTTGTATCTCACGGCCGTGCTGACCGTAAAAATCGGATCGAAAGAGCCTGATCCGGCAAAGAAGATGGAAAATTTTGAAAAATGCAAGCGCTACCTCAGCCGCTTGTTCGGTTCCGGCAAAACGTCAAAATCGAGACCGAGCGAGCTTCTCGACAAGACAAAAGACCTGTATGATAAAATCAATGAGATGATTGAAGAATGGAAAAAGGAAAACGCACCGCAGCAAGAAGGATAGCCATCGAGGTGCAATATGACGGGACACTTTACAATGGATGGCAGATCCAGGACGGCGGAAAGACGGTGCAGGGGGAAATTGAAAGGGCCATTGAAATTCTGACGAGGGAACAATCACGGACCATCGCATCCGGCAGAACTGATTCAGGGGTGCATGCCCTGGGACAGATTGTCCATTTCGACACGAACAGCGCAATAACACTTCAACGTTTCTGTATCGGCCTCAACGGAATACTTCCCCGCGAAATTTCTGTCAAAAACGCATACCAGGTCGACAGCGGATTTCACGCGCGGTTTGACGCGGTTGAAAGAACGTACCGGTATCTGATATATAATCACCCGTCACGTTCGCCGTTCATGATGTACCGGGCCATGTGGGTGCATGAAAAACTTGATCTGGAATATCTGAAAGCTGTCATGAACCAATTAATTGGTGAAAAAGATTTTTCTTCATTCTGCAAAAAGCGGGAATCGAAGAACATCAGTACCGTCCGTCGCATAGTTGCCGCCGATGTGAGTAAAGACGGGGACCTGATCAGCCTGGAAATATCCGGCAACGCATTCCTCCATAATATGATACGTATCATTGTGGGAACAGTCGTGGAAATGGATAAAAACAACTCTGAACCGGCGCTGCTGGCTGACATCATAGCCCGGAAAGACCGTGTTTGCAGCGGTATTACGGCCCCTCCCTACGGTCTGTACCTGGTCCGGGTCCTGTATCAGCCGGGTTTGGCCTCCTTCGAATCGGCTTTTTAATGGTTATTCCATGTTACTTTCCCCGGGGCCGCCTCATCGCCCATGCATAACGCCTTATGCCTAGGGGGTCTCACGGTTTTATTTATTTTATTGACATAAATACCATGGAATAATCTATTAACTATGGTCATCTGTAACTTTATTGATTCATGTTTTTCGAATAATTATCGGACCTGTTTTTTATCTTAGCAATAAAATAGCCTGTATCCCTCCGTGCCTGCGGCATGAAGGGAGAATAGTAACCGGTTAAGAAATACACTAACTATAATCGCATATGAAAAATACATCTCTGTATTGCGCAGTTATTGCCCTGGCCATAGTGATCGGCCATTCCGATGCGTTTGCCTATAAAGAGCGGAAGGACTATTTTTCAAGGCCCCAGATCGGAGGGTGGTTCGGACCGGTTACGCCAGTCGGAAAACTGGCGAGAAACGTCGAGACAAACCTGGGCGGCGGAGCATTCATACGATTTACCTTCCCCTGGCCGTATCTGAAGTTCGGTGTTGATTCGTCGTACCAGAAATTCAAATCAAAGGGCGTGAATGAACTCCAGTTCGTTCCGGTGTACGGCAATCTGCTATTTCAGATCCCCGTGGAATTTCCGGTACGGTTCCAGTTTAAGGGCGGCATAGGAGGCGCGTGGCTATCCGTGAAACCGGACAACAAAAACGGCTGGGACCCGGTATTTATGGCCGGTTTCGAGGTTTCCTTTCCGGCCGGAAGAATTGTTAATATCGGCCTGCGGATAGATTATATCTATATCTATGAAGGTTATATGAAGAGTTCGAAAAACGGCGGACATATAATCAATACCGGAATCCAGCTGTATTTTAATATTTAAACCCCGATCGACATTAAATGAAAAATTATGTACATCCGATAAAAGGTCACAGATGAGATTGGCAAAACATTTTACAGCGATAATGATACTGTGCATGGCATCATGTATAGCAGGCTGCAACAAGGATCCTCTCATAACGGACCTGGGTACCAGGAAGTTGATCGTCGTCCTCAAAGGGACCTATGAATCGAACAACCCGGCTCCGTGGAATATGCCCGCCGTGGGTACGGCTGATTATACCAATTATATGCAGGATGATTCGGTATATGAATGCAGTTCCGTCGTTGATCCCCATCCCGCGGCATTCATGATAGATTTGGCCGAAATCAAGCTTTTAGACACCAACAACCATGCCTATAAATTTGCAAATTACAGGCAATATTTTGCATCCGGCCTGAGTGATGACGCTCCGATGTTCAACGGCGTCGGTTATCCCCTTGCCAATGACGACGTGCCGGATAAGTCATATTATCTTGTCGCACTCTATATCAGGAAGATGATGCTGGATGGGGCTAAATCATATACATCGCGGTCAACCGGGTGGGCATCCCAGCCTACATGGGACGTATACGCTGAATCGGAATTCCCCATCTACAATTTCAATGCGCTCCAGATCCATTCCTATTGGGATACCCTCCGTCTTGAAAGCACGTCAATTAACCGGGTATATCCCCTCCTTGTCGCCATAAATGATATCTTCAGCGGCGGTATCGGCATGTTGTACAACAGCAGTTTTTCCTATACCGTTCTTGAGATCCGGATGGTCGTAAAGAATTATATTAAAAAATATGAACAGAAAACGTCCTCGATCAATGAGTATGGGGTCACCCATTTCCACGCGCTGTCTGACTGGCTCAATGATGTTGAAAAGGATGACACGGTCATGGGTGGAAATGTCATCGCTGTCGCCCGCACGTATGTTCCGGAACTCGTCGGCACGATCAGCGGCATGACCACTGCCGGAAGGCACGTCATCGCGATCCCCGCAGGCGCGAATATTGACTCGTATACGATCAACAGAAACCCCTATGGCGCGACCGCGACAGCAAAAAATACCCTGCGGAGCAATAATCCCTGCAACCTGCCGAAAGCCCCCGCGGCGTATCTGGGGACCAATACATACCAGGCGCTGGATTACTTCCTCAAGTCGGAAAAATTTAAATATTATTGGAATGCCAAGGTGCCGGGTCCCGGCGCCGCGATACCCGGAGACCCGAATGTCTGCAATTCCTATGAAGTACATGGCGCGCAGTGGGACAGGTACGTGGGCGAGACAAACGCGGCTAATTTCACCCTTCCGCAACTGGCTGTGTACAGCGACAGCGGGACCGGGGCATTTTCCATTCACAATGTCATGCCCGGCACCTATACAGTATATGTAGCTAATCGTGATCCCAGATACGGCGAGCTGTATTATGATGGAGAATTTACCCAAATAGGAACTGTTTCGGTTACCCCCGGGGCTGCCGTTACCGTGCCCTGACCCCTTTCCGGACGGGTTAAATAAAAAAACCTTATCCGCATTAATTTAATTGACCTCACCATCCATCTTCTTTATTTAGGATTAACACTTCGGCCTGTATGCGCTGTGTTCGGGGGACACCTCCGCCGCGCAATGAATTATCGAGGAAATCATATGTCAGATCTGAAAATCATCGTTCAAAAGTATGGCGGGACCAGTGTCGGGACGCCTGAAAGGATCAAGGCGGTCGCCGAGCGCATCAAAAAATACATGAATAACGGCTATTCGGTCGTGGTGGTTGTGTCGGCAATGGGGAAGACCACCGATGAGCTCATCACCCTTTCGAAGAGCATCACGGCAAAACCGAGCGAGAGGGAAATGGACATGCTCCTGTCCACCGGCGAGCAGGTATCGATCTCCCTTCTCGCCATGGCGCTTCATGAGATAGGAATAGACGCTATTTCCTATACCGGCTCGCAGATAAAGGTGCTTACCGACGGTAATTTCAGCAAGGCCAAGATAGAAAGCATATCCACCGATCGCATACTGAAGTCGCTCAGGGAAAACAAGGCGGTCATCGTCGCCGGATTCCAGGGTATCGATACCGAGGAAAATATCACCACTCTCGGCAGGGGCGGCTCCGACACCTCTGCCGCCGCGCTGGCAGCGGTCCTGGGAACCCGGGACTGCGAGATTTATACCGATGTCGACGGCGTGTATACCGCCGATCCCCGTATCATCGCGAAGCCGCTCAAGCTGAAGGAAATCAGCTACGATGAAATGCTCGAGCTGGCGCGCCTCGGCGCCGCGGTGCTGCACTCCCGTTCCGTCGAGTTTTCGAAGAAATACAACATCCGGCTGCATGTTCGGTCAAGTTTCAATTACGATGAGGGCACGGTCGTGATGCCCAAGGAGGAGATGATGGAGAAATATGTTATCAGCGGTGTTACCGCAAAACGGGATGAAGCAAAGATCACCATTAGGGACATACCGGACCGCCCGGGCATCGCCGCCCGCCTGTTCAGCCTCATGGGAGAGAATAAAGTGTACGTCAACATGATCGTCCAGTCAACCGGCAAGGACAACAGGGCTTCCATATCCTTCACGGTGCTGAAGAGCGACATGGAAAAAGCGCTGAAGCTGTCAGAAGTCCTCAAAAAGGAACTCGGCGCGAGCGCCATTGAATCGAAACAGGACATAGCCATTGTTTCCGCGGTGGGTGTGGGAATGCTTTCCTCCTATGGCGTGGCCGGCAAGATCTTCCAGATGCTCTCCGATCAGAACATTAATATTGAAATGATCTCGACGTCGGAAATCGGCATTTCCTGCGTCATAGACGATATCTACGCGGAGCTCGCGCAGAAGGTGCTTCACAAGGCCTTCATCGAAACGGAGCAGAAATAATGCTCACCGTTGGAGTCCTGTTCGGCGGCAGGTCCGGCGAGCATGACGTCTCCCTCTGTTCGGCCGCGTCGGTAGTATCGGCGATGGATCCCCGCAAATACAATGTCGTGGCCATCGGCATTGACCGTGACGGTCGATGGTACGTCCAGGACCGGCCGGTCATCATTGATGATAAGGATTTCGGGCGGATCCTGAAACTGGAAAAAAAGGGGACCTGGTTCGTTAATCATTTCGAAGAACGGAACAAGCTGGTACTGTATGACATCGACGAGAATAAGAAGGTGTCCGTTGATGTCGTCTTCCCCGCCGTACACGGCACCTATTGCGAGGACGGTACGCTCCAGGGGCTGCTGGAACTGGCCATGGTCCCCTATGTGGGGGCCGATTCTGTCGGATCATCCGTCGGCATTGACAAGGACATCACCAAGCGACTGTTACGCGACAGCGGCATCCCCGTGGTGCCGTGGCTGACCATTTTCAGTGAAGATTGGGCCCGGGATCCCGATGCCGTGATCGCGTCAGTCATGAAAGAGATCCGGCTCCCGCTGTTTGTGAAACCGGCGCGGACCGGTTCCTCGGTGGGCGTGAAGAAAGTAAAAACCGGCGCCGAGCTTCCCGGGGCGATCGAATTCGCCTTTCAGTTCGACACGAAGCTCCTGGTTGAGAAAGGCATCAACGCGCGCGAGATAGAATGCGCTGTCCTGGGAAACAATGATCCCCGGGCGTCGGTACTGGGAGAGGTCAGGACCCGCCATGAATTTTATTCGTACGAATCCAAATATATCGATCCGGACGGGGCCGAGCTGATAATACCGGCTCCTCTCGATGAAACGCTATCCGGTTCCGTCAGGGCGGCTGCCGTCGAGGGATACCGCGTCCTCTGCTGCGGCGGCATGGCCCGGGTCGATTTCTTCCTCGACAGGGACTCCGGCGCGTATTACCTGAATGAAATCAACACCCTTCCCGGTTTCACCAGTATCAGCATGTATCCGAAATTGTGGGCCACTACCGGCATCGATTATGCCGCTCTTATCGAAAGGCTGATCGAGCTGGCCCTCGAACGCCACCGCGCCAGGATGGGTATCCGGACGGAACGATGACCGTGGAAGCGATACTCTTCGACATGGACGGTGTTGTCGTTGATTCAATGCGGTTCCATGCGGAGGCGTGGAAGCAGGTCCTCGGCGAATACGGGCTCGTACTGGATGACGTGGATATTTACCGGCGCGAGGGGATGTCCGGCACGCAATCGGTCGAGGAAATATTTCTGGAAAAAGACCGGCCTGTCCCCGGAGCACGCGAGTTCCGGGACCTCCTTTCGAAAAAGCACGCCATCTTCGAGCGATGTCATATCAGCCTCTTCCCCTTCGTTGAAGAGATGCTCGCATGGGCCGGGAGCAGGGGAATACGGCCGGCGCTGGTGACCGGCTCGCCGCGACGGTCAGTCCGCCATGTCATGACGGATGCGGTTTTATCCAGGTTTGCTGCGGTCGTTACCGCCGAGGATGTTGTGAAAGGAAAGCCGGATCCCGAGCCGTACACCAGGGCCCTTGACGCACTCGGCGTCAGTGCCGGACGTTCGCTGATCATAGAAAATTCCCCCATGGGGATCCGTTCAGCCCGGGCTGCCGGTGTCCTGTGCTACGCCCTTGAGACAACGCTGCCGCGCAGTTACCTGCTGGAAGCAGATAGAATCTTCAGCGGCCACCGGGAACTGCTGGAGCACATGAAATCGAATATCCGGTAGCGCCTGTGCGGCTGCCGGAAGCCGTCCCGCATCCATTTTTTTATTGACAGTGCTTGTTTTATCTCATTGTTTTGATACACTATCATCATCTTATAGTGTTGTGCCCGTCCCGAAGAACGGACGCTTAACAACCCACCTCCATCGTCAGGAGTATGTATGGCTACAAATCGTTCAGAAAAGCGGAATGCGAAACGGGCCGAGCGGCGCATCACACGAAGTGAAAAAAAAGCAGCCCGGGGAAAGCGCACGGGCAAGACCCGCCGGGCAATAGGCGATTTCATAGTCCAGAAGCGGTCTATCGTCCCCAACATGATAACCATGTCCAACATGACCATGGGCTTTTTCGCGATCATACTGGCCAGCAGGGGCGACGCGCGATCCCTGGCGGTGGCCGGGATCATGGTGTTCCTGGGCACCCTTTTTGACGCCGTGGACGGGGCCGTGGCCAGGGCCATGCACGTGGAAAGCCCTGTCGGGGTTCAGCTTGATTCCCTCGCCGACGGAATCGCCTATGGCATAGCCCCGGCTGTAATCGCGTACCAGGCGTACCTTTCGAAACTGCCGTCCGGAGCGGCCATGATCGATTTCGGCATGTTCATCGCCCTCATCTATCCTATCTGTGCCATATACCGCCTGGCGCGATTCAATATCGGAGCGGAAGAAGACGACCACACGCGTTTCTGCGGCCTTCCCTCGCCGGCAGCCGGGATACTCATCGCAGCGATTCCGGTGCTGGAGATCACGGACTTCATGTCAGTTATGAAAGTGACGTTAACATTCCCCTGGCAGGTTTTTATCGCAATTTACGTGATCATCAGCCTCCTGATGGTTTCAAAGGTGGATTACAGCAAGGTTTTTCCCGACATATACCGCATCGGCGGGAAGCCGTTTCTCGTGCTGGCCATCATTCTTGCCATCCTTGGCATCGGCCTGTTCAGCGTATGGGCGGTTTTCGGATTCATGTCCCTGTATACGGTCGTCGGAATGGTTCTCTATGCCATCAAACTAATCGGTCGCAGGAAATCGAAGGCTCCCGGAAAATGCGGGGAATAGCGCATGAGCAATGAATCTATCATGATAATCGGAGCTTCCGCCGCCGGCATTTCAGCGGCCCGTGAAATCCGTAATGTTGACAAGGATATACCGGTCCATGTTTTTTCCGAGGAGACACACCTGCCGTATTACCGTCCCTTACTGACTGAGTATATCGGTGATGACACCGTTGAAAAACGGACTAATTTCTATCTGAATCCTGAAAACTGGTACGAAGAGAAAAAAGTGACGCTCCACCGCGGAGAAAAGATCGTCGCCATAGATGTTTCTGCAAAAATTGCGGAGAGCGCTTCCGGGAAGAAACATTCCTTCGGGAAACTGATCCTGGCAAATGGAAGCTCCCCCTTCATTCCGCTCAAAGAGGCCGCCGGTAAAAAAAACGTATATACGATACGAACCCTCGGCGACGCGCGTGACGTGCGTGCACGGTCGCAGCAGAACGGCCCCGCTATCGTGATCGGAGGAGGGCTGCTGGGGCTCGAGGCCGCTTATTCTCTGTCAAAAAACGGCCTGCAGGTCACGGTTATCGAGAGAAGCGACCGGATACTGCCCCGTCAGCTCGATTCGGAATGCTCGGTCATTTTCCAGAGAATCATCTCGCAAACAGGCGTAAGGCTCATGACCGGGAAATCCGTTGAATCGATGACGGGGGGTGATTCCGCCACCGGGGTAAAACTAGTCAGCGGCGAGGAACTGCCCGCGGGATTGATGATTTTTTCCATGGGCGTCAGGCCCAATGCTGGCCTTGCGAAAAGCTGCGGGGCGACGGTGAACCGGGCCGTGGTGGTCAATGAGCGGATGGAGACATCGGTGCCGGGGATTTACGCCTGCGGCGATGTCGCGGAATTCAACGGCAGGAATATCGCCCTCTGGATGCCCGCGATGAGGCAGGGTAAAGTCGCCGGATCAAACGCGGCCGGGAAAGAGGCGCATTATGACGATGAACTGTACCCGGCGGTGCTCAATTCATTCGGGACCAGGATATTCTCGGCAGGTGATCTATGCATCGAGAGAAAGGAAGGTGAGTACCGGGTCCACATGGTAAGGGACGCCGACCGGGACCGGTACAGGAAGCTTTTCTTTATCGGCGACAGAATCGTCGGAATCATACTTATCGGCGATATTTCTCAGTCACAGAAGCTCATGACGGCAGTCAAGAACGGGGCTGCTTATAAGGATATGGTTAACTGAAAGGGATTGTAATGAAGGAATTCTCGCATTATTCAGAGGATGGGACGCCGGTAATGGTAGACATTTCTGCCAAGAAGGTGACCATGCGGACCGCGAAAGCAGCCGGATTTGTCCGGCTCCAGAGGGAGACCCTTGGCCTGATCGAAAAGCGTCTCCTTCCCAAGGGGGATCTCTTCCAGATCGCCAAGATTGCCGGCATCATGGCAGCCAAGAGAAATGCCGAGCTTATCCCCCTGTGTCATCCCCTGGCATTGTCCTTTGTGGATGTTATTCTTGAACTGGATCATGATGCCTGCGGCGTGCGGATACTATCCGAGGTCCGCCTCGAGGGAAAGACCGGCGCCGAGATGGAGGCCTTGACGGGGGTTTCCATTGCCGCGCTGACGGTCTATGATATGTGCAAGGCCGTCGATAAAGCCATGGTCATTGAAGATATCAGATTAATTGAAAAAACCGGCGGCAAATCTGATTTTTCCATTACTTCAAAATAATACCTGGATTATTTTTCCCTGTGATATGGCTCATTACAAACGAAAATACTTCCTTATTTCATGATATAATGCTTCATTTTTGCCATAATTTAAGCAATATTTCATTATTTTTGCTTAAATTAATATACTTGTTAAAATAACGTGATTTTTGATTTTATTTTAAAATAAATTTTAATAATTGACAAGAACCGGCAATAATTGAATTTGATTTATTGTGAAAAACTAATATATTTATAAATTGTTAGCACTCTTTTTAATGAGTGCTAACAATTCAACAAAATTATTAATTTTTAATATATAAATTATTATATTATAAATTAAACTTCTAATTGCAGATTTTTTCTTCTTGTAGTAGAGGAAAAAAATAATCACTTATTTTTTAAGGAGGACGGAAGTGG
>CAZZHU010000126.1:0-13072 GCA_964654045.1 uncultured Leptospirales bacterium
ATCCGGATGCGGTAATATATGATGGCGGTGATGTTGTCAAATCAACAGCGCCGCTTGCCGATATGGCCGATACGTCGGTTGTTATGGCCACCCCGGTCCCGTCATTCTTGATGCCGCCTAAAATATAAAAGGTCGGGTCTTCCACGGAACTTCCGTTATAGGGGGATACCGCGCCCGCGTGGAAGGCGACCCCCGTCGTAGTTGCCGCGCCGAATGATGGGCAGTTCGTACCAACAAGAACAGCGTTCACGGCTGTTGAGGGCGGAAGATAGACTATGAAACTGCTGGCCTGAGGCACGAATGTGTAGGCTGTAAAGCCGAAAAATGCCGTCGCGGAAGTTGTGGCGCTCACGCCGCCGGCCAGGAAGAAAAAGACCCCGTTGCCGCCTGAATGACCTGAGCTGGCCATGAAGCTTCTCGGCCTGTTGGTTCCGGATACAATCAGGGATCTTGCCGCCATGAAGGAGTTTGACGGAACGTTATAAATATAATTCGTATACTGCGTCGCTCCCGAGGTGCTCTTGCCGCCGGCGAAAGAGACTGACCCGTTAAAGTTAAAGACGCCTAAACCCACACGGCCTGCCGAAGGATTATTTGCCGGTACCGGAGGCGGAGTGGTATCCCACATGTTATCTGACGAATTATAGCGGTAGTGGAGATTGGAGCCGTTCGCGGTTGAGAGAGTCGTTGAGCCGCTTAGTATATAAATATATCTCCCGTTGGCGTAAGAGGCCGCGCCCACCCGTACTGCAGGTATGTTGGTTTTTGCCGACCAGCTATTGGTGGCTATATCGTAGACTTGAACCAGGTTGAGGCCTGCGGCAGAGTTGATTGCCCCGCCCATGACATAGATTTTACCTGACATGTACACGGCCGTGCCGTAGGCCGTGGGAATATAACTCCCGGTGGCCTCGGCCGCGACATCGGGATACCAGGTATCGGTTATCGGATCATAAAGGTCCACTTCCCTGACAATGGTTGCGCCGGATATGGTGTCTGCCCCTCCTATGACCCAGATGCCGCGGAGTTTCTGTTCCAGGGTCGGACCGGATTCCACCGTAAAGGACCAGGCATGATCCGCGGCCATGGACCTATTCTCGAGGTTTTGCACCGCGGCAGTGACCGTTGCATCGTATTTTTTCGCTATATCAAGTTTCGCCGAAGGCGTGAAAGCGGCAGTGGTGCCATAGCAGTCAACGGTTCCTGATACGGGAATGCCGTTGTCATATAGCAGGAAGCTTGCTGCCGTGACAGAGGAACACTTGATCTCCTCGCTGAAGGTCGCCGTTATAATAGCCGATGTGCCTGTATTGGTGGAGCCGTCCGCAGGACTGGTTGAGGTGACCCGGGGGCCGGCAGGCGTCGATGAACCGTTAAGGATGGCCAGGTACGCCTGTTCTTTCGGATCGCCGATACTGGTAAGTGAATCACCGCATGCGATGGGCAGTATTGATTCCAGGATTATTAAAAAGAATACGAATTTTTTCATAGGGTATCTTCCCGTTCGCATTGTCAGAATCCCCACATGATCCCCGCGCATGTGCTGAAGGCGTTCATAAGGGAGTTCTTCTGCTGCACACCCAGCCAGCCTCCCTGTATCCGCACGATGATCGATTCGGTGGCGAATATATCGAGTCCGGCTGCGGCGGTGTAAAGAGCGTTGATCTCGTTTTTCCTGGTCAATCCGAAGGTATAGTCGCGGTTATCCCGCCGCGCGACATACAGTATCCCGGCCCCTGCCGCTATAAAGGGTGATAAAAACCGCGCCGGTGACGGCAGTACGCGCAGGTCCAGAAACCTGTACTGGGCGTATACTCTGAAGGAGCCTCCATCAAAGCGAAGGTCGTTGTCGTGGCGGTACTTCATGAACAGGTAGCCGGCGTCAATGCCGAAAAAGAGACCCCGGGCAAATACCGAATTTATCTCGGCGAAGGCGGAAATATTCGGTTGGATCTCGAAGCGGTCTTTGAAGGGCCCGACCGGGAAGTAGCAGCCCGCAATGATGCCGACAACGGCCCGGGGACCGGTGTAATTCTTCTTCTGGCCGCTGATCTGGATTGAAATGATGCCATTGGCCGGCATTGTAAGCGGTCCGTAATCTGTTTTAAGATTCAAGCCTGAATCTTTCTTGAAATCCTGGATATATCCCTTGATCACGGAACCGTTTTTCATCGTAACTTCGACAGGGATATTCTGGATATCCTTGATATCGCTGGTGTTTTTCTGGATGCTTTGCTGATTGAAGGTCTTCGTCGTGCCCATTGAATCAAAAACAATTCCCTTGCTTGTTGCGGTCTTTATTTCACCGATGAAAACCGTACCGTCCTTCAGAATAATAACATCTGCCGTCAGGGTTTGAGATGCTGTGAAAATAATCGATAAAACTATATAAAATTTAATATACATTTTAATTATATTCCTGGTTATCTATTCAGATAGATGAAAAAGGCCGCTTCTGACGTATTATTGTATCTTATACTTAACATCGGTAAATATTATCGCTATATTTCACTTTTTATTCTTTATAGTTAATAATGAAGAAAAGATATCCATATATTAATTGAATTAAAAATTATACACATCAGATGCTTTGTGTGTTATACAGTCGGATGCAACTTCCTATTAGGGCTTGACATCTATTCCAAAATGGAATAAACCAATGAAACTCGGGCATGGAATGGACATGAAGAACATAACCCAGTTTGAAAGCTCTGATTTTTCCAAAGAGGACATGCGCCGGATAAAGAACCGGCGCAGGGTCATCGTCGTCTTTTCCACCTTCGGCGAGAGGGAGGCGACGCTGATCCATGACAAGATACGCCTGCTCAGGGCCGAACTGGGCGATTATATCGACAGTATCCTGGTCTCGCACCGCCGCGCCGGCGAGGGCGAGGATGAGACGGAACGCCGCGCCCGCGAAGCCTGGGAGGGCGCAGAGGTGCTGGTATGCAACTCCTGCGCGGTCCCCGACATGGCCGACGAAAAGGGAAAGGGGGCCGATATGCGCCGCGCCCTCTATCATTTAAACATGACACTGGCAAAAAACGAAGATCCGCGGAATGTCATCGTGGTGTTTCTTGACGCCGACGTGGTGCCGAAATACTTCGGGTCCCATTTCGTCCTGGCCCTGAGCGGGGCCCTGTTCAGGGGCCATGATTTCGCCCGTGCCAGTTTCTGGCGCGAACTGGGGCGGATAAAAAAATTCGTGGCCCAGCCCCTCATGTCGGTCATTGACCATCCCGACCTCAAGAGGATCACCGACTTTTATTATCCCCTATCGGGAGAGGCGGCCGGATCGCTTGAATTCTTCAACCAGGTCCATTTCTGGCAGCGCTACGGGGTGGAGACCGGCATCAACGTCGATACCTGCATGGGGGCGTACCGCGTCGCCGACGTGAACCTGGGACTCTACGACCATGAGCACCACCGTGACCTGGACATCCAGAAGATGGCCTTCGGGATAATCCGGACCTACCTGACGCAGCTTCGCGATTACGGCATCATAAAACTGGGGGAGAACGCGTTCATATCCGACACGTTCCGCGTTTCCTTTATCGATGAAGAAGGGGAGCGGCGGCACTTCGAGTTCGACCTCGCCGAAAGGAAATACGCCCCGCTGAAGGAGATATTGTAAGAGCCCCGGGACGGATATTACCTCACCCCCCGGGGGGCAACCTCACCCTCTCAATACCGGCGAGCGCTTTTGGGACATCCTGTCCGCGCTCACCATTGCGACATCGTGTCGGGAACCTCTTCCACGGGGAGAGGGGGAGGTTCAAGGAAATATATTTTTACAAGAAGCCCTCTCCTTTTTAAGGAGAGGGCGCGCCGGAGGCGGGGTGAGGGCATTAGGGTGCGCAGAGCACGGGTGATGGCAATTTAGTGAACGAGAGGATAACCAATGAGCAGGCTCATGCGGATGGCCGAAGAAAAGGCCCATGAAAGAACGATAACGGTCGCGACGTACCCGGCGGGCGCGGACAGGGTCGTGGTCGAGGGGATGCTCGTTGACCGGCGTCTCAAGGATTATTACCTGGTGACCGGCGAAAAGAGGCCAGCCGGAGATATCCACCACATGATCGTGCGCCTCCTCGTGGAAACGGCCGGTTTAGTCATCGAGGATGTCGAGGTCGAGCTCGTGTCGGTGCCCCGCGATGAGTGTCCTGAAATAAAGGACACCCTTGAGGTTATCAAGGGCGAGAGGATCACGAAAGGATTTTCCAACAGGATGAAGTCGCTCCTGGGCGGAACGAAAAGCTGCACGCACCTGATGACGCTTGTGATCGCCATGGGCCCGGCGGCGCTCCAGGGCGTTTTTTCGAGCAGGGCGCAGAAGCCGATGGAAATCGCGTCCTTCATGGCCGATCCGGACAGGGTAAAGTTTTTCATGAAAACACTCATCAACTCCTGCCATGTGTGGCGGGAGGACGGCCCGGCAATGAAGAAGCTGCGTGAAACTATCGGGTCCGCGGGGAGGGAGTAGATCGAAGGATGGGTCACGTGACCCCGCTATCAATCTTATTTTCTCCTGATCAGAATGACCGTGAGGTCGTCTATGATTTCGCGGGGCGCGATGAAATTGAAAAAATCGCCGATGACGCTGTTCAGCAGGTCCTGGGCGGAGTTGCCGGCCGCGTTCTGGAGTGATTTCATGATCATGGTTTCACCGTAGGGCTGCCCGGCGGGGTTCGCGGATTCGAGCATGGAATCGGTATAGAGCAGCAGGCAGTCGCCCTGTTTCAGCTTGAAGGAGATCTCCTGGTAGCCGGCTGCTTCGTTGGCGCCCTGGGCGTCAATCCCGAGGATCGGCCCGCTGACCCGCTTCCCGGTTTTATCAAGGACCTTGCCGGTCCTGCCCATCTCAATTTTTTTGCATACCACGTCCGGGTGCGCGCAATTGATGTACTCGATCCGGTCATCGTCGAACCTCAGCAGTATCCCGGTCACGTAATTGTCCACGTCCTTGATTTCCGTTAAGAGCTTGCGGTTGATGCTTTCCACCACGGTCACGAGGCTTTCTTTCCTGTGCTCCATGAAGCTCACGGAGATGATCGATTTCGCCATCAAGGTCAGGAGGCCCGGCGCAATGCCGTGACCTGAAACGTCGAAGATCCCCGCGCCGATGACGCTGGCGTTGTCCGTGTAGAAGTCATAAAAATCCCCGGATACCCCCGACTTGGGAAGAAACAGCAGGGCAAATTCATAGAGATCGGACCTGGGGGGATTCTTGGGAAGGAGCGATGACTGGAGGTAGGCGGCCATGTTCATGTCCTTCCGGTAGACCATCTGGGAATCCTCGAGCTCGCGGTTGGTCTGGACCAGCTGGTCGTTTATGGCCTCGATCTCTTCCATGGTGGCCTCGATCTCGTTTTTTGCCTGGGTGAGCTCACTGGTGCGCTCCTCGACTTTTTTCTCCAGGTTGACGTTCATTTCCTCGAGGTTGTTTTTCAGCGAGTTCACCCGGTCTGCGAGACCGAGGGAGAAGAGGGTGATGGAGAAGACCGTTCCTATCTGGAAGCCCCAGAGGGTGACGACATTATTGGGCAGCAGGCCGAACCGGTTGCCCACGGTCGCTATGACCCCGGCGAAGAGGAATGACCATGCCAGGGAATACAGGTATGCCTCGCGCCTTTTTTTCAGTATCAGCATGACCGAAATCACGGTCACGAGGGCGATGCCGGGCAGATACGCGGCGGCGCCGATCATGATGCTCAGGTGATAGGGCATGATGAACGATAACAGCAGGAACGCGCAGATGATCCCGAGATATACGAGCATCGTGATCCTGAAGAATTTCGGGAGTAAACGATAGTCAATGTACATCATGGAAAAAACGGTCAGGGTCAGGTTCGTCGCAAACAGGAAGAACGGCACCAGGTCGTTCATCCACACGGTATTCTGCCAGAGGTACTGGAACCCGTAGCCATTGAGCTCCAGGGAGACGAAAACCAGCGCGGCAATGAAGACCGCGTAGGACAGGTAGGTGAGGTCCTTCATGGAGATGGCTAGGAGCAGGTTGTAAAATAAAATAATCAGCAGGGCTCCGTAAAAGAGGCCGAACACTGTCTTCTGTATGTTTATGTCTGAGATGACGTTCTTGAGGGGATGAATCGTCATCGGGATGTTCATGGAACTTTCCGACTGGAAGCGGATATAATAGGTGTAGGTTCCCGGATCGGAGTTCAGCCGGATTAAAAAATTATGATGGTCTATGTCCCGCCTGTCGAAGGGAAGCCTGTTCCCGTAATGCTTCGATCTGTAGTCCTGGTTTTCATCGGGGACGTAGATGTCGATTTTATTCAGCAGGGGATACCCGATTTCGAGGAACCATTCGGTTTTGTTCCCTTCCGGAATCGTAACGGTGAAACGGGCCCAGATGACGTCGCTGATGAATCCGAAGGCGTTTTTTTCTGTCGTTGTGAATCCGGGTGAATCTTTAATGTCATTGAAGGAGCGGGTGCCTTTTTCATCCCGGACAATTTCGATGGGGACCGCATGGGAGTCGCTGCCTCCCAGCGTGAGGGGTCCCGCGCGGAGCGGAAGCGCCAGGATTGCCATGAGGAGCAGGATGTAGTATCGGATTTTTCGCATAGGCGCAGCCGTCCCGCGCGCGGCGCGGGACGGCACCTCCATTATTCTCCCTTGAATTGCGGTTCCCGTTTCTGCGCGAAAGCGGTCATGCCTTCCATCATATCCTTGGTGGTGAAGAGCTTCGCCAGCTCCTCGCGCTCGACCTTCAGGTGCATTTCGGGCGACACGTACGGGCTCATGGCCGTGACCTTCAGGATTGACCTGATGGAGAGCGGCGGCCGCTTTGCCAGCTCGTTGGCGAAGGCGAGGGCATCGTCGAGGGTCTTTCCCTCTTCGCACAGGCGGTCAACGAGTCCGATCGCCAGGGCCTCTTCCGCCTCGACCTGCCTGCCCAGGAACATCATTTCAAGCGCCTTTGATTTGCCGACCACGCGCGGCAGCCTGAGGGACCCGCCGTAGCCCGGCATGATGCCCAGGTTGGTCTCGGTCAGGCCGACGCGGGCGCCCTTCTTCATGAAGCGGAAGTGGCAGGCCAGGGCCAGCTCAAATCCCCCGCCCAGGGCGTGGCCGTTCAGCGCGGCGATGACAGGCTTCGGGAAAAACTCGACCTTGTTCCATACATCCTGGCCCCGCTTGAGAAAGTCCACTGCGTTGAAGTCGCCGAAACCGCTGGACAGGTCCGCGCCGGCGCTGAATATCTTGTCTCCCGATCCGGTAATGACAACGGCCAGGGTGTTCCTGTCCATTTCAATCGGGTCCAGGTATCTGCGGATCGATTCGAATACCTCGCCGCTCAACTGGTTTGCTTTTGGCTTATTTATGGTTAACAGGGCTACTCTATCTCTTTGCTCGAGCAGTACAACATCTGACATTGTGTGCCTCCTAAATAGTGTTAATCAATGCGGGGCTCTCCGCTAGGCCCCCTAAATCCCCCGGAGGGGGACTTAGTAGACTGGTTATTGTCTTTTAAGCCCCCCACTGGGGGGTTGGGGGGGGGGTAACCCCCGCATTGGAAGCGGTTTATCTTCCTATGGTTTTGAATGATCCGTCAACAATTTCCGGTTCCGGCTTCAAAATATCGAGCTTGAACCGCTGGCTGACCATGTTCAGCGCATCAGTGAGCTGCTGCGGCTGCATTCCCGCCGCCAGGGCAAAGGGGCCGGCAAAGGCGTTCATGCCGTATTTAACCGCGTCGTCAATGTCCTGGATCGATTTTGCCAGTCCTTCCTTCCATACCTTGACGGCCTCGTTGACCTGGACCGCCAGCAGGTGCAGGGGGGTGATGTCTTCCGATGTCTTCGAAATGTCGATCACCGCTTTCCCGTCCTTCCACTCATATATACCCTTTCCCGATTTCATGCCAAGCTCTTTTTTTGCGATTTTATCGGTCAGGTACCTGCCCGGCTTGTACTGCGGGGAGAGGGTCTTGGAGTAATAGTCCAGGATGTGACAGAACACGTCGAGGCCGACGAAATCAGCTGTTTCGAAGGGGGCCATCTTCGCGCCCATTTTCTTCATGGTGGCGTCCAGCTCCTGGGGCCTGGTTTTTCCTTCGTCCAGGATGGCGGACAGGAGAGCCTGGTTCGGAGCGCTGATCCGGTTGGCGATAAAACCGGGCCGGTCTTTCAGGACCTTTATGGGGATCTTGTCGAGTTTTTTCGCGATCTCGCACATGAGGTCTGCTGTCGCGTCACCGGTTTTGTTCCCGAAAATAACTTCAACAAGCTTCATCCGGTTGACCGGGTTGAAGAAGTGCAGGCCCACGAAGCGCTCGGGGTTTTTCACCACGCTGCCGATTTCCGAGATGCTCATGGTCGAGGTGTTGGTCGCCAGGATCGCGGCGGCCGGGCACGCATCGGATACTTCCTTGAAAACGGTTTTTTTCAGGTCCATGATTTCAGGAACCGCTTCGATAACGAGCTGGACATCCTTGACCGCTTCCTTCGTGTCGAGGGTGGTGGTGAGGAGTGACAATGTCCTGTCCTTGTCCGCAGCGGTCATTTTACCCTTGCCTACAAGGAAATCAAGACCCTCCCTGATTTTCGCCACGCCATTGTCCAGGAACTCCTGCTTGATGTCCCTCATTATGACGGTAAATCCTGCCTGGATGCAGACCTGGGCGATACCGTGTCCCATTGCGCCGGACCCCAGAACCGCGATTTTTTTTACATCATTGATATTCATTCTACCGCTCCTTGTGTGTGATATAATATTAACTGCCGATGCTGTCCTATTGGCTCACCCCCCAACCCCCCTCTGGGGGGTTGGGGGGAGTTCCAGGACAGGCCCCGGACAAATGTTACTTGAGCTGTTTGCTGGAGAGCCCCAGGACGTTCCGTGCCACGATCAGGTGCTGGATCTGGCCGGTGCCCTCGAAGATATCCATGATCTTGCTGTCCCGCATCCATTTTTCCGCGAGATGGTCCTGGGTGTAGCCGAGGGGCCCCAGGAGGTCGCAGCATTTCTGCGTGATCAGGGTTCCCCACCGTCCGGCCTTCGCCTTGGACATGGAAGCCTCAAGGTTGTTGAACTCGCCGTTGTCGGCCATCCACGCGGCGCGCCAGGTCAGGAGCCGCATCGCTTCGAGGTTTGCCTCCATCAGGTAAAATTCTTTTTCGAGGCTGCTGACATTGTTGAGATTTTTTTCGTAATCGAGCGTGATGCCGCTTTCCTCGATTTTTTCCCGGGTAAAATCAAGGGACGCCCGGGTGATGCCCAGGGCCATGGACGCGACCAGTGGCCTGGTATTGTCGAAGGTCTTCATGACGCCCTTGAAGCCCTCGGTGGCGGTCTTTACCTCTTCGCTTCCCAGGAGATTGCTCCGGGGGATGCGGCAGTCGGTGAGGACGAAGGTGCCGGTGTCCGAGGCGCGGATGCCGAGCTTGTGCTCGAGCTTCTCCAGCTTGAAGCCGGGGCGGTCCTTCTCGACGACGAAAGACTTGATGCCGGACTTGCCGGCCTTCTTGTCGACCGTGGCCCATACGACCACCACGTCGCAGCGGTCGGCGCAGGTCACGAATATCTTCTCCCCGTTCAGCACCCACTCGTCGCCCTCGAGCTTCGCCGTGGCCGTGATCGATCCGGAATCGGAGCCGGAACCGGGCTCGGTGATGGCCATGGCGGCCCATTTGCCGCCGAACCGCTCCATCTGCTCGTCCGTGGCGACGGCGGCGATGGCGGCGTTGCCCAGCCCGGCGTTCGGAAGCGACAGGAGCAGGCCCGCGTCGCCCCAGCACATTTCCTCGATGCTGATGACGGTGGACAGGTTGGTGCCCAGCTTCCTGGGGGCCGGTTTGTCGTCTTTTTTAGGCTCTTCGCCCTCTTTCTTCTTCTTTTTGGATCCGCCCATGATCTTGATGGAGCGGAACATATCGAGTTCTTTCGGATACTCATGCTCGTTAACGTCATATTTTCGCGCTATCGGCCGGAGCATCCCCCGGGCCAGGTTGTTTATGCTGTTGCGCACTTCTATCATTTTCTGGTTTGCTTCAAGATTGATCATTTTTCTTCCTCCATTCTCCTATACTGTGGCCATGCCTTCAAGGATGGCGATGCCCCGGCCGTTGCGGTAATACCGTTCCACCGGATGGTCCCGTACGAACCCGTGTCCCCCGAGTATCTGGACGCCGTAGTCCGTTATCTTCATGGTCGCATCGCCGGCGAATATTTTCGCCAGGTATGATTCGCGCTTCGCGTCTTTTCCGGCTTCAAGTGCCGATGCCGCCTTCCAGGTAAGGAGCCTCATTCCGTCGACCTCGTACGACATCTCCGCGATCATGAAGGCGATTGACTGCCGGCTCGCGATGATCTCGCCGAATTGCACGCGCTCCCTGGAGTAGTCCCTGGCGTATTCAAAGGAGGCCCGGGACACGCCGGTGCCGATGGCTGAAAGCGCTATCCTTGACTTCTGTAAAAACTTTGCGTAGTCGCAGCCCTGGAAACCGCCCAGCCGGTCTGATTCCGAAACCTCACAATTTTCGAAGGTTACCGGGTACGTCTCAAGGGCGTAGAGACCCAGGTTATTTTCCCTTTCGCCGATTTTCACGCCGGGATTGTCTTTTGATACTATGAAGAGTTCGCCCTTACCGTCAACACCGGCCGCGACAAGCATGTGCGCCGAATCCTTCGCCAAAGGGACGAAACATTTTTTCCCGTTGATGACATAGGAGCCGCCTTTCTTTTCGGCTTTCGTTTCCAGCGACACCGCGTCGAATCTGAACCGCGGTTCGTTAATTGCGACCGTGCACGGTTTGAAGGACGCGTCGCAGTAGGGCGGGATATACTTTTTCTTCTGCTCGTCCGTTCCCATTTCCATGACGGGGTAGAGGAACGAGGAGGGCAGGGTCGCCGCGATGGCAAGGGCCATGTCACCGGCAGCGAGCTCCTCCAGGATGATCGCGTTCATTACGGGCGAGTATTCCATGCCATATCCCCCGAATTCCTCCGGTATTGCCGATATCGTGGCGCCCAGTTCCCAGATCTTCTGGATGAATTCCGCCGGGATGATTTTCTTCTCGTCCATGTCGTGTGCGTTGTCCGCGATGATGCCTTTCACCAGCCGCGCGATCGTTTCCTTCATCGTGCGCTGTTCTTCGGACATTCCAAAACTGAAATCTTTTTCTTCCATGGTGTTCTCCTCGCATGTGGATCTTAAAATCAGACTGACATGTCAGTTCAACTACAGGCGGCGTGCCTGCCGGTCAACTAATTTTTTAACGAGCGTCATAAAACATCTTTTTTATTTTCAGGCATATGAAAGAAACAGCGTTCGAATGTGCCCTCTCAGGAGCTGTATTATGCGTTTTCTGCTACGTATTGATAAAAATCGCCGGGGCGAAGACAGCCACTATCTCCCGGGTCATTTTATCTATTTCTTCCTGGTCGCGCCTGTTTTTTTTGTTCCCGAAATGGTTGAGGGCGACCCTCAGGAGCGCCCCGGTGATAAGATTCCCCGTCATCTCGATGTCGATGTCCTTTCTCACGTTGTTGTTGCGAATGCCGAGCTCCAGGTCGCTGACAATGAGGTTCTTGATCTTTTTTTCAAAGCGCCTGATGCTCGTTTCAAGCTCTCCGCTCAGGCCGATCCCCATCCGGAGGACAATGTTGCAGAGATCGGCGTCGTTGGCGAGGAACTGGAGCGTATGCTTGACGCGGAAAGACAGGTAATCAACAGGCGTGATGGTCCTCAGGTCCACCTTGTGCATTTCCAGCGACACATAATTTTCCCAATCGTTGTAGTAATTTCTTATCAGGGTGATGAAAATGTCATCTTTATTCTTGAAATACTGGTAAACGGTACCCCTGGCTATTTTCGCGTCATCGACAATATCCGAAATCTGGGTATTATAATACCCTTTCCGGGAAAACAGGTGCTTTGCCCGTTCAAGTATCAATTGTTTACGCTTGTTGGCTTTCATGTATACAGTGCCCCGCTCCTTTTGGCCTTTTCAGAAAGCGGCGACCGGCCCGTATCCGCGGAATGTCCGGATCCGAACCGGCACGTCGTATTTTGTGCCGCAGCCGGGAAAAAATAGTATTGACATAATTTTTGGCGCTGATAAAACTGACATGTCAGTCTAAAATAGAATACCCGGTCGATTTTGTCAATGGAATTTATTGTTTTTGGACAATAACATAAAAAATTCGTTGGCGTAATTTACCGAATGGTAAAACTGACGTGTCAGTTTCAAT
Organism: uncultured Leptospirales bacterium; assembly: GCA_964654045.1. Classification (GTDB taxonomy): domain Bacteria; phylum Spirochaetota; class UBA4802; order UBA4802; family UBA5550; genus RBG-16-49-21. The sequence continues at coordinate 12,223 of CAZZHU010000126.1, forward strand.
AAAACATAATCACACAATCCTTAAGGAGGATCTTCTATGGCTTCAATACCAACAGTTTCCGCTGACACCAGCGTTGAAAAACTCCTGTCCGAGATAATGCCGAGCATTGCAAAGGAACAGCTGGCTAACTCGAATGCCGCCACCGATCTCGCGGGAACGGAGATCACCATGGTCGTCGACGTATCGGGCGAGCAGTACAGCTATACCCTGAAGAACGGCTCCAATGTCGAATTCAAGAAGGGCGACATAGCAAGTCCGAAGCTCCGGCTGAAAGTCAGCAAGGACGACATGGAAAAAATGATCAAGACCCAAAACCTCGACATGATCCTGGGGATCCAGAACGACCTGAACAAGGCCAAGTACAACGCTCTGAATTCACTCAAGGGCAGCTTCGTGGCCGAAATCACCGGCGATGACGGCAGCATGGTGAAGCTCCAGGCCATCCTGAACGGCGCGACCGACCCGAGCTCCGTATTCAAGATGAGCGCCAGGGATACCAGCGCCCTCATGAGAAAAGAGACGAACCCGGTGAACCTGTTCATGTCAGGGGCGATGAAGATTGAAGGCGACATGGCCTTCGCGATGGGCACGCAGCCGTTGTTCAGCTGATACCGGATACGGAGTGCCCCCGGATATTCCCGGAACGGGCCATTTCCAGATACACTGTTTAAGTCAGATTATTATCGGGGGATCATGAGCGCGCGCAAAAGGACCGGAGGGCCGGTTTTTATTGCATACGCTAACGATCCCCTTGATATTTTTTTATTAAAAAAAGGATCGGGGGAAACCATGAAGAAAGAAAAACTGCCCTGGCACAAAGAATACTCTGTAACAGGAATACCGGTATCGC
>CAZZHU010000127.1:0-13050 GCA_964654045.1 uncultured Leptospirales bacterium
TTTTATACTCTTCAACCATGCAGGTGTGTTGCAGATGCTGAAGCAATATGATGACGCGGCGGTTGAGTTCAAAGCGGTTAACAACGAGCTGCAGAAGATCAAGACCGAAAAAGGACAGGCCCGGTACAAGCAGAACCTGATGGCCAAGTACCTTACCGCAATCGCCCACGAGCAGCGCGCCAATATAAACCAGAGCGAGGACGACCGCGAATACGCCGAGGTGGAATACAAGCAGATCCTTCAGCTCAAGCCGAACATGCCGATGGCCCGCAGCGGCCTGCAGCAGCTCGAGCAGGCCAGGTATGGAAATACCGGGGAACTCGTGGTGATATTCCAGGCCGGACGCAGCCCCATCAAGGTCTCCAGGGGCAAGCTCCTGGACGATCCCGGCATGAATTCGGCGGTGAACATCGCCCTGGGCTCGCAGAGCCTTGCCGCGGGCGTGACCACGGCCGCGATCATGACCACCGTGGCTGTCGCGGAAAACCCGATCCCGAAATTCAAGATCCGGTCGAACATGGTGAAAAACCTGAGGGTGACCGTCCTGGGCCAGCAGGTCACCACGGAAATGCTTGAGAACATCGAGTACACGGCCATGAAGAACCTGGAAGATGATTACGGGCGGCTCCAGGCCAAGGTCGCCGGATCAATCATAATGAAGGCGATCGCGTCAATCGCGGCGGGCATCGCCGCAGAGGAAGTTACCCGGAAGCTCGCGGACAATAACAGCGGTCTCGCCTCCCTGGTCGGCCTCATGGTCGGCGCCGGCACCGGGACGGCCCTCTTCGCCACCATAAAGCCGGATCTCCGCTGCTGGCATACCCTTCCCGCGAACCTCCAGCTGGGAAGGATGCGCCTGATGCCGGGAAAATATACCGCCAGGGTCCAGTACATCGGCTATAACGGAGGGGTGGTGGACACCAAACTGGTTAATTTCGAAATCAAGAAAAAAGACAAGCATTTTATCAATATTCGAACGGTAGAATAAAATAAGTATTTCCCGGGAGCCAGCGCTCCCCGGAAACGGCACAGGGTTTCATTTTTACATGAGCGTGGAATACGAAAATAAGGCGGACGAAAAACTGTCCCCATCTTCCGGATATGCCGTCTTCGAAACGATGAAGCATCCGGTTTCGATCATCAGCAGGGAAGGCCTGATCATGTACGGCAACAGGGCGTATCATGAGTTTTTTCACGCCGGCAACGGCGACATACGCCTCGACCTGGAACACCCCTTCTTTCCGGAATACCGCAAACGTCTGGCCCAGTCATACCTGGCCGCGCAGCGCGGGACGGAGAAACGCTGTTTTGCAATCGTCAACTCGCCGGGCGGGAACCATCTCCCCGTGGAGATATACCTCTTCCCGATGTTCGCGGGCGAATCCGTCGTCTCCATCCTCTCCCTCATGATCATCATCGACGACCGGCTCCTTTCCTTCGACCGGTCGACCCTGTCGATCATCTCCGAGGAGAATTTCCGGTACGACAATCTCCACTTCGAATTTTCCCCGATGCCGATCGTGCGCGTCAATGAGGAAATGCAGATCATCAAGTGCAGCCACTCCCTCGAGGGCTTCATCGGCTTCAGCGCCGAGGAAATACTTAACGAAAAAAACGTCACCCTCGACACGCTCTTCGGATCGGATTCCGACAAGGTCAAAAAAGCAGCAACCGGCCTCATCTCGGGCACAAGCACGTTCCAGCGCATCGGAGAGGCGAAGATCACGGCGCGGGAAGGGGAAAAAAAGATCGCGAACCTCACCCTCTACCCTATCGTTGAGGACAAGGAAATCATCGCGGTCGAGATCATCATGGAAGACATCACCAGGGTCAGGGAGCTCAAAGACCGGATCAACGCGGTGAACCGCATACAGCTCTTCACCGACATAACCAGGGGGTTTCTCCATTCCCTCAACAACACCATAAACGTCATACTGAACAAAACGCAGCTCCTGCTGCAGATAACGGAAAAGGAATCCGTCATCGAGGGGATTCAGATGATGGAGGATACGGCGCTTGAAATCGCCGGCCAGGTGAAGCGCATCCAGAATTTCATCGGCAGCGCCCAGGAAACCGGCGAAGACCGGACCGAACCGCTGGTGGACATTATCGAGGACGCGATCGAATTCTCGAAGATGCAGTTCAAGGTCTACAACATTGACAACATGAAATCCATCAGGGTGGACAAAAAATACTTCTCGAACGTGCACGTGAACACGAACACGCGGCTGCTGCGCGAGATTATCACGTCCATCATCCTCAAGGTCTCCAATTCCATCAGTAAATCAGGCACCATCGGCATCACCCTGAGGCAGAACCACGATCTGCACCTTTCCGTGGAAGCGGAGAAGGAAACCGGGTCAGTTGTTCATCCTCCCCTGCCCGCATTCGTCAATATCTTCTCCGGCATCGATATCCGGCAGGTGGCCGAGGTCATCAACATGAAAATAATCGAGGAGGAGTCCCCCGAATCATACGCGATCAAGGCGATCATCCCGTCCCGCATACTGGTTGACCGGGAAAAGAATGAAGCGGGCGAGGCTGATTTCCGCCTCCGCGACCTCGACATCATCGTCGTTGAAGATGAAATACCGCTCCAGAAGATACTGTTTGAGCTTTTCGATAAAATGGGAAACCGCGTTTTTATCTGCGACGACGGCAGGAAGGCAATCGAGGAATTCAAGCGGAAGCCGTATGACATGGTTATTACCGATTACGGCATTCCCGGCATAACCGGTATCGAACTGTCGGCCCGCATCAAGGAGATAAAGGAGGATACGATCACGATCCTCCTGTCGGGCTGGATGCTCGACAACGTCAAGGCGTACAAGAACGTTGTGGACCTCTTCCTGCCGAAGCCGTTCATGCTTGACGACCTGCTGAAGAAAATATCCAGGGTCCTGGGCGAAAAGCGGGGCAAATAGGGCGCTTCCGTCCTGCGTTCCCGTCACCGGGAATTCAGTATTTCATTTCCCATCCGTTTCATGTCATCGACCCTGCCGAGCACCACCAGCGTATCATCAGCTTCGAGGACCTCCGCGGGCTGCGGATTGAAAATCAGGGCGCCGTCATGCTTCTTGATCAGCACGATAATGACCCCGTACTCCTTGCGCAGATTGCTCTCCACCAGGTTTTTCCCCACAAGGGCCGACCGCGGGATTACCCGGTATTCCTCCATCTGCAGCCCGAAGCTGCTCTCCGCGACGGCGATGTCAATAAAATCGATCACCGTCGGCTTGAGCAGGACATGCGCCATGCGCTTGCCGCCGATGAGGTAGGGCGACACGACCCGCGTGGCGCCGGCCCGCTTCAGCTTGATCTCGTTGATTTCGTCCGACGACCGCGCCAGGATGAATATGTCGGGCCGCAGTCCCTTGGCGGTCAGGGCGATGAACACGTTATCCGCGTCGGAGCCGACGGCGGTGACGATGCCCCGGGCGTTCATGATGCCGGCATCCATGAGCGTGCCGTCGATAGTGGCGTCCAGGGGAAGGTAGAGGATCCTGTCCGCTTCCATCCGCTCAATCGCGGCGGGATCATTTTCGATCACCACGTATTTCTGGTTGTGTTCAGAGAGCTCCTTGCTGATGAGGCTGCCGATCCTGCCGTAACCGCAGATGATGTAGTGATTGCTCAACTGGGATATCTTCTTTTCCACTTTCCTTCTCCCGAAAGTTTTTTTCATTTCTCCTTCGACAAAAGTCCTTACCACGGTACCGATGGTATACGCGGCGATGGTGATCCCACCGCTGATGATGAGGATGGTAAGACCACGTCCCGCCGTCGACAGGGGACGCACTTCCTGGAAGCCGACCGTGGAGATGGTGATCATGGTCATGTAGAAGGCCTCGAAGAGGGTCATGCCTTCGATGAAATGATAGCCGGAAACACCGGCGGCAATGATTATGAAAAGCAGGGTGAACGATTTTCGGATGTTCTTCATTACACTCACTTATACATGGTCCGAATTTCAATCTGTCAATATATTTTTCTCCCGGCCGCGCGGGGCGGTTGAGTTTGTAATTGACACGCTCTGTTTCCATGCGATAGCCTGGCAGCCGCGGCACCCTGAGCGCGCCGGTCCGGTCACGATGAAGACATTGCACCCATTACCACTCCATTCCGCGGCGATCATGATCCTGTTCATGTGCCTGCAGATATGCCCGTCATGCCGGCCGGGGAACGGCCTGGTGCAGGAAACCGTGCCGGCCGAAAGCGCCATGGTAGACCTGCTGCACGCCCGGACAGGACGGATCCGCAGCATCTACTGCGACATACTGGTTGAGCCCGTTGACGGGGACCGGTGGGGCCAGCTGATGAGGACCAGGGTATACCGGAAGCCGGGACGGCCGCCCCTGTTCCGGCGGCCTCCCCCGGTCACCGCTTTCCTGGTGGTGCTGAAAAACACGGTGAACGCCCCCCTCCGGCTCGAAAATGTTCAGGTCATCAGTGACGGCATGTCCATGGATGCCCTGACCGCGGACCGGATCAGTGCCCGCTTCAAATCCCCTTCCTATGCGTGGTGTGATTTCGGCAGGATGCTCACCTTCCGGAGGCTCGTGGAGGAGCCGAGGTCAATGAAGAGGATTGATTTCGACCGCGATACCATCGACATGAAACTGGACTTCGTGCCTCCCCGGGATTCCGTCATCAGGGTCATAGCCTTTGAAAGAATGCCGGTTGAAATCAGGCGGTTCAAGCTCCGCTTCTCCGTTGCGGCGATGGGAAGCGTGAGGGAAATTGCCGTTGAATTCACCAGGAACGAATACCGCGACAATAAAAAGAAGAAACAGGAGGAAATTCCCGACGATGACGAATAACGGGCTCCTGGCCAGACTCTTCTTTGCGCTGCCGGCCGAAGGGGTGCGGGATCTCCTCGGCCCGGTCCATGAACAGCTCAACAGGTTCCGGGGGTCCCTCAAAACGGTTGAACCGGAGAACTATCACATAACCCTGAAATTCCTGGGTGAAACAAAACAGGAAACCCTGGATCGCCTGCTCGACGATTTTCGCGGTCTTGACCCGGGGACCGCGCCGCAGCCGTTCACCCTGCGGGGGCTCGGGGCCTTTCCGGACGTCAGGAGGGCCCGTGTTCTCTGGTGCGGTCTTGACCTGGACCTCGCGGTCATGGAACGGGTGCGCTGCATCATCGAGGAGCTCTGCGGGAGGCACGGTTTCAAGAAGGAGACCAGGCCCTTTCAGCCGCACCTTACCCTCGCGCGGGTGAAGAAGGACAGGAAGTTGCCGCCGAATTGCGCGGCCTATATCACCGGGCTGAAAGACACGGTATTCGGCGCCTCCCGGTTCAGCCGCATTGTCCTGTTTAAATCCGACCTGCGGAGGGAGGGCCCGCTCTACACGGTGGTGGAAGAGAAAGTGCTGCGTTGAAAATAAAAAAGGCGGGGAGTGGCATCCCCGCCTTACCGTATTACCCCCGATACGAATCGAACGTACGCACATGGCTCCGGAGGCCACTGCTCTATCCACTGAGCTACGGGGGCGATTGTCCTGCTTGAATGTTAAAAAGAAATAATCATACCACCATTGTCAATGAATTAATTTAAAAACATTGCGAAACTGCCGTCTCGCGCACGGGAATGCCCCTGCGGGGCTTGTAAGGGGCTTTGCCCCTTAACCCCTTGTACCGACAGGGATTCATAACAAATCGATCATTGAGTTTTACAACAACTTTGGAAGCAATTTGAAATTTATTCTTGACCATGAGCCCATGACTATAATGGATAGTGCTGTATGTTTCTGATGAAAGAAAAACCACTGCGGGTATCAAGAGATCACTATCTCCTTACATTCGAGACGGCCGCCGGTGAATCCCTGCCCGGCCAGTTCGTCAACGTCCGCGTCTCAGACCGGAACGACCCCCTGCTGCGAAGGCCTTTTTCCATATTCAATCATGAGAATGGCGTAATCAGCATCATCATACGGACCGTGGGCCGGGGGACCGAACTGCTGGCCTGCCGTGAACCGGGTGATGTCGACATCCTGGGGCCCCTCGGGAAGGGATTCGCCGTCGAGGCCGGCCGCAGGGCCCTCATCGTCGGCGGCGGCGTCGGAAACGCGCCTCTCCACTACCTCGCCCGGAAGCTGGCCGAAGCCCGGTGCGATATCACTTTCATCTACGGCGCCCGTTCCAGGGAATATATCTACCTGCCGGAGCTTTTTCGCGGGACCGTGAACAGGTTAATCCTTGCGACGGATGACGGCTCCGAAGGGGTCAGGGGACTGGTGACCGACGTCGCTTCGGGGCTTTTCGAAAAAGAACGCTTTGACATGATTTACGCTTGCGGTCCCGCTGCCATGATGAAATCCCTGGTCGCCGTAACCCGCGGCATGCCGATCGAGGTTTCCGTGGAAAACTATTTCGGCTGCGGCATCGGCCTCTGCTCCGGCTGCACCATCGAAACATCGTCTGGCCTCAAACGGGCCTGCATCGACGGTCCGGTGTTCAACGGCGCGTCAATCAACTGGGACGCCATGCCCGATTAATACTTGACCTTAATTAAATACTGTACAATACTGTTTGCAATAAACTGACTATCCGAGGAAACCGACCATGCAGATCCCCAGCAGTATCATTTCCCTCACCAGCAGAGCCGTATCGGAATCAATGGACGTCAACGTGATGACCCACGTGGCAAAGGACATTATCGATGGCTATGACCTGTTCCAGAGGACCGGGTTCCGTGAAAGCATGGTCGTCCCCCAGAAGGACGCCGCCAACCAGATCGTCAGGGACATGGCCAGATCAGGAAAGTTCTTCTACTTTATCATCCTTCTTATCCAGCTTCACACGACGGGCTACAAGGGGCGCGTATACCCCATCAAGTATCTGAAAGACATCATCAAAATGATAAACGAGGAATGCGGTTTCATCTATGACATGGAGAACAGGCTCTTCGTGGAAAACCCGGCGGTCCGCCGCACCAGGAACTGGGGCGCCTTCCTCGAAGGCCACGATTACAACCTCGCGTTCCTCCGTCTTGACATCGTGGGCAATTCTCAGCTGGTGCGGAAATACCCGGACAACCTGGTCCAGGCCACCTACGCGGACCTCAGGAAAATCGTCGACAGGGCGATCGTCAAGAGGAACGGACGCATATGGAACTGGGAAGGCGACGGCGGGCTGGTCGCCTTTTATTTCGCCAACAAGAGTCACCTGGCAACGCTGAGCGGCATGGAAATCATCAACGACCTCTTCGTGTACAACGCCATGCACTGCCGCCTCGGCGAGCCGGTGAAAATCAGGGCCGCGGTTCACGCCGGATTGTGCCAGTACACCGAGAGCGTGCCGGACCTTCTGAAAAATGACGTCATCAAGGAAACGGTGCAGATCGAGTCGAAATACACCAGGCCGAATTCCATGACCATCAGCAGCACGGTCGGTCAAAAGCTTGACGCGTCGATCCTTGACGGATTTGAAACAATACTGATTGATAACCGGTTAAAATATTACGCATACAGCGTGTCACTGGAGCAATAAATGAAAATAGTTGTTTTTTCGAACACGAAAAATATCGAGAAAACCTTTGCCGCCGCGGTAAAAGGAAAGAAGCATGCGGTCCAGGTGTTCCCGGCCAAAGAGCTGAAAAAAAACGCGAAAAGCGCGGCCGCCGGTACCCTCGTCTACGCCGATGTCTCCTCCCTCGGGAAACCTGAAGTTCCCCAGGCCATCAAGCTCCTGGCCAAGCTCGAGGGGGTCCTTTTCGGCATTATCGACCCGAAAGGAACCATCACGGACATAGCCGACCTGTTTCACAGCGGCGCTTCGGATTACCTGGGCGCCGCTTGCCTGAAAAAGGGCGTGGACCAGAAACGCCTCGACCAGATAATGAAATTCAAACAGGTTGAAGCCGCCGATGATACGCTTGCGGCGGTTAAAAAAGATTATATCATTTCGGGGAGAGACTGGAAAAACATCAAGCAGGGGCAGGAATACACGTTCTACTTCATGTTCATCGAGCTGGACAACAAGAACGCGCTCAAGGGGCTGGCTCCCGAGGTCCTGGACGAAATCACGGAAACTTTCAGGCAGTACGTCGAGGATTCGGTCGCCCCGATGAACGGGCGGATATGGATGTGGATGCACTTCGGCGGGCTGGTATTGTTCCCCTTCGACGGCAAAAAATGCGAGATCATCGAGGCGGCGCTGCGGCTGATGGTGAACCGGAAGCTCATGAGCGCGGAAATGATCCAGCTCGATATCAATCTCTCCTACCGCATCGCCATGCACGTCGGGAATACCGTGTACAAGAGCAAGGGCGAAACCGGCGAAATCGTGTCCGATTCGATCAACTCGGTCTTTCACCTGGGCCAGAAATACGCGGAACCGAACAGCTTTTTCGTTACCAACGACATCTTCATGCATCTCCCCTCGAGCCTGATGAATTATTATATTCCGGCCGGCGAATACGAGGGCAGGAACATCTTCCGCATGAAGCGCATCATGTAGGGCGGGGCCCCGCGCCATTACTTGAACAGCGGCGACAGCTTCTTGAACTCCGGGGTGCCCGCCTTCTCCAGCAGCATGAAGGATATGGTCTCCGCGGGATATATCACGGCCCCGGCCCGGGCCAGCGCCCGCAGGCTGTACTCCCAGTCGTGCTTTCTCCTCGAGGCGACGGCGTCGCTGGCAACCGCCACCCGGTATCCCCTGCCCAGCAGGCTCAGGGCGGTCTGGAACACGCACACGTGGGTCTCAATGCCGGTGATCACAAAGGTCTTCCGGCCGACGGAGGCTATTTTTTTATCCAGGGCCTCGTCCCTGGTGCAGTCGAAATAAAGCTTTTCCATCACGTCGCACCCCGCGATTTTTTCCTGCAGGGGTGGAAGCGTGGCCCCCAGCCCTTTCCGGTACTGCTCCGAAACGACCAGGGGCATGCCGAAGGTCTTCGCCGTCTCGATGAGAATGGCGGTGTTTTTCACGACCTGCTCCATGATTTTTTCCTTCATGGCGGCGGCAAGCTTTTCCTGAATGTCGATCACCATAAGGGCAGTATCGTCACGCTTGAGTACGAATGCGTCTGTATTCATCCTGAAACCTCCGAATATAAAAAAGTATATTTCACTCCCCCTTGATGGGGGAGGGTTCACATCTTCACCGGCGACGGGGCGGTCAGGGTGACGGCATAGGCCAGCATGAAGGTCACGCCGTATGAATGATCATAGTTCCCGTTGTAGCGGAGAAATCCCTTTATCAGCCGGTGGTGCCGGTAGTAGACGACCTCGTATTTTCCGCCCAGCATGAAGGTTATTCCGGCGGGCTCAAGGGTGTATCCCAGGGAAAGGGCCCCTTCACCGCACCAGGAATAAAAGCTCTCCCTGTCATACTGCCCCACCGGCAGGGACAGCGTGCCGTTCAATATCTGATACTGATAGTCGTTGACATAGGAACTCGAGGTGGCAAGGACCATGCCGGAAGCCTGGAAAAGCAAAAAGATGTTTTCATGCGCCGGCATGGGCGCGGTCACGCTTATCCCGAGCCCCGGGCCCACATCGATATGTTCTCCCCTGGCCGTGGCTTTATATGCCATGTAATCGGTCCCGGTCACAACGGCATTATTGATCCTTTCGGTAAAATCATAGGCCCTGGTCTTTAGACAGAGATAGGCGCTGAAATAGCGGTTAACGCGGTATCCGATGTATGCCTCAAAATCATACCGCTTGATTTCGCGGATATATGACAGCCTGGAGAGCGCGGCCGGCGGGTTGGGACCGGCTGATGCCGACCGGGACAGGTAATTCCCGAACAGCAATGATGATGAAAAGTACCAGGACTTGAGGAATTCCGCCAGGACGGTAAAGCCGAAAAGCGGGGCCGATGAGTTTTCGTAACTCCTGACCCGGTAGGGGATCGAGGCGGGCAGATTTGCACGGGGAGCGGAGAACCTGGTGCCGTCCGCCCATGGCGGCTGCCACCAGCAGTACCAGAACAATGCGCCAACGCCGATTCGGGCCGATAGGGGGCCGGCGGACGCGCCGGTGACCAGCACGGCCGTCAGCATGATGATGGATACTGCCAGTATAGCTCTCTTCATGGATTAATGCATGCCCCCATGCCCGCATCATTCCCCGTGTGGCGGATGCGCCTTCCGGCTGTTATTCCAGCAGATCATCGGTTATGTGGTCGATGATCGATTCGTCCTTCTTCTTTTCCATCTGCCGGATGATGGTCTGCTTCTGTTCCCGTGATATATTGTCCCGGGGCGCTTTCTTGGGTATCGTAACGCCGCCGATGACCCCGGCGCAAACGCTGCATGATTTTTCCGGGACCGTGCCGGGAACGAATATTTCCTCTATGGTGTCGCGGCAGTCAGCCGAGGGAAGCAGTCCCGATTTTTCGCACACCTCATGGGTCTGGAGCCCGCCGAACTGCGGGAAATCCAGCACCGGCTCGTCCTTCAGGGCTTCGCGCATGTAATCGCCCCAGATGGGGGCAGCCACCGCGCCGCCCGCCTGGCCGATCCCGAGGGAAAGGCCCATCTTATCGTATCCCACCCAGACGCCGGTGGTCACCTGGGGCGTGAACCCTACAAACCACGCATCCTTCCAGCTGTTGGTGGTGCCGGTCTTGCCGCCCGCCGGCCTGCCCGGCGACGCCGAACCCCCGGTGCCGGAGGTGATGACGCTCTGCAGCATGCTGATCAGGACCTGCGCCGTTTCCGGCTTAATGATCTGGATGTCGCCGTCCTTTTCCTCCTCGGCGAGGAGCTTCTGCACCTCCTCCTCGCGGTTCTCCAGGATGTTTCCCTCACGGTCCTTGACGTGGCGGATGGCAAAGGGGATAACATCCCTTCCCCCGTTGGCGATGATGCTGTAGGCCCTGGTGAGCTCGAAGGGGCTCACCTCCATGGACCCGAGGGCGATGGAGAAGTTGCGCTGGATGCGCTCCTTCGCCTCGGTCCTGTTGAACTTCAGGAGCCTGGCGAGGTACTTCATGATCTGATCAATGCCGAGCTGCTGGGAGATGCGCACGGAAACGACGTTGACGGAAAGAGCGAGCGCCTTGCGGAGGCGCACGAACCCCGAGTAATCTCCCTCGTAATTTTCCGGTATCCAGTCCCCCCCTTCGTTGTCGAGGAACACGACCGGCGAATCAAGCACGGTGGTGGCGGCGGTGAACTCCCCGCTTTCAATGGCCGCAGCGTAAATAATGGGCTTGATGGACGACCCCGGCTGCCGCTTCGCCTGCATCGCGCGGTTCAACTGGTTGATGCTGGTGAACTCGCTTCCTCCCACGATGGCCTCGATGTAGCCGTTCCGCTGGTCTATGGATATGACGCACCCTTCGACCCTCTGCAGGTTTTTATCATCCAGGTAAGTCTCTTTATATTTTTCAAGGAACTTGCTCACACTTTCCATGCCGACCAGGTAATTGAGGCCGTCCAGTTCCTCGACAATTTTGTCACGGATGAAGCTGTTCAGTTTTTCCCGCTGTCGCGAGCCTTTCTTTTTAAAAGAGGGCATGTTAAAGAGAAATGAGAAAAGCTCAACCATGTCGCTGTAGTGCTCGACAATGTAGTCCTCTTTCCGGAAGGCCAGCCTGGCCGACGTCACGCTCTGGCGGTCAAGGCACCGCTTCAGCGTTTCCTGCGCGGCGAGCTGTTTTTTCAGGTCCATCGTCGTAAACACCTGCAGCCCCTTTTCGTACACCATCTCGGCCCCGTATCTTTTCACGAGCTCCCGCCGCACGTACTCGGTAAACCAGGGGGCCTTGTTGGTCCGGGCGCTCATTGTCGTCATGGAAGGGGAAAGCCCGCTCAGGTAGTCGAGGTAGTCGGGCCAGAAATCCAGGTAGGCCCGTTCCGCTTCTTTGACCGATATGGAGCCCATCTCCACCATCTTGGCCAGCACGATCTTGTGGCGCTGCATGGAGCGCTTCGGGTGGCGGATCGGGGAAAACTGGTTCGGCGCGGAGGGAAGCGTCGCCAGGAGCGCGCACTCGGCCAGGTTCAGCTGCCACACGTGCTTGTCAAAATAGAGCCGGGCGGCGGCTTCGACGCCATAGCTCCCGTGGCCCAGGAATATCTGGTTCAGGTACAGGCTCAGTATCTCGTCCTTTGAGTAGGTGAACTCCATCATGACCGCTATGCAGGCTTCCTTTATTTTCCGGTAGTAGCTCCGCTCCTGCGAAGTGAGCAGGACCTTGGCAAGCTGCTGGGTGATGGTGCTCCCGCCCTGCCTGATCCTGCCGGAAAAGATGTTTATGAAAAAGGCCCGCACGATTCCCTTGGGATTGACGCCCCAGTGATCGTAGAACTCGTTGTCCTCCATGGCGATAATCGCGCTGGCAAGGTCCTTGGGGATTTTTTTCAGCGGGACCACGTCCCGCTTCTGGGCAAAAAGCTCCGACACCAGGACCCCGTTCCTGTCGTATATTTTTGTCGTGGCGCTGGGCTGGAACGTTGCCAGCGATTGTACCCTGCTGAAATCAACGGCAAGGATGATCCCGAAGGCGAGGATCACGCCGGCCGCGATGCCGGCCGCTAGGGCGGGGGAGCGCCGCAGCGCGGCAAAGAAGGACCGCGCCAGATCAATAATCGTCACTACGGCCCGGTCAACGACACCGGTGAGGGAATAGGCCGACATGGCATAGCGCTTCGCTTTTTTCACCTGAACGGAGTTCAGCAGCTTTGACGTTTTATCCAGGGCCTTCCGCGGTATTTTTTCCTTGATTTTCGCGAACAATGCCGCTGCAAGACCGATGGTTGCCGCCATGCCTCCCCGTAACCTGGCAATGGCAGGAGCAACCGCGTCCTTCACCTTTTCCGACACGGGAGGATGAGCAGGGGCGGCATTGTCCATGCCCGTTTTTGATAATCGCGTACTCTTTCCCTGATATTTAGCCATGGTATCCTCGTATTCAGGTTAAAATCATTCCGCCATGATATAATTTCAACAATAAAAATGCGCAATTTTTTAATTATTATATCAAGCGTTTTTCAGAATATGACGAGTATCTAGCAGGGAATAAATAAATAAACAATGCTATCAGGGACGATGGCATGGATTTTCAAGGAGGAAAAATATGATTAT
>CAZZHU010000128.1:0-7997 GCA_964654045.1 uncultured Leptospirales bacterium
TCGCTCTCCCCTTCTATCTTTCCCACATGGATGTAGCCCCTGACAAACGCCGTGATCTCGATGCCGTGGAAAATGATCATGTCGGTCTTGACCTGATCGTAAAGTTCCCGGTAATTCGGCTTCAGCAGATAGTCATGGTCCGTAAAAGCCACAAAATCATATCCCCTGGCCCCGTATGCATCGGCCACTTCCTGCGGCGTCAGCTTGCCGTCCGAGCAGGTAGTGTGGGTGTGAAGACAGCCTTTAAGCAGCATAGATACCAACCGATTCTGAATTCAAAAGAACCTGGGCCGATGTGCATATTTTAAATTATCAGCCAGATTGTTGATTGGACGGCCAACCAATATCATGTTTAAAAAAAAGCTTCCCATGGATATGCCCTGCGGATATCCAAATAAAACCGAATAAACATATTATAATGAATATTTAAATTAATGTCCAACTTTTAAATTGGACGACCAACCAATTACTGATACAAAAATAATCACAGCATAAATTAATGTCAATAAAAAAGATTAATTTTTTTCCAAAAATACGGGGCCTTCCGGTGCAGGGCCGAAGCAGGCACCGGAATGGACCGATGATATTATTTTTTCTCTTCGAGGGATTTCTTAAAATCCTTCCCCATCCGGCCAAGAATATTTTCCCTGAAGCAATTCAGCGTCATGGAATCGGTCATTTCGTAAGACCGCTCCGGGTATTCGTTCTTAATTGTCAGGATAGTCGCACCGCTTGATGTTGATATCAGGCGCGCCTGTATCTGAAATGTAAATAACTTTTACCGTTTCGTCTTTTTGATTTTTTCAGTTTCCTTGGTGGCGGAAAGCCGGGTCACTTCTTGAAATCCTTTCCGTCGGACCAGGCCCTGCCGACACTTTCGCCGAAGGCCCAGTACCGGTTATCCGGCATGGTGAGGAAAAACGATCCTGCCCGTTCATAATCGGGACAATTCCCGCTAAGGCACGATTCATCGCACCAGGCGCCGGTAATTTCACCGATGAACAGGGTGTTGGTCGGCAGTTCAACGGCTTTGACAAGGCCGCATTCCAGGCATACGGCAGCCTCCCTGATGAGGGGCGCACCCTTCTGATCGCCGTAGAATATATCAAATACCCCGGACTTATCAGTATCATGGCCGGATGCAAGTCCGACATAGTCGGTTTTCACCAGCAGTCCCTTTCCGGGAATATTCACGCTGAAGGCCTTCGTCGCCATAATGCCATCGTGGGTCGCATGGTTACTGCCGATGCCGACGGCGATCATGGGCGGCTTCGCATTGACCCTGGCGATCCATCCTGCCGCCATAAAGTTTTCCTTGCCGTTCAGCAGTGTCCCCACAATACTCATGGTCATGGGGATGAAGGTGTTATTGCTGATCTTTACATGGTTCATAGTTTACTCCTTTCGGTAAAATATATCAGTTTTATATCGAAATAATCTATGACATGGTGCGGGAATAATGCAATACTTATTTCCGGGTTATCGCCTCCGCCGTTACCTGTCAGACCCAACCCCTCATCCCCCGGCCCGCTCTCCCATGCTCGGCTTCACCCCCGGCCCCTCTCTCAAACCTCACCCGCGCTCAGCGCGCCCTCTCCTTAGCAAGGAGAGGGCTTCAGTTATAAATATTTATTTCTTTTTCCCCCTCTCCGCTTTGCGGAGAGGGGGACAGGGACTGAGGATTCAAAAAATGGCGCGCCGAAGGCGGGGTGAGGTCGCCAGATCGAGAGGACGCGCAGGGCGCGGCTGAGGTAAAAAAATTTCATACCCGCACCGTTTATGCTTTACCTGCAGAAATAATTTCTGTAGTATCCCATCAAGAGCCCCATAACAATACAGACAGGAGACGCCTCCATGAAAAAAATCATACCCGTCATGATACTGGCAGCCATCTATTTCACAATCCTTGCATACGCGGGAACCAAACTCGAGGTGTACAACATGGGTGTCTTTGAAAACGGTGCCCTGGTCTTCCTCGCGGCCGATACCGTCAATGTCCGCAGCGCTCCCGCCATCGGCAACAACATCATTGACAACCTGCCGGTTGGATACCAGGTCAGGGTTGAAAAAAAGAGCGTATCGGACTACTCGGTTGACGGGCTGAAAGCTCCCTGGTACATGATCAGCTATACCGGCAGCAAGGGCGCTGCCAGGGGATACGTGTGGGGCGGATTCCTGTCAATCGCGGCACTGCCGGTCCAATATAACGGGAAGCCGGCGCTCCTCCTCTTCGCCATAAAGAGCGCGAAGAATATAGGCACGATACCGGTACAGGGAATGATAGCCAGCGGCGGGAAAATCGTTTCAAAAACCAGCTTTGACGCCATAGGGATACTCAACGATGACCGCACCTTCAGCTACAGCATATCGGCGGAGCTTCACGGCCCCCGAGGATTCACCGGCATATCCAACATGATCACCCTCGATTTCAACTACGGGGCCTGCGGATATCCCTTCGGCACAATAGTGCTCGTGTACAATGGAGCTGAAATACTCTACGGTTCAAGCGCGGCAAGCACGGTCGAAAGCGGCGTATTCCACAGCCTGTCGAAATTCATTTTTCCTGACGAAAAGGGAGGAGTGAAGAACGGCCTCGTGCTCGTGCAGACACACGAGGATTTCGACGAGTCAAAAAAGAAATACATCCTGAAGGAAACAAAGAAGAGCACCCTGACCTGGACGGGGAATAAATTCAGCGACCGGAAGTAAGCCGCTGAGCGATCCCGTCAGCCACGTAATTCGACAGGGCCATGATGGTTATCTGCGGGTTCACTCCCAGCGAAGTGGGGATGATGCTCCCGTCCGCCACGAAAAGGTTCTTCACCTCGAAGGATTCCCCGCGGCCGTCCACGGCTCCCTGCTTCGGTCCCGCCGCCATGCGGCACGAACCGAGGGGGTGGAAGGCCATGGTCTCTATCTGGTTCGGCCTGACGCGCAACGCGAGGAGGCGGTCCGCGTCCTCCGCTGAATCCAGGTTCGGCATCTTTGATATGGCCGTGTACACGCGGACGGCGCCGGCCGCGAAAAATATCTTCGCCAGGTAGGCAATGGCCCGCTTGAGCTTGTCAGCGTCAACCTGCTTGATAAGGTAGGTCGCCATGATGCCCCTGTTCCGTTTCGGGCTGAACCCCCTGTGCACCCTTCCCTCTGTCTCGTCGTGGACCATGATGCCGAAGGCCGCCAGGTTGTTATACTTCACCGCCATTTCCTTGTGACCGCGCCCCACACCGGGCAATGCCGCCAGGAGCAGGGAGGGATGGACCATGATCCCCTCCATCATGATCCCCTCGTTCTCGAAATCATCGATGTAGGCCCCCTGGGAAACGCCCTGCCATCCCTTCACGGTTTCGTTCATCAGCGCCACGACCCTTCCCGCCGGGTGTATCTGCAGGTGACGGCCGATATGCCTGTTCCCGAGACCGCTCCACTTCAGGAAGGACGGCGTTATCATGGCACCGCAGGAGACAACGACGGCCCCGGCCTTTACGGTGACGCCGTGGAGACGCTTCCCGCTCTTCGGATCAACGATGGACGCCTTCACGCCTTCGGCCGTGCCGTTCTTTATCATAATTTCTTCAGCACGGCAATTGGCGTATATGCGCGCGCCGGCGGCGTCCGCCTTCGGTATGTAGGTGACGTTGACGCTCTGCTTGGCGTTCTCCTGGCACCCGAACTGGCAGGGCCCGCACCCCTTGCAGTCCTTCACGTTATGCTTCAGGGGCCTGCAGGTGTAGCCGAGCTTATCGCAGCCGCGCTTCACTATCCTGGCGTTGTTCCCCAGCACGTCCCAGGGGAGCTCCGTCACGTTGACTGTTTTTTCCACCCTCGCAAAATAGGGGTTAAGGGTCTCTTCAGTCATGGCGTCCAGGCCCAGCTCGTCGCGCCACTTTTCCAGAATATGGCCCGGCGTCCGGAAGCAGGTGGCGGAATTGATTGTGCTGGTGCCTCCGATGCACCTGCCCAGGGTGAGGGATATGAAGGGGTTCCCGAAGGTCCCCGTCGACCCTCCGCCCCGGTACATGTCGACAAGGCCCTTTACCGGCTTGCCATCCCAGTCATCGGCGGTGAAATATCCTCCCTCTTCGAGGAGCACCACCGACACTCCCTTCTCGGCCAGCTCCTTGGCCACGACACCGCCGCCGGGACCGCTGCCGATGACGCAGACGTCGCAGGATTCGGATATATCGGATTTATAATCGTTGATAGTTTTGATCATGGTTTACTCCTTCTATTTACACCAACCTCACCCCGCCTCCGGCGCGCCATCCCCCTCTCCCCGAGGAGAGGTTCCCGACACGATGTCGCAATGGCGAGCGCGGACAGGATGTCCCAAAAGCGCTCGCCGGGACCGAGGGGGCGAGGTTTCATTTCAAATGGCAGCCATGTTCATATCCGGTGAGCCGCGCATTGTCGTCATTTTCATAAAACGTAAGCATGGTCAGGAGTTTCATCAGGAGGATGATCATCCTCCGGTAAAAGAAGGGGCTTTTTTCCATGGCTTCGAGAACATGGCCTCCCTTTTCCGCGTCCAGGCTCGTGAACACCCTGCCCTTTCTCAGGACCGCGCTGAACTGGATATAATTCAGCATCAGGGGGATGAGGCTCCTGATGGAAGGGTCATAACTCATGAGCACCTCATCCGCACGCGGCAGCAGGTCAAAATCAGCCGCACCGGCCTCAAAGGCGCCTCCCCGCGGTATTATGGCGTTCATCACCGCCTTGAAAATCCTGCCATTCCTTCCCTTTAGAACGTTAAGATGGTTCATAAAGATCTCCCTACTTCACCCGCGCTCTGCCACTATTTCCACCTCACCCCGCCTCTGGCGCACACTAAGCGACAGGATGTCGCGCATGCAGCATCGTACATGGATGTACTGGATGCTGCCTCCCATTAAGACATGATAAAAAGGAAAGGGCTCCTTTATTCAATTCTCAATGGGAGAAGGGGCGGATGAGGGCAACAATTACTTCATTCTCTTTCATGGAGAGGGGCCGGGGGTGAGGCCTTCCGTATCGAAAAATAAAATATATTAAACACAAGCCTGCCTATCATGAACACTCCCCGGCCCAGGTAATGGCCGTCACCTACCCGCTTCACCTCGTCATTGAGGGTTTTCAAAATAAGACTGTTCCCGGGGCGATTGTAATTGATGTGCAGCACCCGCTGGCCGTCTCCCAGAACGGAGTCCCTGACGCTGATTGTAAAATAGCCGATCCGGATTCTTCCCAGGAACTCGTTGAAGCCCCCCCTTTCGGTCCGCTCCAGGCCGGCATCATCCGAAAAAAACTTCCGGTGGCCGAAAAAACGGATTCCCGGAAGGAGCGGCGTGACGAGCCGCACCTCGTAATAACCGCGCAATTCGGACGGATCAGGCGTTGCTCCATTATAAAAGATCTCATCCAGGTTCACATCGGCTCCATATACAGATCACATCGACTAGCTGATGATGATGTGATGCATACAGTATATATAGAAGAAAAAAGATCCTGTCGTCTGGAATGATAAATCCGGAAAGATTTTTATCAACATCTATTCAAAGCTGCCCTCACCCCCCGACCCGAGGGGTGACCTCACCCCGCCTCCGGCGCGCCCTCTCCCCGTGGGAGAGGTTCCCGACACGATGTCGCAATGGCGAGCGCGGACAGGATGCCCAAAAAGCGCTCGCCGGGATTGAGGGGGTGAGGTCTCAAGAGGTGATTCATCCCTCATGCCCCCTCGGGGGGACAGGGGGGACCTCCCCCCCGCGCTTCCGGTAACTCTGGGGCGACACGCCGGTGAACCGGGAAAAAGCCTCGTAGAATGCCGATTTTGAATTGAAGCCCACCTCGAGGGATATGGCCAGGACTGTTTTTTCCGGCTGCTGCATCAGCATCTCCATGGCTTCCCTGATCCGGTACTGGTTCACGAAGGTGCTGAAATTCGTGTCCAGCCGGTCGTTCAGGAGCTGGGAAAGCTGGTGAGGGCTGATGGAAAGTTCGTCCGCCAGGTCCCGGAGGGTAAGCTGGTCATCGGTATAAATACGCTCATCATCCATCAGGTGATTGAGCTTACCGATGAGCGACGGCACGTCCTGGTGTTCGAGAAGGGAACGGCCGGCGAATTTCTTCTCGGCCTCGAACATCAGAAGCTGGAGGATCTTGGGGTACCGGAGGCTCACCAGGTAGGCGCAGACGACCAGGAGGCCGGCGAGGCTCGCGCCCCACCTCAGCAGGCTGCGGGAACCGAGGAGGTAACCCAGGATGGTTACTGATGTCAGCCCGGCAATGACAACGATGCTCGCTGTCATAACGTAGAATATGACTATGTTTTCCCCTGCTCTCCTGGTGGTTATGAATTTCTTTAATAAAAAACCGAGATATATCACCATCTGGAAGCCGGCGCCGGCGATAACTATCCTCGCTGCCATGATATCCGCGCCCGGCGCCACGCTGGAGAGCCTTTCAAGAAACGCTACCCTGGCGGTGCCGGGCATGGCGATGAAGACCATATCCGCGGCAAGGCCGATGGCAACCGGAAGGAAGAGGAAGGCCATCTTCCTCGGCATGGCCTCAACGGGAAGGATCACCAGGTAATCAGCGCAGTAGATGACGGGCGCCATGAAGTAGAGCGCCGTAACATGAAAGAAGAGGAGCCACGGGTGGGCATACTGCATGTTGTTGACGATGAGGCAGACCTGGAACAGCACCACGCTCAGGCAGGCAAGGTACGATGCCAGCACGTAGTTCTCAAAGTAACGGACCCTTCCGCTCAGCTGGCCGACGCAGAGAAGGAGCGACAGGCCGGCCGAGAAAAAGATGAAGGCGGAGGAGATGAATTCTATGCTGAGGATGTCCATGGCGGCGTCACTGCAGCAACAGCGTCGCGATAAAAAGCAATTCTACCAGGAAATGAAGGATAAAGGGCACCCAGATGCTCCGCGTCCTCAGGGCGAGCCAGGACAGGAAGGGAGATCCGACGAGAAGCCCCAGCGCTTCAATCTCCGGCTTGATAAAATGGAATACGACCTCGAACACCCATACCACGGCGATGGCGATCCTCGCGGCCGTATCTGCCGGTATCGCGTCGCGCTCGCTTAACACGTAATAAAGGCCCATGAGAAGAAAGCCCCGGTGAAGGAACTCCCATCCGGTCAGAGTGGAGCTGGTAAAAATCATGAAATTGGCAAAGCGCCCCAGACCGCCGTCTCCGGACCCGGAAAAGGCCGACGAATAAAAGGTA
This sequence comes from uncultured Leptospirales bacterium, assembly GCA_964654045.1. Classification (GTDB taxonomy): domain Bacteria; phylum Spirochaetota; class UBA4802; order UBA4802; family UBA5550; genus RBG-16-49-21. Next base: position 7,220 of record CAZZHU010000128.1, read on the forward strand.
AAATATCCCTTCAAAAAGTATATTCCCGTAAAAGCGAGTATGAGGATTATCGAGGCCGCTATGACAAGGTTCCGCGTCACACGGTCAAATCGCGGCAGGCCGAGACCGGTCTTCGCGAGCGGTACCTTCAGGACCAGGAGAACCGCGACAGGAAGCGCAATCCTGAGAATGACCCACAGAAGGTAAAAATAGTCGCCCAGTATCAATGATTTCGCATGATACGAACCGATAAGCTGCGCCGCAATGGCAGTGCAGATAATAACCATGAAGGGCGAAAAAAGGGATGTTATTTTTTCTTTGGTATCAGTCATAATGTCACATGATTGGCGAGTTATATGGCGCCGGCAGTCGCGACGCATTCTCATTCTATAAACACACAGGTACTATTTTTCAAGCTAAAATTTTTATAAACGGCATAAAACATCCGCCATCCAGTGTACGTACGATATTTTATGTGCGGGATAAATATTACTTGCAAAATGGAAATATTATTATTACACTGTCCAAATAATTCAAAGGGGAAAAAATATGCTGGAAGATATACCGCGCGATCAACTGGATCCGATACTCTTCAATGCCCTGAGGGCCATTTATAAGTTCCAGCAGGCCAAGATGACCGTATTCGGCCTGGATTATGAGGATATCTATCTCCTCCAGCTGCTCCGGAACCATACCCCTTCACGCATGGGTGAAATAGCCGATGAAATGGGCATCCCCATCAGTACCGCCACCCGCGTAGTGGACCGCCTTGAAGAAAAGAAACTCTTATCCCGCAAAA
>CAZZHU010000128.1:8007-13018 GCA_964654045.1 uncultured Leptospirales bacterium
CCCCGGGATAAGCGGAATATCCTGGTTACCCTGGAACAAAAAGGAAAAGATGTGGTAACAAAGGTCGAAAATCAGACGTACAGGATATTGTCGAAAAATCTCAGCAAGTACAATGATGAAGATATTGCGTCGTTTTATAAAACGGCCGTCAACCTTCACAAGATCCTCAACGTGGAAAATTAACCGTCACTTCTCCGCATATCTGAACATTTCCATCGACGCATGCCCTCTCTACAATAAAAATACTTGCATTCTGGAAATAAATTGCTTGCATTCTGGAAATAATTGTATACATTAGACATCAGGGCTCAGGACGCATCTCTGGCGATTCAGCCCGAATGAATAATTATATAAGGAGCAATGATCGTATGAAACAATTTAAAGGTACATTGGCGGTCGTCACCGGAGCGGCAATGGGTATGGGAAAAAGCCTTTCCGCCCTGCTTCTGACCGAGGGATGCAGGGTCGCCCTGGTTGACATAAACAAGGCCAACCTGGAATCGACCAAAACGGAATTGTCGAAGATCGGCGAATGCCAGTCCTATGTCTGCGACATATCCAGCCGGGACGAAGTCTTCAAACTGGCCGCAAAGATAGAAAAAGACATGGGCCCCGTTTCGATTCTTATAAACAACGCCGGCATTGTCAACGCGGCACCGGTCATGGAGATGCCGGTTGAAACCATCGAAAAGATTATTACCATCAATCTCACGTCCCAATTCTGGACTGTCAAGGCGTTCCTGCCCTCGATCGCGAAGCAGAAGGAAGGACATATCGTCAATTTCGCCTCTGCCGGAGGCATCCTGGCCATTCCGAACATCGCCGCCTATTGCGCAAGCAAATTCGGCGTCGTCGGTTTTACTGACGCACTTCGCCAAGAAATGAAAAAACAGAAACTGAACATTGGCGTCACGATGGTGTGCCCCAATACGGTCAATACGGGGATGTTCAGCGGCTCGAAAATGGTGGCTGGAACGAAGATGCTTACTCCTGACAAGGTGTGCCGGCAGGTCATGAAGGGAATCAGGAAAAACACCGCCATGGTGGCCGTCCCCTCCCTGCCGGTAAAAATAGTGACTCCCCTCACCAAGGTGCTCATGCCGATCCACGCCATGGACTGGATGAACAAGGTCCTCGGGATGTGGGACGCCAATGACACATGGAAAGGAAGAAAATAAATAAAACGAGGTATATATATGAAAAAGGTTAAAATAATAGCGATAGTTTTCGGTGCGCTCGTGGGAATCCAGCTGCTGACCATGGGCATCAACATCCTGCAGAAAGGCTCAAGCGCATACGGCGGTCAGACCATGATGCAGATACTCGGTGTTCCGGCGGAAAAAGCCACTCCGGCCGACATTGAAAAACTCTCCAAGGCGCAGATAATGCAGCTCTTCTACGCAGCACCGGCCCCCGACATGGAAAGCATGAAGGGTGAGTATAAGGCAAAAACGATATCCGTGGGCATCCAGGCGGCAAGCGCCGACTTTTATACCCATCATTTCTTCGGCCCCGGCCACTGGGAAGGAAAGGCCTTCACGCCGGAAAGCAAGGAAAAGGGCCACGGCTACAACCTCTTCGCGATAAAGGACAAGGACGGCAAAGAAGCCATCGCCCGCACCCGCCGGATGGACACAACTATCGGGACCTCCCCGATCGACGGCAAAAAATCATACATCCTCAATTACAGCCCTTATAACGGCGGAACAGTTCATTCAATGCAGGATGAAATCAGGAAGGTAAACGACAAGCTTTTCATCTGCATGGGATACATGGGCATGGGCGGCGGTTCAATAAACCCGGCTCCCTTCATACTGTTCGGCGAAGCCTCTCCCTGGGTCGGTCCGGACGAAAAATAATGGACAATTCCCGCCAATAGCAGCATTATTGTTGCATGGGCATCCCCCGGACCATTGAAGGGGGATGCCTCATTTATGTTATCGGATACCCGGTGATGAACAAGATACGGTTAGCCAAGGGTGAAATCTGCGGGATCTGCGGAAAGAACGGGGCCGTGGTCTACTGCGACGGATGCGACAAGCCCCTCTGCCAGGAGTGCCGGGTCTTCGATATCTGGTGCAACGGGTGCGGCAGCGGCGATCCCCACGTGTTCTGCCGGAAATGCAATGATGATCCGGAAAAGAATATCTGGAAGGGATTATACTGACCGCCCAGATCGCCCCCGCTGTCATCCCGAGCAATGGCAGTCCTTAAAATCTTTAATCGCCCCGGCCCGAACTTTTACTTGCCAGAAAGCTCGGGATATACCATAGTCATTTCAGATGAGAATAGCACAATCACTTGACCCCGGACCGGGATAAGACCTTTTTTCCGGATAACAATCAAATCAATCGGGAGAATGCCATGGCGGAATTTTTCAGATCTTCAGCCCTGCTGCTTGTTTTACTTAATCCTTTCCTGGTCATTATATATCTGATTGATGTGATCCAGAAGCTGGACAGGGGGCATTTCACCAAGACACTGGTCCGTGCGGCGCTTATCGCCAGCACCGTTTTCTGCTGCTTTGCCCTGCTGGGCGACGCCATCTTTTCCAGGATCATCCAAGCCGAATTCGCGTCCTTCCAGATATTCGGGGGACTGGTTTTCATGCTCATAGGGTTCCAGTTTGTTTTTCGCGGACCGACGGCCATAGAGATTTTACGGGGAGAATCGGAACAGCTTGCGGGGGCAATTGCCATGCCCGTGTTCATAGGGCCCGGCACAATAAGCGCCAGTGTCGTTATCGGGGAGCGCCATGATCCGCTGACGGCATGCGTGATAGTCGTCACGTCTGTAACGATCGCCATCCTGCTGATTTTCCTCCTGAAGGAGCTCCATGACTATGTCCGCCCCCGCAGGGAGCCGATCGTGCAGAGATATATAGAGATCACCGGGCGGATTGCGGCCCTGTTCGTGGGGACTATCGCCATTGAAATGATAATGCAGGGTGTCCAGAAATGGCTGGAGAAGTTTTAGGCCGGGAGGCAGAAGGAATAGTTTATTTCAGAATTATCATTGAGCAGTATTACGAAAACTTTCAAGCTGTTCAAGGTCCCACTCGAGGCCCATCTCCCGAAACATGGCCTCGGCTTTATCGAGGCATTCATAGGGGGTTAAGCCATTGAACATTCGAGTGGCGATTAATTCGATTCGAGACGGTCCCTCGCCCAGGATTTTTCCTATTATCCTTTTCCCAATCTCGAAATAGGTTCGCGAGAGCTCCAGCCTGGCACCGAGGCGAGTACCCTCTTCGATTGACTTCAATGCTATCATTCTAACGGTGGTTATGGTTCAGGATGGTACCCGGTCAGGGGCAATCCCTCACCGGGTGATTCATTTCCCGGTAATCATCCCCCGGAGCTGATCGAACAATTTCACCACCTGCATCCTCGTCTCTTCGAGAGTACCCGAATTGTCGATTACAAAACGCGCTTTAACCTTTTTATCTTCGATGCTCATCTGAGCTTTTACTGTCAACTCGGCTGTTGGCCTGTCAAGGCGGTCCCTGATCATAAGCCGCTCGATCTGCACAGTGACCGGTACATAGACAAGGATAGCATCCGGAAAGAACTTATCCCATCCCGATTCATACAACAAGGGAACATCAATGATGATAGGCATTGTATCATTCATGCTGTTGAATGAGCCTATCCTTTCCATCACAATCTGGTTGATGCGGGGATGGGTCATGCTGTTGAGCTTGTTTCGTTTTTCAGGGTCGCGTATGATCTGGTCCCGCACCTTTTCGCGGTTCAGGGTTCCGTCAGTATTAATAACATCCTTCCCGAAGAATTCTTCAATTTCGCGTAATGCAGGCTGACCCGGTTGAACCACTTCACGGGCAATGAGATCTGTATCAATGATATGGGAGCCCATTTCCGCAAGCATCGACGCCACTATTGATTTCCCCGTCGATATGGCGCCGGTGAGGGCGAAGCAGTTTTTCAGAAAATCTCCAGGGCCGGACATATAAGGGAACCCTCCAGGATAGCTGTTCCTATCGCTTTAAAAATTTATTCTCGACGAAATCGGCAAGCTCATCAATCTCTTCAAGGCCGATACAGGGGACGCCCAGGTCAAAATCCGTATCAGTTACCAGCGCGGCCAGGCCGCGGCCATCGGCAAAGACCGGCCCGGGGTGCTCCCCGGCCCTGAAGACTTCAATCTTCGGCGCCCGTTCCTGCTTGTATCCCTCGGTGATCATGATGTCCACATCCCCGATATATTTTTCCCGGATTTCATCGAGAGACGCGTCATGGTCCATGTCACGGATCATTGCCAGTTCTTCCGGGGAAGAAATTATCGTGCAGGCGGCCCCGGCCTTCCGATGGCGCCAGGTATCCTTGCCTTCATGGTCCATGGAAAAATGATGCACATGCTTCACCGTGGCAACGCGGTACCCGCGCCGCACCAGTTCCGGTATAAGCTTCTCCAGCAGGGTGGTCTTGCCGATTCCCGACCAGCCGACAAAGGAAACAATGGGGACCATGGCTACTCCTATAATGATTAGTTACCATGTCAATGCAGCGCGAAAAAAATTCAATTAAAAAATCTGCCCGGCGGTATGAGGAGCCGCCATGCGTCATCGGGCAATGCCTGTTTGACAGGCATTGCAGCCGGCACTGATAATCAGATAGTCCATTACGCCATGAAACACCGGCGAGCAGCAACGATGGAAGAATAGCTTGACTTTTTTATGATTATCTGTCAAAAGCCTTATGCAATATGAACAAAAAAAGAATTTATCTGATCAACCCCAGAAATCCTGAAAATTTCTGGGCGATGAAAGGGACCCTCGATATAGTGGGAAAGCATAAAACCCTGATGCCGAACGTGGCCCTGCTCACTTTAATAGCCCTGACTCCCGATGACGTGAACATTGAATATATACTATGTGACGAGAACATCAGGGAGATTGACTGGAATATTGACTGTGACCTGGTCGGTATTACCGGCTATACCCTTCAATTCGAACGGATGCAAATAATCAGCGACAGATTCCGTAAACGCG
>CAZZHU010000129.1:0-8713 GCA_964654045.1 uncultured Leptospirales bacterium
CGTCACTGGTCCTCATTCCCAGCATCGCCGACGCAGTAAAGATACCGGTCATTGCGGCCGGCGGCTTCGCCGACGGCCGGGGACTCGCGGCCGCACTGCTGCTCGGAGCTGACGGGATATCAATGGGAACACGGTTCATGAATTCCGTGGAAAGCCCGGTGCACGCCTCGCAGAAAGCTGTCAGCACCGAATGCGACGTATACAACACCATCTACACCGATAAGGTCGACGGTCTTCCCGCTCGTTTCATGAAATCCAAGGGTTCGCTCCGGCTTATGAATAAGAAGCTGAATCCTCTTACCGCGCTGTTCATGTCACGCAAAATCGCCAAGCTCCTCGGGTTCCCCTGGCTCAAGCTTGCAATTGGCATTTTATTCATGGGATTCAGGAAATCATTTCAAATGGCGCGCATGGCCATAGGTTTTGAAGCCTTCAAGGTGGGGACAATTGATGGCGACAATAAAAAGGGCGTGCTGCCCATCGGCCAGGTTACTGGCATTATCCATGACACTCCGTCAGTGAAACAGATAATCGAGCGCATCGCGAAAGAAGCGAAAGAAGCGCAGAAAGTTCTGGCTTCAAAAGTCTGATATTCAGTACACGGGCTGTCATCCAGGTCGGAAAGGTTACAACTTTTTTTCATGATTCATGAAAAGTCTTACTGTTCATCCTGATCGGCAGCTTTTTTTATTTAACAAATTGTATTGACATTTATCCGATTTTTATGTATCTACATACTATCATTAACAAGAGGAGAATGTCATGGGTATATTCAAGGAAACCGGTGATACCATTGTCAAATACGGCGAGATTATCGTAAACAAGACCGAGGAACTCGCGAAAATAGCGAAGCTCAACCTGGACATCAAGCGCATTAAAATCGACCAGGGCATCGCCGAGAAAGAACTGGGCAGGCATATCATAGAGCGGATAGATGAAGGCGCCACCACCATAGATTGTGCCGACGCGAAAGTTAAAGAGATGCATGAAAAGGTCGTCTCGCTTAAAAAGAAAATCGAAGAAAAGAAGTCGGATATTGAGAAAGTGAAGCAGGAAGCAAAAGAATCAAAACCTGATAAAAAGCCTGAGGGCGGCCCGCAGTAGCCATATCCATGCCCGTTACATCGAAAAAAATAATAGCTTACATAAATGCCCGCACGGGCGAATTTACCAGGAAAGAGATCATTAATGACCTGGTAAACCAGAAGATTGATCGACACCATAAGAAAACCGGCAAAAAGTCAAAATCGCCGGAAGCGACCAGGTATACGACCGTCATTGATGAGACCCTAGACGCTATGGTCGCGGTAGGTCTTGTCAGGAAAAAACGAAAAAATCTTATAAAGATACACAACTTCGCCTTTGAAGGAACAATCCGGGTCAATTCCACAGGAAACGGGATGCTTCGCGCCCTTGATAATGAAATCATCGTTAAAAAAGATGACACGGCCGGAGCTCATGACGGAGACATTGTCGCCGTCAAGATAACCGATGTCAAGCAGGGCGTTATCACCGGGATCGTCGATAAGATCATTCACCGTGAAAAAACCACTTATTTTGCCAGGGTCATAGAAGCAAAGCGCGATGCTGTCATATACGCCCTCATGGACGTTCCCGGCACCCGGGAAGTCTCCGCGGTGAGGCCGTCCGGCACATTCAATAAAGGCGACATGGCGCTTATCCGCCTTGAAGAAGGCCTGCATCATAAACGCCAGAAATGCTCGGTCATGAACACGTTCACGCCGGATGACGAGAGTCACGACCTGGAACGGATCAAGATCAAGCATTCACTGCCCGGCCAGCACCGGGAATACCAGGAACTGCAGGACATCCAGGCCCTGCGTCTGGATTCCGGATCGCGCAAAGACTACTCCGGCCTTTTTACCGTGACCATCGACGGCGCTGACGCCAAGGACTTCGACGATGCCATATCAATTGAAAAAAAAGGCGACGGTTTCACGCTCTACGTCCATATCGCCGATGTTTCATCATATGTGCGGAAAAATTCGGAGCTTGACCGCGAGGCTTTGAAACGCGGCACCAGCTGCTATCTCGGCAACAACGTTATTCCCATGCTGCCGGAGTCCCTTTCCAATGACCTTTGTTCCCTGAGGGAAGGTGTCGACAGGCTCACCATGTCAGTTGAAATGGACATCGATAGAAACGGTTCGGTCAGGAATCATCGCTTTACCCGCGGTCTCATCCGGGTTAACCATCGGCTTACCTATACCGGAGCGGACGCGATCCTTTCCGGCGGCGAACCAGTCACACTGAGGGATAAACTCCAGTCCATGTATGACTGCGCGATGCTGCTGCACCGCCGCCGCATCAGCCAGGGAAGCTTGGAGCTCAACCTTACCGACCAGTCGCTGGTCTATGAAAACAATGTCGTCACCGACATACAGTATGTTGAACGTCTCAAAAGCCATCTGTTAGTAGAAGAATTCATGCTCTGCGCCAACGTTTCGGTATCAAGGGCTGTACGCGAAAGCGGCATTCCATCACTGTTCCGGAACCATGAACCCGTCAGTCCCGATTCTCTGGTCTCCCTCAAGGAATTTTTACGCCAGCTCAACATTCCTTTCAAGATCGCCGGCAATGTTGCCGCCAACTTTCAGAAGGTCCTTGACCGCGTGGCCGGCTCGGAGATCGAGCACGTGGTAAACATGGTCATCCTGAAATCGATGATGCAGGCCTTTTACGGCGCCTTCCCCGAGGGCCATTTCGGTCTCGGATTCAAGGATTATACGCACTTCACTTCGCCCATCAGGCGCTACCCTGACCTGGTGGTGCACCGCTGCCTGAAAAGCATTCTTGACGGAACAACACCGCCCTACTCACCCGATGAGATCGTTGAGATCGGCGACCGGAGCTCCATGACGGAGCGTGTTGCGCAGTCGGCCGAGCGCGATTTCCGCAAGATCAAGACATGCCGTCTCATGAAAGACCGGATCGGCGAGATATTCACCGGGATCATCAACGGGGTCAGCCGTTACGGTTTCTACGTGACCCTCACCGAAACGCCCATTGACGGCATGGTCCCCATCTGGTCTCTCACCGATGATTTTTACCTGGTGAAAGAGGACGACTACACTGTCATAGGGAAACGGTACGGAAGGCGTTTCAGGATGGGCGACAGGCTAAAGGTTAAGCTTACCATCGTTGAAATAGACCGCATGATAATCGATTTTGAAGTACTCTGACATGCCGTCACATTTCGTCATGTACCACCAGCCCGAGTCTCCCGCTTACTACGATATAACAATCGACCGCGGCGATTCCGTATCCATATTCAGGATAGTCCAGTTCGACATGCTGGCGTTCCTTGACGGCACCGAGGTCAAGGGCGCGGGTATCGATACTGCTAATGCGGAGCAAACCCCTCTCGGCGAACCGATATGCTGCGATCGCGGGAAAGTCCGCGTTTTTGACTCTGGCCCCTGCACCGTGGAGCGATGGAATCCGCCTGTTTTCATCCTTCAAATCGCGGGCCGCCAGTTTTACGGCACCCTCCACATCCTGAAGGTTGAAGAAGGCTATAGCCTGCGGTATGTCCGCAGCAGGAACAAAAATTCGTCGCGGCCCTGAATGCAAATTACCCGTTTCCCTCCGACAATGAAAAAATTGTTGAATCAAAAAACGCCGGTGGTAAAAAGGGATACAGGTGAGGTACATCATGAAGCTTATCGCCAAGAAATCAATCCCTTCATTTAAAAAAAACGATACCGTTGCGCTTTTCATGGGTGAAGAGCCTGCTGCCGGAAAGATCAAAAAGCTGCCGCCCGCCTTTTCATACATAGAAAAATCAATCGACCTTTCCTTTTTCAAGGGAAAGCAGTCCGAAACCATTTTCATCCCCTTTGCCGACAGGCCCAATATTATCCTTTGCGGTATTGGCAGGGAAAAGGATTGTGACTCTGAATCGCTGCGCCGGTGCTCTGCATCTGTCGCTGCCCAGTGCCGGGACAAGTCAGTAAGCCAGGTCCATGTCATCGTTCCGGAGCTGAATGGTATTGACGGCAGTGAGATGCTGTCCGCCCTTGCTGACGGCCTTTACCTCGCCAATTATAATTTCGACCGTTATAAGACGAAAAGGTCCGACAACGGGAAGCCCCTTATGGCAAGCGCGATTTTCTACGGAAACACAGCCAATGCCTCATCAATTCTCATTAAAACCGGGATTATATCAAACAACACACTACTCTGCCGGGACCTTATCAACGAGATCAGCGAGAAGTCCGATTCCCGGGGCATTGCCCGTGAAGCCATGGCACTGGGAAAACTGGCCGGCGTCACCTGCAGGATTTACGGTAAAAAAGATATCGAGAAAATGAATATGGGCCTTCTCCTGGCCGTTAACAGGGGCAGCGCAAAACCACCGCATCTTGTTGTATTGACATACCGCGGCAATCCGCGGAGCAAAAAGTTTTTCGCCGTTGTCGGAAAGGGAATCACCTTTGATTCCGGCGGCATGAACCTGAAACCATCCGGCCATATCGAGGACATGCGGACAGACATGGCGGGAGCCGCGGCCGCGCTGTACACACTGAAGTCGGCAGCCGAGCTGAAGCTTGATAAAAATATCTATGCCGTACTGCCGCTCACTGACAACATGATATCCAATGACTCCTACCGTCCCGGTGATGTTTTCACCGCCTACAACGGCACCACGGTTGAAATCGGCAATACCGACGCCGAGGGCCGACTCATCCTGGCCGACGCCATCGCCTATACAGAAAAGATTTTAAAACCTGACTGCATCGTCGACATAGCCACTCTTACCGGCGCCTGCCTTGTAACCTTCGGCGAAATTATCGCAGGCTACGTTGCTACTGATGATTCCCTGGGATCACTTCTTGAAAAGGCCGGGGAGGTCACCGGCGAATTGATCTGGAGGCTCCCGCTGTACAAGGATTACGAAGAAAACCTCAAATCCGATATTGCCGATCTGTGCAATATTTCATCTGAAAAAAACGCGGGGACCATCATGGGCGGGATATTCCTGAAAAATTTCGTGACCGCCGCAAAATGGGCTCACATCGACATCGCCGGCACGGCCAGAAACTCCAAGACCCGCGGATACCGGCCCAAGAATGCCACCGGCTTCGGCGTGCGCCTGCTTGTTGAAACTATTTCCCGATGGAAGGGTTGAGAATGCCTGTCGGTAATTTTTGGCTGATTCACTTGTATTCATAACTCTTTTAAATGTTATAGACTTGACATGGCAATGTGACTTTACATACACTTGACGGACAACTTTAAACAGGGCTGGTAAAAATTTACATGTCTTACACGATTAAAGAAATCATTGATATCGCGGTGGGTATCGAGGATTCCGGCTATGTGTACTATACCCGCTGCGCCGGCACCTTCAAAGACAATCCGGTACGCGATGTCTTTGACTTCCTCGCCCGCGAGGAGCAGGAGCACAAGAAACTTTTCCAGTCCCTGCATGGAACGCACGCTGCGCAAGGCGTTTTCACCGATGAATATTTCGCTTATCTCAAGGCCATCGGGGGAGGAAGGATATTCGAAAAACAGGAAATGACCATTGACATGATTCTTGACAGCATAAAAAACCCCATGGACGCGGTTAAACATGCCTTCGGTGCTGAAAAGGATTCCATTCTATTATACAGCGAAATGAAACAGCTTTATACTGGCGATCCGTTAACCTCTTCTTTACTGGATAAAATTATAGATGAAGAAAGAAAACACGTTGCCATGCTGCTGGACCTGCTCGAAAAAATCAGGTTTGCCTCATAGTTTTTTTATATTAAAACCACAATTGCAACTTCATGTCATTGCCTGTGGAATCCTCACCCCGAGGCATCCCGGAAAATTCTTCATTTAAAAATATCACCGGTTTCCATGTACCAGAGGACAAAATCAAGGTGGCCGAGAGGGATCCCTATTTCACATGAAAAGGCTCTCAATTTCCCTTCAATATCCCTATAGAGACGGGGCGATAACGATGAGGGAATATCCCTTATCAGGCCCAGAGTCAGCATGCTCCGAAGGATATGCCGGTCGAGGATGGCTATGGAATCGCCGCGGCCGATATTTCTCAGATAATGGCTCGCTTCCTTGAACCCGATCCCTTTTACGTTATTAACGATCCACTCCCTTAAAGCATAAACATCATCAAATCCGCGAAGTATTTTCCGTAACGATTTTCCATGACCCATGAATAACGCGCGGGCTTCCAGAATATACCGTGTCTTGTTATTTTTAAAACGCACGATATTCAATTCGGGACAAATGTCTTCGAAGCTTCCGGTGAAAAGGCATTCTTCCCTTACGAGGTTTTCCACCGCTTTCCAGCACCTCCTGGCTCCCGATTGCGGAGTCATGATGCAGAATACAAGCTCGATAAAGAGGACGGAGTCGTCACCCTCCTCCCATATTTTCCTGAATTCGTCAAGGCGCCCTTCAATGCGATCGGATATCTCAGCGTGAACGAGCCTTATGGACTCATTCATTTTTTTTATCTGTCCTGTTGACTTCATGGCATCCGGTGGATATACTATAACAAAGTCACATGAAAGCAATCTCAATTTGAGGTACTGCCATGCACGCCAAAAAACCCGTTGTCGGTTCCACGGCTCCCGATTTTACCCTTCCGGACAAGGATAGCATCAAGAGGTCCCTTGCCGATTTTCGAGGTTCCTGGCTGGTACTCTATTTTTATCCGAAAGACAGCACGTCAGGCTGTACACTGGAGGCGATTGATTTCACGTCCAGGATAAAAGATTTTAAAAAATTAAACGCCAACATCATTGGCATAAGCCCTGATTCGGAAATAAGCCACCAGAAGTTCATGGCCAGGCATGATCTGGGCATAACCCTTCTTAGCGACACTGACCGCAAGGTTGTAAAGCTGTACGGCGCATGGCAGTTGAAAAAACTCTACGGCAGGGAGTCTTATGGCGTCGTGCGATCAACGTTTCTCATCGATCCCGCCGGAAAAATCCGGCAGGTGTGGGAGAAAGTAAAAGTCAAGGGACACGTGGACGAAGTACTGGACAGCTTCAGGCGGATGTCCTGACGCTTAAAGCCTCAATAAATATCCGACTCGACCCGGCAGCTTTTATATATTCTTCGAAAATCCTTGCATGATCTTCCCTGATACCCCGCGCCCTATCTCTTCCGGATTTTGGCAGCCTTACCGATCACGCACAGATGGTTGACCGGCAATTCACGGCACCTTATTGTATAGTCCCTCACTTACGACCATGAATTCCATGTAAACAGGCTACTCGATCTTCAATACTCTTTTATCCGCCGCCATAAGAACAACCGGGATCTTAAGTTTCCCCGTGCCGAGAATAGTATCGACCACCTCCTGGGGAGCAATGCGGTACCAGAGTTTTACTTCAACGTTAACATTCGGCTCCCTGATAACCGGAAGCTGGAAAGTTTCCAGGGCGCTTTTCAGAGGTTCGATTCTTTTGTCTTTAAGTATTTCCCGTGCCTTCGCCACGTTCATAACCGGTTTACCCTTGCCGTCGCCGAAAACCGTATTGTAAATCAGGGTATCTTTCCCCAGGCGGCCCTGCGCATCCAGCGCGCCTCTATGGTAAAGGACTTTTCCATTCGCGCCGGTTACCTTCACTTCAAGCCACATCTGACGTACATGACTAAGGCCCGTAGGGAGATTGTGGCCCGCGCCGCTGTTTTTGACTGTTACCTGAAGCTTGCCGTCTTTCAGAGCGTCACCGATAACAACGACCGCGGCTTTTTTTAGGCGTTCTTCAGCCATGGACACCTGTTCCTTGTTTCCGTATAAACCGGGCACCAGCGTGTTTGTCCCGGTGAAATAGTGCGTGTACACATGTTTTCTCTTCGGCCCGCCTTCTGCAGAAGAACCCGGATTATCCGGCCGTTCCGTGGAGCCGGTAGCGGGGACCCCGGGCTTCTGCCGCATGTGGCAATCCTGGCAGGGTATGCCCTGTTCCGCGTAAGGGCCCTTCTTCCATTCCTCGTAGGGCGATTCAAGCCTGGTACCGAAAACGATGTGCCGCACGTCATGGCATACGCCGCATATTTCCGCTTTTGTATGGAAAGAGGAGTAAGCAGCTTCATGGAATTCAGGCTTCGCGTCTTTGCGGGGCCCCCTTTTTGTTCCCGGCGCTTCTTCGCCATGTCCGGGATCAAGCTTTATATCTGCATTGTATATCTTCCCGGCCCCGGTTGCTGAATGACAGAAATCACATTGGACGCCTTTCTGCGCCAGTTCAGGAATTTTTTTTAAATGGTCTGATGTTTTAGCGGGCATTCCCGTGAAGAAGCCCACCGGCGTATGACATGAAACGCAATGTTCAGCTTCCTTCAATTCATCACTATCTGTAAGCCCCTTGAGGTCGTGCAGGGCAACCTCTTTATAGAGAGGGTCAACGTGAGACAGGCTGTGCATGGATCCTTTCCATTGCTCATAAATATCCGTATGGCAGCCGCCGCAGGTTTCAGGTGAAATAAAGCGGGACAATTCATAATGCTGTATTTTGGAACATGACAGAAGCAGTGAAGCAATCGTCATCAAAACAAGCAAAGTATATATAATTTTTGATTTCATAATACGATCACCACCTGTAATTCATTTTTATATTAGACCTGTTGCAATTCTTTTATAGCAAAATTATTCCAGGGGTCGAATCCCCTTGATAAGCCTCCGCAGGGTCCCCTGCGAATGAGAGGCGATAGTTGCGCACCA
>CAZZHU010000129.1:8723-12930 GCA_964654045.1 uncultured Leptospirales bacterium
ATTATTCGCATAACTGATCTTGCCCAGCACCCTTCCAGCGAATATTAATTGTGTGGGCGACTGGGAGCATAAATGGTTTTTGATAAGCAATTGCCACATAATATGTAATAATTACATTTGTGTATTAAGTTTTAATGAAAACCAGGATGAGTGCAAAACTTTTGTTGACAAAAAGCGCGTTCCCAATACTATTTTGACACAATTGCAAGATGCAAAAAAATAACATCCCGCAAGTATTATAAAAAAGTTTACTGTCGTCCGGGAGTAAAACCATGAAAGCTGTCAAGATACGTGAAAATATATACTGGGTGGGCGGTATCGACTGGGACTTAAGGAACTTCCACGGTTACCTGACCCAGCGTGGATCCACTTATAACGCGTATCTTATCATTGATGAGAAGATAACACTGATCGATACCGTCAAATACTATCTCTGCGACGAGATGCTGACACGCATTAAATCCGTCATAGACCCTTCAAAAATCGATTGTATTATTTCAAACCATGTCGAGATGGACCATTCAGGTTCGTTGCCGCAGATATCACAGATAGCTCCGAAAGCGACGATATACACTTCTCCAAACGGCCTCAAGGGCCTCACGGAACACTACAAATCCGGCCTTAACCTCAAAGCCGTGAATAACGGTGAATCTATCTGCACCGGAAAATTTAATTTCAGCTTTGTCCTTACACCCATGGTGCACTGGCCTGACAATATGATTACGTACCTTCCGGAAGAACGCCTGCTCTTCTCCAACGACGCTTTCGGCCAGCATATTGCCAGTTCCGAACGGTTTGACGATGAATATCCCCTCGACATTATCATGATGGAGGCCCGCAAGTATTACGCGAACATAGTCCTCCCTTATGCCGAACAGGTCAAAAATGCCCTTGCCGCAGCGGAGGGCCTGAATATTGACATCATAGCGCCCAGCCATGGCATCATCTGGCGTAAAAATATTCCGTCGATAGTAAAAGCATATACTGAATGGTCGGCCAATAAAACCGAAAAGAAGGCCGTTATCGTATACGATACTATGTGGAACTCTACTAAAAAGATCGCCTTTGCCATAGCCGAAGCATTCGAAAATCGCGACTATCACACTGTAATGATGAACCTCCAGACAAACCATATTTCTGATGTTCTTACTGAATTAATTGACGCGCAATACATTTGCGTCGGCTCTCCCACTTTAAACAACAACATGCTTCCCACTGTTTCAGCATTTCTGACCTACATGAAGGGCCTCGCCCCGAAAAACAGGATTGGCCTGGCGTTCGGTTCTTATGGCTGGGGAGGCCAGAGCGTTGGTCAGGTGGAAGACGTTCTCAAATCATGCGGATTTACAGCGCTTGAAGGCGTTAAAGTGAAATACATTCCCGATGAAATGCTTTTGAAAAATTTAACGCAAAAGCTGGAAAAAGAAATAAAATAGCAGTACAATACAATTGACAGGTAATATACATTGATAGATAATCTTAAAGACGTCCTGATTGATAACGGCATCAGTCCATCGTACCACCGGCTGAAAATATACGAATATTTGGCCCACAACAGGACGCACCCTACCGCTGATATGATCTACGCGGAAGTCATCAAGCAGATACCCACTCTATCAAAAACGACCATTTACAACACTCTCAAGACATTGACCGAAAAGGGCCTGGTCTCTTCCGTTACGATTGAGGATAACGAAGTACGTTATGATGCCGACCTGTCGTTTCACGGTCATTTCAAATGCCTCAACTGCGGCATGCTTTACGATATCGAGCTTGACCAGATGAGCTTCGACAAAAGATTGAGCGTCAGCAGGAAAATCCAAGGACACCATATAACCGAGAGACAGATCTATTTCAAGGGCATATGTAAAAAGTGTCACAAATAATTTTCTTTAAATTATCTTTTCATTATCTTTATATTTTCTTAACAATTTATTTCCAATCGCATCCGGTTAACAATGGCTCGCCTAACAGAGGCAAAACGTTTCGGTTCAATTTATTTTTTTATTTTTCTTAGAAAATAAAACTTTTTTGCTTGCCAAATATGAAGGAATAATTATTTTATAACAATTACAATTGTTAGGCAATTCGAATATTATCCGTTCGGTGTAACAAATAAAAAAATGTTTCCAATTTTTACTTTATAGTGTAAATTATGGATATATCCGTCTTGTAATTTATAACGTTACTATGGCATTTATTAATGATGTCTAATACTATCACTTTCAACAATGTGTTACGGAGGCTACAACTATGAAAAAATATGTCTGTTCAGTATGCGGCTATGTGTATGACCCTGAAGCGGGCGATCCCGACAATGGCGTTGCACCAGGTACTCCCTTTGAAAAACTTCCTAAAGACTGGGTTTGTCCTCAGTGCGGTGTTGAAAAAGACCAGTTCGAGCCGTATGAAGACTGAACCGGCTTAGAGCATATCCAAGCCTTTTATTCCCTGGAGGTCTCATAATGGATGCAGTTCTTCTTTCAAGAATACAATTCGGACTGACCGCGGGATTCCATTTTATATTTCCGCCCCTTACCCTGGGGCTTACCCTCATTATTTTGATTCTTGAATCCATCTATTACAAAACGGACAGCGCCCTGCATAAAAAGATTTCCATTTTCATGATAAAATTGCTGGCCCTTGTCTTTGTAATGGGCGTCGCCACCGGTATAGTGCTTGAATTCTCCTTCGGAACAAACTGGTCAAACTATTCCAGGATGGTGGGAGATATATTCGGCGCTCCTCTCGCCGCCGAGGGCGTTTTTGCCTTTTTCATGGAATCGGTATTCCTTGGCATGCTTGTTTTCGGCAGAAACCGTGTTTCCAGGCGAGTATACCTGCTTTCAGTTTTTCTTGTTTTTTTCGCGTCCCACCTCTCGGGGCTCTGGATCATAATCGCTAATTCATGGATGCAGACGCCGGCGGGTTTTGCCATGGAAGGCGGCAGGGCCGTTCTCAAGGACTTTCCCGCCGCTGCCTTTAACGATTCCACGCTAATCCGCTTTCTTCATACTATCATGGGAGGATGGATCACGGGATCTCTTTTCACGGCCGGTATCGGTTCATGGTACCTTCTTAAAAACCGCGACAAGGAAGCGGCGAAACCCCTCATTACCATAGCCCTGATTATTTTTATTTCGATATCGATCCTGCAATTCGGCTCCGGACACGGACATTCGGTGCAGGTGGCGAAGACCCAGCCGGCCAAGATGGCCGCATTCGAGGCCCTCTGGGATACACGTGAAGGGGCGCCGATGTCAATCATCGGGATCCCGGATCCGTCGCAAAAAAAGACACATCTCGAGATATCCGTGCCGAAGCTGCTGAGCATTGCCATTTACTTCGATCCCAAAGCCCGTGTCCAGGGCCTAAACGAATTTCCCGAAAACGAATTGCCGTCCATAGTTTTATCCTATCTCACCTATCATGGCATGATCGGGCTAGGGTCCCTGTTCGCCCTGCTTGCCGTCATAGCGGCCGTTCTCATGATAACCAAAAAGCTCTATGAGGCGCGCTGGTTTCTCCGGTTACTCATCCTTGCCATACCGCTCCCCTTTATTTCCAATGAACTGGGATGGATGGCGGCTGAATTCGGAAGGCAGCCCTGGGCGGTGTACAAAGTTCTTAAAACTGTGGACGCCGCGTCGGTGGTGGTCCCCGCATGGCAGATCCTGCTTTCCATCATTGCTTTCAGCGCCATCTACTGTTTGTTGTTTTTTGTTTTCCTGAAAATCCTTTTCAGCATTGTGCGCAAGGGACCGGACAATGTCACACTCGGCTACATGGGGGAATAACATGGAAACCATGCAGATTTTACAGATAACCTGGTTCTTCCTGATAGGGATACTATTCATCGGCTACTCGGTGCTGGACGGTTTTGACCTCGGCATAGGCACCCTCCTCCCCTATATCGCCAGGGATAAAAAAGATATCATGACCCTTTTTACAGCAATCGGCCCGGTATGGGACGGCAATGAAGTATGGCTTCTGACCGGAGGGGGCGCACTCTTTGCAGCTTTTCCGCACGTGTACGCAACGGTGTTCAGCGGCTTTTACCTGGCCCTTATGATCCTGTTGTTTTCGCTAATATTCAGGGCTGTATCGCTCGAATTCTGGTCTCTGGATGAAAAACGCCGCACATGGTGGAAGTGGTCTTTCACCATCGGGAGCGCTTTGCCGTCACTCCTTTTCGGTGTCGCCCTCG
>CAZZHU010000130.1:0-12715 GCA_964654045.1 uncultured Leptospirales bacterium
GAATTTTGTCCAGGAGCGGCACGGCAGCATCAGGGAGATGATCAGGGCCAGGCCCCTCCCGGTGCGGTGGGCCCTGTATTACCTCCTGGTCATGTCGATTATCGCCGGCATGCAGAAAACGTCGCAGTTCATATATTTCCAATTCTAGTCGAGGGGACGGTCGCAGGGTTTACACATGAAAAAGTTCATTCTCAAAGCCTTCATATTCAGCGCTCTCATACTGTCAACGATCTTCGGGATCATTTATATCCAGCCGATCGACAAGGACAAGTACCTCATGACCCTCCTCGACAAGCACCGGCTCCTGGCGGCGACGCCGCAGCCCCGGATAATTCTTGTCGGCGACTCCAGCCTGGCCTTCGGAATGGACAGCGCGATGGTACAGAAGGCGACCGGTTACAATGTCATCAACATGGGACTGCACGGCGGGCTGGGCCTCCTCTACATCATGGATGAGCTCAAGCCGTATCTCAAGAAGGACGATATCGTCATCTTTAATCTCGATTACACCCATTACATCGGGTTCGGGACGGGAGACAACACGCTTATCGAGGTGACCATCGTCATGCCCTGGATCATCAGGTATTATTCCAGGGAAAATTACATGCCCTTCATCACCAATATTCCCGTCACCTTCCAGCGCCGGTTGCGCGGATTATTCAATCCCAGCAAGGAAGGACCGGGCCACCGGCGGTCCGGCTTCAATGAATACGGCGATAACATCGGCCATATCGGCCTTACATCCGATTACTTCAAGGGAATGGATTTCATCGCCCAGTATGTTCCCCAGGCCCGGCAATTGAACATGACGCGCTTCCTGCCGGACCGCGTGAACGAACCGGTTGTCCTCTACATGAACAGGTTCTCGTCGTACTGGGAGCGGCGCGGGGTGAAGATATACCTGGCCTATTCGCCGCTCCTGGAGAACGACCGGCCGAAGCAGGAGAAAACTCTCCGGAGCCTTGACCGGGACATCAGGGAGCGGATACACATGAAGGTCATCGGCAACCCCCTGAATTATATCTATCCTCAAAAGTATTTCTTCGATAATGAATTCCATCTCAATGGGGAGGGACGGGAGCTGCGCACCAGGCAGCTTTTGGAAGATCTGAAAACAGATCCGATACTTTCCAGGGCTCCCGGCCGTTAAGGCCCCGGCTCTCATGGTATCCGCAGCGCCATGCCGGTTTACCCGCGCCTGATTTTTTCCGCGCTCTTCCAGCCAGCATCATGATCTCAGCCAAGTTTTTTGACTAAAAAAAGCCATCTGTACAGTAATTATTAGAAAAATAAAACTTTTTTCCCGCCAATCGGGTCTAAGTACAGTATGGATGGCAGGGCAATATAGCGCCATATCAAAAAAATGTTTTTTGGATAAAAAAAAGTTTACCTGTGGCTTTATTTGTATTATAAAGAAAACCCTCCGGATGCGGAGCGATAAATATCCAGTGGACGCGCGGGGTTGGAATAATCGCGCGGCCGCTGACACGGGGCAAACCCGGTCATGGGAATGGCGGCCATTAGTGCTGATAAATTTTACGTAAGGGGAACGATTATGACGCGAACAGTTGCCAACAGGTATCGTTTTATGGTAATTACTGCACTGACGCTGGTGCTGACCCTGTTCCTGAGCGGTACGACATGGACCGGAATCACGACCAGGGATTCCCCGGGCCGGTTGATGGCGCAGACCAACATTGAGAAAAAGAAAGGTGAAATATTCAAGAGGTTCAATGAAAAAAAGGAGCAGCTCGTCCGCAGTCCCGAGGAAATGAAGCTGATGCTGTCTGATATCCAGAAAAAGATAAAAGAGAAGAACATGAACTTCGTTGTTTCCCTGAATGAAATGATGAAATACAAGATTTCCCAGATCACCGGGGCGCAGGTTCCGAAAAACATCGACAGGGAAGCGAAGGTGCAGTCCGAGCTGGGCGACAAGATGTGGGATGAGTTCATGAAAAAATACCGCGAGTACCTTGAGGGAAAGAAGGGCCGCAGGGACCGGGAAACGTACAGGAAGAAAAAGCGTGATGAGTACTACGAGGAGATAGACAGGGAGAAACGGGAAGAAGAGAGAAAGGAACAGGAAAAGAAGGAAGACGAATACAGTTATAAAGAAGAACAAAAAAAAGAAGAGCGGAAAAAGGAAGAGGAAAAGCGCGAGGAGAAGAAAGAGGAGAGCGAAACCGACATACAAAACGCGCCCTCTCCCGACGCGAAGGCCTTCACCTGGGTAAGCCGCGGCAAGGTGACCCCGATCAGATACCAGGGCGTATGCGGCAGCTGCTGGGCCTTCACCTCCGCAGCGGTATGCGAGGCCAATTTCCTGATAAGAAGAAGCTGGAACCTCGACATATCCGAGCAGCATATCCTCGATTGCGCCGAGGCGGAACAGGCGATGTACCGCGGCGGCCAGGTGGTGACTGTGAAAAGCAAGGCGGGGAGCTGCCAGGGCGGCTGGTACGGACCGGTATTTGAATTCTACAAAACTCACAGCGCGGCCCTGGAAAGCCAGTCGCCGTACCAGCACAAGGAGTCGGCCTGCAGGGCCTCCAATACGACAAAGTATAAAATCGTGGCGTGGGGATACGTTAAGCCCAATGCCGGCATTCCCGAGGTCCGTGAGATGAAGGAGGCCCTGTGCAAGTACGGGCCCATCGCGGCGTGCGTCAAGGTCACGCCGGCACTCCAGGCATACAGGAGCGGCATTTTCGACGAATTCGCGGATTGCAGCGGCGAACGGGACATCAACCATGCCATCACCATCGTCGGCTGGGACGACGGCAAGGGCGCCTACCTGGTGAAGAACTCCTGGGGGACCCAGTGGGGCGACAAGGGGTACTTATGGATCAAGTACGGGTGCAATAACATAGGCTACGGCGCCGCGTGGGTCGTGGTGAGCAGCATGGACTAGGAGCCGCGCCTGGCCGCGGCGGAGATGCAATGAAATTATGATTACCGAATGCTTGGGAGGTTGTATGATCGGCACAGCAGTTTTCAATAAGACCCTGATGCTGGCAATGATCGTTTCGGTCGGGATGATGTGTTCCTGCTCGGTGAAGCCGGCGGTTACGGTGACCGAGGCTGATAACGGCGCCGCCATCGATATCAACAGCGGCGAGATACTGGAGGTGAAGCTGCCCGCACAGCTCGGCACCGGCTTCGGCTGGAAGGTCGCATCTGCCGGAAAGAACCTCGCCCGGAAGGGCGAACCGGAACAGGTATCGAGCGGGGGAGAGAAGCCCGGCGGTCCCGAGCTCCAGAGCTTCAAGTTCAAGGCCGGCGATAAGGGCGTATCGGAGCTCACGCTTCAGTACGCGGAGGGATGGAAAAAAGACGTGAAGCCCCTCAAGGATTTCAAGCTCACGGTCAACGTGAAATAGAATAAGAAAAAAGGCGACGGTTTTTCCCGTCGCCTTTTTCGTTCCCGCCGGAAGATGCGCCCGTGCGTTACCGCGGAGCGCGGTTCCCGTCAGGCTCCTTTCTGCTGCGAAATTTCCTTCATGAGTATCGTGAAGACCAGTCCCACGGCGAAGAGGGCGGTGAGCGCCCACATGTTGAAAAGAAGAGTCAGGATGATGCCGCTGATCTGCCCGCTCAGCATCAGGATGCCGTTGGAGGTCGCTTCGGGAACGGGATGCGTTTTTTCAACGGCGTAGGTGAGGCCGATGGGCAGCGCCGACACCAGGAAGAAGCCGAAGACGAACCCGGTGATTCCCAGGAGAACGATTGATGACAAAAACTGGAGAAGTATGACCAGCGGAATGGCCGTCACCATGGTCAGGATGAGGAAGAGCCTTCTCCTGCGATACCTGTCGGAAAGGGCCGACAGTATCACGGCGCCGAAAATTCCCCCGACGATGATCAGTCCCCCCACGATGCCCGGCGCAAGGGAAGGATCAATGTCGAGCTGCCGGTTGAAGATGGTATCGATCTTCGATGATATGGCGTTGAAGGCGCCGAGGCCGATGAAGAAGGCGCCGAAGAGCAGGAGAAAGTCCCTGTTCGCCAGGAGGGATTTGATGCCGGTCATCATCGATACTTTTTTTTCAGCCGCGATCGGATTGGGCGGCGTTTTGGGTTTGTCCCTGACGAAGACCAGGTAGAGAACCATGCCGGCCAGGGAGAATATGCCGTATATGTAGAGGATAAGGTCAATTCCGCCCCGGGGGTCGCCGGCGTGCTTGAAATGGTCCATGATGAAGTCGCCGGCGAACATGGCGGCGGTCAGGCCCAGGAAGAGCGACATCGTTGCCAGGCCCGATGCCAGGGCTTCCTCCTCCTGCGGGAACCAGTTTGCCGCGACCTTGGTGAAGGAATTGAGCACGAAGGGCTGGCCGATGGCGCACCCGATCTGGAATACGAGGAGCCAGGTATAGTCCGGGGCGAATATCCGCAGAAATCCGCACAGGCCCAGGATGACCACGCCGATGCCGGTGCCGCGCTTGAGGCCGAGCCGGTCGATGCACCAGGAGGCCGGAAACGATACTGGTATGTAGGCGAGCATGAATACCACTGCCATGAGGTCCATGGCGTCCGTGTCGCCGCCGGTATATAGCGCGGCAGCGTCTTTGGCGATAGGTGCGAAGGTGATCCACTGGATCTGCGTCGCGATGGCCGGGAGCATGAAAAGGACCAGGACGACCCATCGGTACGGCGAAGCGGCGCTTTTTGCAGTTGTGTTCATGAAGCCTCCTTGTTAAGGGTGATGGATAAAACATGCAACCCGCCCGGGGAGCGGCGCGGGACAACACTCGAAAAATTTGCTGATGAGATACCGGGTAAGCAAAGGTAACGTATCACAGGCAATGCAATATGTCAAAGATAAATCCGTATTGGCCGAAACTTTTTCATGATGCAACGGCTCTGTTAATAAGAAAAAGCGCTTGATTGATTTAACATCCTGTACCTAAGCTAACCGTATCGCGGTCCCGGTGGATCACCGGATGGAAAACGCTCAGAGAGAACGGCCTGACCGGGACGGCCGACGCGGCGTGGAAAACAATACCCGGACAGGACAACTGCCATGGCTTTTGGAAGAGACGGTTCCGAATTGGAACTCCAGATTTACGATTTGCAGAACAAGAAGCTCGTCCGGGCACTGGAGAATATAATCGAGCGGAGCGGCGATGAGGATATTGTCAGGATCGCGAAAGAAGCCCTGTCCGAGGCCGAAGAGGTCAGGAAAAAACTGGGCGATGACTGAACAGCGCCGGCGCGCGCAACCGGCAGTATCCATATAATAATGAACGGGATGATAACGAGGACCCCATGGCGGCAAAAACGAAATATGACCGGTTTGTTGCGCTGGCCCTCACGCTGGGGGCGGATGAATCGAAAATAATAAGCGCCGGTTCCATCGTCACGGCGCCCTGGGTGCGTCTCAAGTGCCAGTTCGGCTGCAGCGGCTATAATGGCACCTACTGCTGCCCGCCCCACACGCCCGCTCCGGAACAGACCAGGAGCGTTATTGATTGCTATCGCAAGGCCATCCTGGTGCACAACACCGGGCGGGGAAGGATGATGAAAATCATCGTGCGGCTTGAACGGGAGATATTCCTGGCCGGCTACTACAAGGCCCTGGGACTCGGCTCCGGGCCCTGCTCGCTGTGCAGCGCCTGCCCGGAGGAGGGATGCAGGCACCCGGAAAAGGCCCGGCCCTCCATGGAGGCCTGCGGCATTGACGTGTACGCCACGGCGCGCGGCAACGGGTATCCGATCGAGGTGGTGAAGGACGATTCGAGCGATCAGAACTATTACGGAGTTGTGCTGATAGAATGATCTACGACTGCATCATCGTCGGCGCCGGCCCGGCGGGAATATTCACCGCCATGGAATACCTGAAGCGTAGCCCGGGAAAGAAAATACTCATCCTGGAAAAGGGGAAGCGCATCGAGAACCGGTCATGCCCCATGAGGGAGACCGGGTGGTGCCACAACTGCAAGCCCTGCAACATAACCACCGGCTTTTCCGGGGCCGGCGCCTTCAGCGACGGGAAACTGATGCTCTCCCCGGAGATCGGCGGTATCCTGAACGAATACATGCCTGAGGAACAATTGACCGCCCTCATCCGCTACGTCGACGACATATACCTCTCCTACGGCGCGGACCGGACCCTGTACGGCGTCAACCTTGACCAGAACGCCATGCAGGAGCTGCGCCAGAAGGTGATCAGGAGCAACCTGAAGCTCATTGATTCGCCGGTGCGCCACATGGGCACCGAGGGGAGCTACCGGATATACACCCAGATACAGAAGGAACTCCTCGACGGCGGCGTCGAGATCAGGTTCGATACCGAGGTCACGGACCTCATCATCGAGGGCGAGGCCATAGCGGGCGTGCGCGCCGGCGGCGGGGAGTACCGCGCCGGCAGCGTGGTGCTCACGGTGGGCCGCCGGGGCGCGGAGTGGCTCAGGTCGATGTGCGTCAGGTACGGGATCGACACGAAGGTCGGCGGCGTGGACATCGGCATCCGCGTCGAAGTGCGCAACGAGATTATGAAAGAGGTGAACGACCGGATCTACGAGAGCAAGCTCGTCTACTACACGCCGACCTTCGACGACCGGGTGCGCACCTTCTGCCACAACCCCGCGGGGATCGTGGCGACCGAGTACTACCATGACGACCTGGCCGTGGTGAACGGCCACAGCTACAAGGCGGATCACCTCAAGACCGAGAACACCAATTTTGCCGTCCTGGTGTCCAACTACTTCACCGATCCCTTCAAGGAGCCGATCGAGTACGGGAAATATATCGCGCGCCTGGGGAACATGCTCTCCGGCAACAAGGTCATCGTCCAGCGGTTCGGCGACTTTTTACGGGGGAGGCGCACCACGGCAGAGCGCCTCGCGCGTAACAGCCTGCGGCCCACCCTGAAAGACGCGGTGCCCGGGGACCTCTGCCTGGTCTTTCCCTACCGGATTATGCTGGACATAAAGGAGATGATAGCCGCGCTGGATAATATCTTCCCCGGCCTCGCGAGCGACGAGACGCTCCTGTACGGGGTCGAGGTAAAGTTCTATTCGAACATCATCAGGCTCAACGAAAGGTTCCAGACCCGGTACCGGGGGCTGTATGCCGGCGGCGACGGCGCCGGCATCACCCGGGGCCTCGTCCAGTCCAGCATCAATGGTGTTCTCATCGGGAGGATATTAAGCGGTTATGAAGCTCATTAATTTTATCATATTCCTGACGGTTTTTTTCACGCTCTACGGCGCGGTGAACTTCTATATTTTTATCAGGGGATGGCAGACCCTCCCGAAGGAATGGGTCATACGGATACCGTACCTGGCGATATTTATTCTCCTTGCCCTGTCATATGTCGCCGGGCGGGTCCTGGAGCGCTTTTCCATCTGCGCCGCCAGCAATTACCTGATATGGATCGGCTCCTTCTGGCTCGGGTTGATGGTCTACCTGTTCTTCGGTGCGCTCCTCTGCGACCTGCTCCGTCTCGGCAACTGGCTGACCGGTATCGTGCCGGTGCCCTCGGAGCCGTATGCGCGGATCCGGCAGGTTGCCGCCTGTGCCGTGGCGGCAGTGGCGGCGTTCACGGTATCTGCGGGGTACATCAATACCCTGCATCCGGGGATCAACACCGTCGTGGTGGATATCCCGAAAAGCGCCGCCGGCCGCAGGACCCTGGACGTGGCCCTGGTGACGGACATTCACCTGGGGACCATCATCAAGAATTCGCGGCTGCGGCAGATGGTGGACATGGTGAACGCGCTCCGGCCCGACCTGGTCCTGTTGGGCGGGGACATCGTGGACGAGGACCTGGCGCCGGTCATACAGAACAACCTGGGCGAACTCCTCCGCTCGCTGCGGCCGCGCTACGGCGTCTACGCGGTGACGGGGAACCACGAGTTCATCGGCGGTGTCGAGCCTGCATGCCGGTACCTGGCCGACCACGGGGTCACCGTGCTGCGCGACCGGGCCGTTCTCATTGATAACAGCTTTTACCTGGCGGGCCGGGAGGATCGGAGCATCGGCCAGTTCAGCGGGAAGCGGCGGCTCCCCCTGGCGGACATCATGAAGGATGTGGACAAGGCGAAGCCCGTCATCATGATGGACCACCAGCCCTACCGCCTGTCCGAGGCCGCGGAGCATGGCGTCGACATGCAGGTCTCGGGCCATACCCATCACGGCCAGCTCTGGCCCTTTAATTTCGTTACCTCGCTGATATACGAGGTGAGCCGGGGGCTCAAGCGTATCGGTACAAGTTACGTGTACGTGTCATGCGGCTACGGGACCTGGGGGCCCCCGGTGCGGGTGGGGATGAGGCCCGAGGTGGTGCACCTGCGGCTGCGGTTCAGGGAGTAGGGGCCGGGGGTGAGGCCAACTACGTGTCCATGCTCATAATCGCTTCCGCTATCTTCATCTTCAGCTTGTGGCGGTCTATCGGCTTCGCGATGTAGGACCTGCAGCCCAGGGAGATGAATTTCTTCTCGTCCTCTTCCAGGGCGTAGGCCGTCTGCGCGATTATATAGGCGCTGCCGAGGCGGCCCTCTTCCCTGAGGGCGGCCAGCACTTCCTCGCCGTTCATGACCGGCATCTGTATGTCGAGAAACACGATATCGTAGCGGTTCCGGCGCATCTTCTCCAGCGCGGCCCCGCCGTCGGGGACCTGGTCGCAGGAGAACCCGATTTTTTTCAGCGAGGCCTCGATGAACTTCCGGTTGATCGAGTCGTCTTCCGAGACAAGGATCCTCAGGTTTTTCCCCGATGCGATATGGTCCCGTATCACGCCGTCCGGGTTGACGCCGTTTTCTTCCGGCACCGGCGCCGACCGGCTGTTCCGCCCGGTCTCTTCATCGCCCTTCGCCGGGGGCAGTGCTATCGTCACGGTGAATACCGAGCCCCGTCCCAATTCGCTATCCACTGCAATTGACCCGTTCATGAGGGAGAGGAGTTTCCTGCATATGGCGAGCCCCAGGCCGGTGCCGCCGTACCTGCCGGATATTGTCTCATCGGCCTGCGAGAACTCGGAGAAGATGACCCCCTGCTTGTCCTTTTCAATGCCGATCCCGGTGTCCCTGACCCGTATCGCCGCGATCCCCTCACGGTAATCGCAGCTGATGCCGACAGACCCCTTCTCCGTGAACTTGAAAGCGTTGCTGGCCATGTTCAGGATTATCTGGCGCATCCGTTTCTGGTCGCCCATGACGAGGCCGGGCAGGCTGTCTGACAGGGAGATCCTGAAGTCAAGGCCCTTTTCGCGGGCGGCCGATTCAAACAGGACATGGACCGATCTGATCGTTTCCTCCATGGAGAAGGGCGCCGTCACGATCTCGTACTGTCCCGCCTCGATTTTCGACAGGTCGAGGATGTCGTTGACGAGGTCGAGGAGCATTTTCCCCGACTGGAGCACCAGCCCCAGGCGGGTCTTTTTTTCCGCGTCGGATTCCTCGTCGATGAGCATTTCCGTGAAGCCGAGCATGGCGTTGATGGGGGTCCTGATCTCGTGGCTCATGGTGGCCAGGAAATAGCTTTTCAGGCGGTTGGCCCGCTCGGCCTCATCCCGGGCTTCCTTCATCTTCATCTCGGCGTTCTTCAGCTCCGTGATGTCGGTCATCAGGCCGATGGTGGCTACGGGATGGCCGTTCTTATCCTTCATGAGCACGGTGGTGCAGGAGGTGGGGACATAGGACCCGTCTTTCCGCTGGTAATCCAGTTCACCTTTCCAGTATCCCTTTGCCATGACCTCCTCGAAAGCCTGTTCGCGCTTGCATCTCTCCTCGGCGGAGTAGACATCCTTGAATTTCTTGTTAATGAGTTCGTCCCGCGTATATCCCCGCAGTGTCTCGTAGCTTTTATTGAAGAAGAGATAGTTTCCGTTCAGGTCCATTACGGCGATCGATTCCGCCGCCTGCTCGACGATGGAGGAATAGAGGCCCAGGCGCACAAGGTCCTGGCGGGCATCCGTCACATGGCCTTCCAGCTTGTGGATGAAGTCTATCAGCGCCTGTTTCGATTGTTCTTCGTAATCCATTCGGGGCAGTACCTCGGGGCAAGGTGATTATCAAATGGACGATCCTGAGCCGGTAAACCATACTTCTATACGGCATAATCCAATCTGTCAATACTATTTGGCGGCGCTTTTCCTGATATATGAAAAAAGCCAACACGCAACTATCATGAAAATTGATTTGCCCCCGGGGATGGTTTTTTTATATTTGACATACTGCTCGGACGCTCCCCTTCGAGTCTGGCGCTTTTTTGTAATTGATACAGGGGAGTATGACCGACTATAATAGTAGCGGAATATAGAAATAATGAACATATTGATGCGCCATGTCATAAAACCGGCCAGCGCCGTCATACTATGCGCGGTCATCCTCAACTGCTCGGGGCAGCACCGGAACGATACGGGAAAGCGGCGCCCCTGCCGCTTCCAGGAGGTCTGGGCATACCTGATGAAGGGCGAGGAAGCGAAGATCACGGGCCGTGAAACCCTGACGGATGTCCTCTACTTCGGCTGCTCGGTGAACAGGGACGGCAGGTTGAGGGGTTCCACAGCCGCGCCGGCGCTCCCCTTCACCGGGGACGCGCCGGGGATACACCTGGTCGTATTCAACCTCTCGGACCCGACGCTCCTCCATTTCTGCCTCGATAAGAACGGTACTGCCCGGGAGCTTCTCCTCGGCGATATCGTGGCCGCGTCTGAAAATTTCGCCGGGATCCAGATCGATTTCGAATCGCTCCACCCGGATGACAGGCAGGGCTATCTCGATTTTCTCGCCGATCTCAAGAAGCAGATGCCGGAGAGGACCCTGAGCGTGGCCGTCCCGGTCCGCCTGAACGGGAACGGCAGGGCCGCCTATGACTACGCGGCCATCGCGGACATCGTTGACAAGGTCTTCATCATGGCCTATGACCAGCACTGGGAAACGAGCAAGGCCGGTCCCGTATCCTCTCTCGACTGGTGCGATACGGCGGCCGGGTACGCGACGAGCTCCATTCCCCGGGACAAGCTCGTCATGGGGATTCCCCTGTACGGCAGGGCATGGCAGGGCAGGAAGATCAACCGGGCGGTGACCTATCACCAGGCGGTGGAGCTGGCGAAACAATCGGACGACGGGCCGCAGCGTTCCCCGGGAAAGGGGCCTTCATTTGAATACACGGAAAAGGTCAGGGTGAAGGTGTTTTACGAGGACATAGCCTCGATTCATGCGAAGCTCAGGCTGTATAAATCGTACCACATACCCTCCGTGGCGTTCTGGCGCATCGGCCAGGGGCCGCGGGAGCTGTGGGACGCGATAGTTATCGGTTACCCGTAGGGATAAGGCATGACGAACCGCTACACCTTAAAGTAGTCGACGCGCTGGGAAAGGCTGCCGGCGATGTGCGCCAGCTCCTGGGTGCTGGCGGTCATCTCCTCCGACGTGGCCGCGTTTTTCTGTGAAAGCTCATTTATGTAGGAAACCGATTTCACGATCTCCTCGGCGGCGATTTTCTGCTCTTCCGTAGCGGTCCGGATCTCGCTGGAACGGGTCTGCACCTTTATTGCCTCGGTGTTCACGGTCTCGTTGGTGGCCAGCTGGCGCTCCATGTTCTCATAGATCAGGTTCATCATGCGGCTGATGGTTTCGACGCCGTCGATGATGTCGCTGATGACCTTGACGGTGGTGCCCACGTTGGCGATGCCGGTGCCGATCTCCTCGTTGTTGACGCGGATCAGGGTTTCGATATCTTTCAGGCTTGTAGCGGTCTGGTCCGCCAGCTTCGAGATCTCGTCTGCCACCACGGCAAAGCCCCGGCCCGCGTCCCCGGCGCGGGCCGCCTCGATGGCCGCGTTCAGGCTTAACAGGTTGATCTGCTCCGAGATGCCGTTGATGATCTCAATGATATTGGTCATCTCCCTTGTTCTCCCGTCAATGGTCGACATGCTCTGGTTC
This sequence comes from uncultured Leptospirales bacterium, assembly GCA_964654045.1. Taxonomy (GTDB): domain Bacteria; phylum Spirochaetota; class UBA4802; order UBA4802; family UBA5550; genus RBG-16-49-21. Next base: position 11,895 of record CAZZHU010000130.1, read on the forward strand.
ATAACGGTGAGGGAATCGCTCCCGGATTTGGCCTTTGCCGAGATCTGGCCCGTCAGGTTCAGCGCGTCCTTGACGCGGGCCGCCATGCCGTTGATCGAGTCCGAGAGCTCCTTCATCATGCCGCCCAGGGAGGTGAGGCTGGAGAACTGGTCGCGGGCGCCGTCGCTCACGTTCTCAAGCCCGGAAGAGAGCTCCTCCACGGTGGACATGATCTCCTCGGCGGACGCCGCCTGGCGCTGCACGTTTTCCGTGAACTGCCCCGATGACGCTGACATCTGCTCGGACGAGGTTGCCAGGGTGATCGAGATGTCCTTGACGTTCTTCACGATGTATGACATGTTGTTCAGGAACTGGTCCAGGCTCTCGCCGATGTCCGCCACTTCGCTCTGCGAATGGATGCCGGCCCTGACCGTGAGGTCGCCCATTGACATGACCTTGATGGCGTCGATGATCCTGTTGATGGGCCTCATGATCCTGTTAAAATTCATGAAGGCTATGTAAAGGATCGCGGCGATAAAGATGATGCCCGAGATCAGGTAGAGGGCCGCCATGGTTGTAACGGATGAAAGGGCGTCCCCCCGGTCCACTTCCATGAGGAAAACCCATTCGAAATAGCTGTACCATTTCCACATCGCGATGACCGTGTTGCCGAGGTGCCCGGTATAGTGGTCGCTCCCGTGGCGGGTTGTCTTGATGCAGGCGGCCACGCTCTGCACCAGTTTGCCGGTGGAGCTGTCGACCAGGCGGAAGTCCCTGCCCTGGTTTTTATATTCGAAGCCGCCGGTGGATGTTACGACGCGCCCCTCCCTGTCCACCAGGTA
>CAZZHU010000131.1:0-12456 GCA_964654045.1 uncultured Leptospirales bacterium
GCCTCGTGATTCTCCTTTTCTTTTGACTTGTGATGTTCCTTGTGCTTATCCATCATCTACCCCGTATAGTATATACATACGCGCCCTCGGATCGGGCGCCCTCGGCGGTGCGCGGTCCGAGGGCGCGTATGGTGTATGCAGTTCCCTGCCACATGCCGCGCTTCATCGTCAATGGCGCCGTTGCGCCTCTCCCCCGTCCCTACTTCGACATCTTGGTCAGCAGTTCCGTCACGACCCTGCCGATGTAGTCAACCAGGGGAACGACCTTCTCGTAATCCATTCTCGTGGGCCCCAGGACGCCAATGGCCCCCACCAGCTTGTTGCCGATTTTATACGACGTGGAAACCATGCTGCAGCCCTTGACATGTTCCTCATCTATCTCATCCCCGATCAGCGTCTGTATCCCCTCCTTTTCGAGGGTCCGCAGCAGTATCCGCCGGAGGATATTGTTCTCCTCTATGATGCTGAGAAGGCTGTGGAGGCGGTCCTCTTCGACCATCTCCGGTATCTTCAGGAGGTTTTCAATTCCATCTATGTGAAGGCGGGGCTCGTCGCTTTCCGAGACCGCAAGCTGGGCGATATCAAGGGCCATCTCCTTGTTGAGACCGGTCTCCTTCTCCTTCCGGAGCCGCTCGAAGATGGTGTCCTTGATCTCATAGATGGCGTATCCGCAGAGTTCTCCCGTCAGGTACTTGGAAAAATTATGCAGGTCATCCTGCGTTACATTGGAAGAGACCATCACCTTCTTGGTCTCCACCACGCCGGTCCTCGTGATAAGGATGAACAGTATCTCGTTGTTATCCATGGGAACCAGTACGACACGTTTCACCACCGTGAAATCGAAACGGGGCGTCAGCATCACCGCCGCATAATGCGATTCGGTTGAAAGCATTTTCGTGATCACGGAAAAAATCTTGTCAAGCTGGACTTCCCTTTTGATCGCTTCTTCTTTAACTGATATCTCCCGGTCTTTTAGAGAAAAATCGTACGAGTCAAGGAGCGAGTCAACATAAAACCGGTACCCCTTGTCGGTCGGGATCCTTCCCGCGGAAGTATGCGGCTGCTTCAGGTATTCCAGGCTCTCCAGGTCGTACATGATGTTTCTCATGGTCGCCGGCGAAACCGCCAGGGAATACTTGTGCACAAATGAACGGGAACCAACAGGTTTCCCCTTGGTTATATATTCGTATACAATTGCCTGTAATATAGAAGCTTCCCTTTCTTCAAGGGACCTTTCTTTAACTATATCGCGGGTCATCGGACTCACCTATGCTATTAGCACTCTATACTATTGAGTGCTAATAGCATAGTAATAAAAAAAATAATGGTAGTCAAGCCAAAAAGTCAAATTTTTACTTTTTGTAATCTTTTTCTCTATCTTTATCTTTCTTATCTTTATCCTTGGCTTTATCGTCGGCTTCGAGGGCCATCTTGGCGGCATCTATGATATTTTTAAGCTTCGTCGCTTCCGTATCCTCGCCGAAAAGAACATGGATTTTCCTGAGCGCCGCAAGGTACGATATGGAGCTTTTCAAGTCATCCCTGGCCTTGCCGGCCATTTCATACTTGGTTCGGAACTGCTTGGCCGCTTCCGTGAGACTGTCCTTGCACAACTGCATGAGGTCCCGGCGAACATAGAAGAAATCGGACCGGGGGTCCCTGAACTTCGCCACTTCGGAAAAACTGGTAATATTCTTGGTGATGATCGCCGCGCGCGCCTGCCATTCGACAAAGGACCACTTCCACTTGGAATCCTGGCCGAAGTTATGTTTCAGTTCACCGAGCAGCCTGTGCATGCGCTGCACGAAACTGAGGATCTGGCCTGGATTGACCTCCTTGATGGTGGCAAGGTATTCATCATTTTCCTTCAGGGAGCGGTCAACCTCTTTACCGACGATCTCCTCAAGATACTGGAGCACCTTGTAGAATTCCTTGCGGGCGTATTCCAGGAAGGTGGTGTTTTTCAGGTTCAGCATTTCCACGGACAGGTCGTTCATCTTGATGAAATTCTCTATGGCATCCATCTCGCGGGAGGCCAGCTCGAGGTTGTAGTAATTGGCGATTGCCGGGTGTTTCTTTTTTTTCGAGAGCGCCTCGTTGATCGACTTTTTGATCTGCTCGACTTCTTTTTTTATGTCCTTGATCTCGTCGTTATATGCCGCTTTCTCGGCCTTGCTCACCGTTCCCATGTCACCTTCCTATGCGTATGTATCGATTGTGGTTCCCTTATTATTTTCGGCCGGTTCCGGGCTACTATTAACAGGAGGCGGCTCATTTCTGGCCGGTTCTTCCTGCCGGGGCGGCTCAGTGGAAAATCCCCGGGGAACCACATCGGGACCGCTGATGCTTGTTATTTCCATAATCCCCTCCTTTTAATGACAGGATCGGGCAGATTCCGCAATTCATGAGCAATTGCTCAATTAGAATATAATTTTTACACATGAATAATTCAAGTAAAAAATTCACTCCGTCCATTATCCCAATCGACGCAACCGCCATGATACCCCGTTTCCAGTAAAAAAATTATTTACAGGATATACTAGTATAGTATACTACTATTAAAAATAAAATCATCCGGAGTTACTATTGTCGGCAATCCTGATATTTGAAAAACCATATATAAGAATACTGCATGATGCGGAAAACGGAATACTATTCCAGACCTGGCAGGGTTTTTGCAGGAGCAAAGAGTTTCGGAATGCCATTGATTTTTCAATGAATTTCCTGGAGGAGAAGGGACTATACAGGATTATCAGCGATGTCAGGGAGCAGCGCATTGTATCTCCCGGAGACCAGGATTATGTAAAAGAAAAGGTGGCCCGATTCATTCAAAAAAACGGCCGGTTTAAAATGGCCTTTGTGGTGGTGGGAAATTCCATCCCCGCCACATGCGTAAAGAGATATGATAAAACCATAACGAAGGAAATCAGCGAGGAACTGAACCGCATGTTTGCCACCGTTGCCGAAGCCAGAGAATGGATACTGCATGAATAGAATTGACTTGTTGCGAAACCGGCGTCTCGCGCTCACCGGAGGCCAGGGCGGGGGCTTTTAGGGTAGCCACGCAAAACCGCAATCCCTTTGCATGACGCTTGTTGTGTTGAAATTATCCATTCGATGTCTTATACTGGTTTGGAGAATATCCATTCTGTCTCATTGTTCCATATAGATATATAACACACTTTGGTTGGCATTTATGAATATACGTTACCGGGACCTGAGAGATCATAAAATTATAATGCTGAAAGGCGAACTGGATTATTTCTGCAGCAGGGACATCCGGGACGCAATATTACAATTGATGCATGAAAATGTAAAAAGTATGATTCTGGATCTCAAGGAAGTGACTTTTATTGATTCAGCGGGAATGGGCATGCTGGTCAATGTTAAAAAAGAATTGGAAAAAAACAACTGTACAATCGGTTTTTTAAATATTTCGGCGGATATAATGATTCTCATGAAGCTGGCGACATTGGATAGAATCCTGCAAATTTATAATAATGAAGATGAAATAAAATAGTCGTGCCGCGAGACTGCCGTCTCGCCCCCGCAGGGGCCGCCTGCGGGGGCTCTTTAAGGTGCTTCGCCTCCAGGACCCCATGAAAAAAGTCCAATACTTGTTATCTGCGAACATCCGGCTGATCTTTTTTTGTTGCTAAATGCGCTGACGGGTATTATTATATACTGACAGATGATATGCGGCATGGTATTTCCTGCTCACTTTTTTCTCTGGCTTGAACATGGCGAAACATGATCCCTGCATGTCGGCTGCCGCAGGAAACAGACGATGCCGAGGCACATGGTATTCTGCAAGGGGAATTCGATCCCGCCGCGGCCATGCAGCGGGTAAAACCATTCATTGTGTCATTGCATAGCAACAAAGAATGAAAAAAAATAGAACCATATTCCCCGCGGCAACACCGGGATGGATTATCGCGGCAAAGACCGCCGGCCCTGTGATAATAACAATTATTCTTTTCATAATAACCACTCATATCGTATCGATCCCCTCCTTCAAACACGCCCTGCTGGAATCGAAAAAACAGCTACCCGTCGACCTGTCCATGACGATTCTGAGCCTTCTCTCCGATTACGAATCCCGCGCGCAGCGCGGAGAGTTCAGCCCCGGGGAGGCCCGGAAACGGGCCCTTCTCCGCATCAGTAAACTGCGATACGGCCCGGACAATAAGTACTATTTCTGGATCAATGATACGTCACCGAGGATGATAATGCATCCCTATCGGCCGGACCTGGAGGGACGGGATCTCGGCGACTATGCCGATTCATCCGGTAAATATCTTTTTGTCGAAATGGTGAAGGTGGCGAAAGAACATAAGGCGGGTTTCGTGGAATACATCTGGCAATGGACCGATAAAAAGGATATTGAAACAAAAAAAATCTACTACATCGCCCTTTTTGAGCCATGGCAATGGATCATAGGCACCGGCGTTTACTACAGGGACGTGGAGGGAGTCATAAACAATCTGGCAAAGAACATCAACAGGGCCTTCATCGTAATCCTGCTCGTCGTAACGGTACTATCATTCATGATAATCGGGCAATCCCTGGTCCGCGAGAAAAAGCGAATTGAGGCGGAGGATAGTTTACGGAGGTCATTAACCGAAAAGGAGGTGCTGCTAAAGGAGGTTCACCATCGGGTGAAAAACAACCTGCAGATCATCTCGAGCCTCATCAATCTGCAGGCCTATTCCATACAAGATGAACAGATGAACTCAATATTCAAGGAAACCCAGGGACGGATACTTACCCTGGCCTCGATACATGAAATACTCTACGGTTCGGACGACCTGGCCGTCATCAGCATGAAGAGAATTATCAATAATCTGATCAGCAGCATTTCATTTCTCGCCGGGGGAAGAGAGCAGAAGATATCGATCGACTATGACATCTCGGACGTTTCCGTTCCCCTGGACATATCAATACCGGTTTCCCTGATCATCAACGAGGTTGTCACCAATTCATTCAAGCACGCCTTTCCCGGCAGAGAGGGTTCCGTGCGCATCTCTTTCCATGAAACAGGGGCGAATGCTTATTCGATGGTCATCGCCGACAACGGCATCGGCATGGATTCGGTCAGAAGCCCTGAAGAACCGGCAACCCTGGGAATACAGCTTATCGAGGCACTTGTGAAGCAGCTCGACGGCGAGTATGATGTTGCCACTGAAGGCGGCACTGAATATCGGTTTATATTCCCCCGCGATTCAAGCGGTCATTGACAGGGGCCGGTGACTACCCGGTTGCGCCCTTCATTCTTCGCGCGGTACAGCATCCGGTCCGCCGATTCCAGCAGTTCCCTCATCGTAATTTTCATCCCGCGGGCCGTTGTCATAAAGCCCGTTACACCGAAGCTCATCGTCGGGGGCAGCCGTATCGCAGGGCGCGCTCTATTTCTATCGGAAGCCGCTCTTCCATGAAGCGGCGGTTGTAACACCCGGTAAGTGAATCGCGTATCGAGATAGCCTTTATCGATTCGTAGGCGGACTCGAGCTCCACGGTCCGTTCCTTTACCTGCCGCTCCAGGCCCGTGTTGAGCTCGGTAAGCTCGCGGGAGAGCGTTTCCACGCTGGTGAAGGCCCCGGTCAGGCGCCTGGACAGCACCAGCGCCTGGCTCAGCACGAAAATCACGGTGCTTACATCCACCAGGTTGATGGAATTGATATAGAAGCTCGCGTTGAGGTTGTCGTTTATCGTCGCCACGGCCAGAAGCACGATACCCGCCAGAATGATGACGGCGCCCTCGCGTTTCCGTTTAACCGCGACGATGTTTTCCACGATTACGGCCGCGATAACGGCGAGCGAAAAGTAGAAAAAGGCGAACACGAAGTGCGTGAATACCAGCGGCGGGGTGATAAATCTCCGAATCATGGATCTACTTGTAAAAAAAGTAGATTTTTTACAAAGCCGATTTTATGATGCACCATGAATATTCCGGTAACAGCCTATCTTATTTCCGCCTTCATTAGTTTCGAGAGCGCGCTGCATGTGTACCGGCTGAACCGGCTCTCTAAACTTAACCGTCTTTACACGGCCCTGGCGGGTTCGTATACCGTCTACTCAATTATAATGATCCAGTTTTTCCTGTCGCCTGATGAAACATCATGCTGGTTCTGGTACCGCATATTCACCCTCATCGCCTGCTTCTTCCTGGCCCTGGAAGTCCGCTACTTCATGGAATTGGCCGGAATTAAAATTTTCGCGCGCAGCCGCATCTTCACGGCGGCATACTACGCCCTGCCCCTTCTATTGGCACTCCCGACAATAACCATACTGCCGGTAATTACCGGTTTTGTCAGGATGCCCTGGGGCTGGGGGCTCGCGGTAAAAGAATCATTGTGGACTGCTGTCTTCTATTCCTGCATGATGGGGTCCAACATCATATGCACCGCCCTTGCCATTTACTGGCGGTTCAGGGTCAAAACGCCCCGGGAAAAGAAACAGGCCGTTATCATAATCCTCTCGAGCCTGGCGGGAACACTCGGCCTGGCGCACCTGTTCTTTCCGGCAGGCTATTCAAACGCGGCGCAGGCGTTATTCATCCATATGTACTACGTTTTCTGCTTCATCGTGCTCGTGTTCGGCATCCGCATCGCCATAAAGAAATACGGGCTCATGACACTCGTTCCAGATAATCCCGCGTCCGAGCTTTTCGAGGGAATGCGCGAAGCCCTGTTTGTTTTAAACACGCGGGGGGAAATCCTCTTCCTGAACGAGCCCGCGCGGCTCCTGGCCCGGCAATCCGATACAAAAGCGAAACCCGGCTCCATATTCAGTCTTTTCGCTTCACCGGTAATCCTTAAACACGAGATCGACGAATTGATCCGCAGCCGCGAGTCGAAGCGCCCGGTCATTCTCGCGGCCTCCGGAAAAGCCGGCGGTACCGCGCTGGAAACGACCCTTCTCGGAGTGAAAAACGAGACCGGCGGGCTCATCGGCATTATCATGATCGTGCGCGAAGCGGGGGGTATACCCGGCCTCCAGGATGAGCACCGCCTTACCCAGCGGGAAATCGAGGTGCTCCTTCTCCTGTGCAGCGGCCTTTCCTCGCAGGAGATAGCCCATGAGTGCGAGATTGCGCTCTTGACGGCCAAGACGCATATACATAACATTTACCAGAAAACCGGCCTGAAGAACCGCGTCGAGCTCTCCAACCTACTGAACAAGCACATGTAGTTAAGCCATCCCTGTTCCACGCGAGCCCTCAGATTACTTTCATATTTTTACGCCCCCTCCATCGTTCGATGTATGTACAATTGCATAATATTGTAGCATACATACAAACAACCGGGATTCAAAAACCTTTTTTTGAAATATAATCTGGAGGGTACGATGTTGAAGAAAACCATACTTGTATCACTGGCCATGGCACTGGTACTGCTGCCAGGCTGCAATGAACCCGAGAAGAACGACAACATGCTCCTGCTCCTGCTGGGTTTGAGCGGACCCGCAATGCAGGTGTACGGGCAGGGAGGCAGTTTCACCTCCAATACAGCCAATAACGGCGGCATCAGCGCCGACAGCCTGGGTAATCCTGCCGATGTGGCGGCGGATGCCGGCGGGGTTTATATAGTCGATCAAGGGAACAATCGTGTTTTGTATTATTCCGGGACAAGCACCACCGCGACACGAGTGTACGGACAGGGAGGCAGTTTTACCTCCAATACAGGCAATAAAGGCGGCATAAGCGCCGACAGCCTGTATTTTCCTAATACTATAGCCGTGGATGCCGGAGGGGTATATATCGTTGACGGCACCAACAACCGCGTTTTGTATTATCCGGGGACAAGCACCACCGCGACACGGGTATACGGGCAGGGAGGCAGCTTTTCCTCCAGTGCCGCTGGAACCACCGCCACCAGCCTGAATGGTCCCAATGGAATAGCGATGGGCGCCGGCGGGGTATTCATCTCTGAAGGCTCCAACAACCGCGTGTTGTATTTTTTCGGGACAGACACCACCGCAACACGCGTGTACGGACAGGGAGGCAGCTTTACCTCCAATGCCGCTGGGACCACTTCCACCAGCCTGAACTATCCTACCGGGGTAACCGTTGATGCCGGCGGGGTATATATCAGTGAATATTACAACAACCGCGTCATGTATTATTCCGGGACCAGCACAACAGCCACGCGCGTGTATGGTCAGGGCGGCAGCTTTACCACCGGTACAGGCAACAATGGCGGGGTCAGCGCCGACAGCCTGTTCGGTCCTGAGGAAATAACGGTGGTTAATGACGGGATATACATACCCGATTATGCAAACAACCGCATATTGTATTATTCAGGGACAAGCACAACGGCGTCACGCGTGTATGGGCAGCAGGAAAGTTTTACAACCAGAGCCGCCAATAAAGGCGGGATCGGCGCTGCAACCTTGTATAATCCCACTTCGATAGCGGTGCATGCCGGCAGGGTATACATCGCCGATTACGAAAACAACCGAGTGTTGAAGTATTAAGATGGAGGGAGTATTTAAAATGGAGTTTGTATCGAGAATAATTGTGTTTTTACTGGTGGCCGGATTATCCATAGGAACCGCCCTTGTTGGTTGCAATGATGACACGAAAAGCGATGATAATGTTTTGACCATGGCGATGGCATCGCTGAACTATGCCCCGGACAGGATATACCTGTATAATGGAGGCCTCCATGATGGAAAATTAAATAGCAGAAGCGATGCCGATTCCATGTGCCGGACGGCGGCCTCCGGTATCACCGCCCTATCCGAAAAGAGATTCAAAAAGTCTTTTATCAGCTTCTCAAGCACCGACCAGATGAAAGACCTTGTTGAAACGGGGTATGCTGCGCTGCCTGTATACGGCATTAAAGCGGATGGGACCGGGACCTTGATGAAAGACATCTGGAGCAATCTCTTTACCGCAACCGGCATCAATGACACGCTGGGAAACGGGACCGGGATTACAAGTCACTGGTGGTCAGGAAGCCGTACCGATGGAACGTATGCTGGCGACGCAAATAGCTGCAACAGCTGGACATGCAATTCCAATACCTGCGTTCCCGGCAGTACAGGAACAGCAGGCAGATACGACAACAGTTCATCCGGGGCCTGGTTGAGCAGCGTAGGGCTCGCGTGCAATGCCACTACTGTCTTTATACTCTGCGTTGCATATTGATACGGCCTGGTTCATTTGAAGCATAGAGGGATCGATTCAGACCCGTCTGGTCAAGATGGAATGAGAGCAATTTTCCGGATGGTACATGACATCAAAAAAAGAACTCGGTATACACTTCTCGGGGGGGGGTCTTAAAAATATACAGTGTAATCAGAACAACAGAGAGGTCTACTCGAGCATCTTCAGCTTCCCGTCCGTGAGATTGTATTGCGCCGTCTTGATAATGCGGAGGCCCTGCATTGATTGGCAAGCAGCCACGGCGAGCGTTTTAACCACGTCATCGATCCGCACGGAATCCTCCGAGCCGGCAAACAGGCGCAGGAGAACAGAATTCCCTTCTTCCAGTTCATATGAATGCACGACCATGTCACAGGGAGCGTTGCGCTCCGTTCTTTTTCCATGCTTGACGAAGTCCGGCCTGGCGGCAAGACCGCCGGTAATGGCCCCTGTCCCGGACGCGGCCGTCACCCTGTATTCGATGACCCCGGTCATGGCCATGAGGGAGGCCGACCTGATGTCGATGGCGCGGACGCCGGCCGCCTCTATCCCGCCGGGCAGGCAGGCGCTGACGCGGGCGGTAAAATCACCGCCGATATCGCCGCAGAGATCTATGTCAACCAGCTCGGCCTCGCTTTCGATTCCCAGGGGCGTGGGGAAGCCGGCGGACAGGCGCTCGCGCTTATTGAAGCCCTGGGACATGGCCACCGGCGCGTCCGCCATGCGGAGCGCCCGCTTCACGATCTCCATGAAATCAATGTGCGGGATGAACCGCATCATGCCGGTCTTCGTGAAGCGGACCCGTATCCTCCCGGTGACTTCATAGCGCAGGGAAAACCGGCGCTTTGCCTCCTTCAGGCGGGCCGCGTCAATAGCCTCCCGCGGCTGCCGGAGCCTTTCGCGCAGGGGCGCGCACGCCGCGCTCGCCGCCGCCCGTTTTTCCACCAGCCCCTCGAAACCGGTCTGCACGAAGCGCCAGGTGAGCGGCCCCTCAAGGGGACGCTCGAGGCGCTCCTCCCATCCGGGGAGCACTTCATCGAGGGTCCGCTTCCATATGTCATACCTGAAATGCTCGTCCCATGAGTCAAAACGGCATCCGCCCCGGTACGACCGCTCTATCACCTCCCCCAGGCGGGAATCGCCCCGGGCCAGAACGCCCTCGATGATGGACGCCTCCACGTCATGGTTCTTGATCGTGACGGACCGCGGCAGGCCGCGCTTGATCCGGCGGACGGTCTCCTCGAAGTAATCCCTGCCCCTCTGCGGCTCCCGCTGGAAGGGGGTGTGAGGCTTCGGCACGAAGGGAGACACGGTAACGTTGATGTCCAGTTTGCGGCCGCCGACCCGGTGTATCTCTTTCAGGAGCGCGATGATCTCCTCAGCCTCGTCATACTCCCCGCTCCCCGGGAGGCCTATCATGAAGTAAAGCTTGATGACCTTCCACCCGCGCGCGTACACATGCCGCACGATCTCGACAAGGTCCTGCATGAAGATCCTCTTGTTCGCCCGCGCCCTCACCTGCTCCGAGGCGGACTCGACCGCGAAGGTGAGCGACGCCCGCCGGAGATCCGACACCTGCTCGATCAGCGGGAGCGTGGCCGTGTCGACCCGGAGCGACGGGAACGATACCGATACTCCCATCGCCGTGAGATCGGGAAGGACATCATTGATGAGAGGTGCCAGGTGCGGATAATCGCTGATGGAAAGGGAAGACAGGGTTACCTCGTTGTAGCCGGTGTTCCGCGCGATATCGAGAATGCGAGCGGCGATTGCCCGGTGATCATAGCACCGGTAGGGAAGATCATAGAACCCGGCATGGCAGAAGTTGCAGAAGTTGCTGCAGCCCCGGGTCGCCTCGATGACGATCCGCTCCTGGGCGATGCGGATGCCGGGCACCAGCGGCTTGACCGGGTCGACCAGGTCTGTACCCCGGTACACCCGCTTGCGGACCGTGGGCCCGCCGCTATCGGCAATTCCCGTCCCGCCACAGGAAAATTCGTAACGGAACGGCAGCAGCACGCCATCGACAGCGGCGATGCGCCCGATCGTTTCGACCCTGCCCAGGCCCGCCTCCTTCGCGGCAAGGGCTGCCGTCACGATCTCCCGGATTCCCTCCTCTCCGTCGCCGATGAAAAAGGCGTCGATAAAGTCGCCCATGGGAAAGGGGTTGGATACGGCTTCGCCGCCGGCGATAACTATCGGCATCCCCTCGCCCCGGTCACGCCGCCGAAGGGGAACGCCCCCCAGGTCGAGTATCTGCAGAACGTTGGTGCAGAGCAGCTCATGGGAAAGGTTGAAGCCGATAATATCCAGCTCCCGGAGGGGAGTATAGGTCTCAAGGGTGAAGAGGGGAACGCCGTCCTCCCGGAGGGCATCGGCGAAATCATCGGCCGCGGCGAACACCCGCTCGCAGGCCGCGCCCGGGACCGCGTTCACGATATCGTACAGGATGCGGAGCCCGTTGTTGGACATTCCCACCTCGTACAGGTCGGGGTACGACAGGGCCATGCGGAAGCGCGCCTCATCCCTGACGATAACGTTCAGCTCGCGCCCCATGTAACGCGCCGGCTTCTGCACGCGGGAGAGAAGTTTTTCAATGGTTGATGGATCAAGACGGGTCATCTATACACCTGTACAGGCATTACTAGAAGCTATATCGAAAATAAGCAATAATAATTCAGCTGGTCATTGCGAGAAGCGCAGCGACGAAGCAATCTTGATATTGACGCAGATAGCACCATGAAGCAACGAATATTTATTTCTCCTCATCACTATCATCAACAAGATCGCTTCGTTTCACTCGCGATGACAATGATAATGCACAAGCCCGGGCCAGCGCTAAATACTCTTCGAGGCCCAGTTCCTCGCCGCGGCGGCCATGATCGATGCCGGCCCCGGAAAGAATACGCGCCGCCCCTTCCCGGCCGATGTCAATATGAGGCGATCCCGACAGGGCGGCCAGTATGGTCTTTCTCCTTCCCCAGAAGGCCGATTTCACCAGGCGGTGAAACAGGTCAATATCCTTTCCGGCGAGGGGCAGCGACGGACGCCTTGCCAGCATCAGGAAGGACGATGTCACGTCCGGCCGGGGGTAAAAGGACTCGCGGGGTACCGTGAAAATCCGGCGCGGCGCATAATAAAAGCCGAGGGTCACCGTAAGCGCCCCATAGCTCTTGCTCCCCGGCGGGGCCATGATGCGGTCGGCAAGCTCTTTCTGGAGCATCACGTATGCCGGCGCCGCGGCGTATCGCGTGAATTCGAAGAGCATTTCAGAAGAACAATAATAAGGAAGGTTCGATACTATTTTG
>CAZZHU010000132.1:0-6676 GCA_964654045.1 uncultured Leptospirales bacterium
CCGATTGCCGCCTGGACAATCTCTACTGGTTTGTTTGCCATATACGTCTCCTTTTGATATTAAAAAAATCAACACATGAAACCTGATTTTTTATATTCCATAATTGTCAAGTTCCTTGTCCAGCATTTTTTGTGAGTGATATATCCCGGATTCTTGTGATTTTCAATCTGATTAAACCCATTTTGCCGCATGGGCCAATACCTGATAAGGCACACTTTAAAAGCTAGTAAAAAGCTTAAACATCCTGTTCTTTATATTCTATGAGGGGTCAGTGGTTGAACATGTTATTGGTGTTTTTCTGGGGATATTTGGAAGGGACTGCAGGGGACAGCCGTTGTGTGCCAGTGATAAATGTACAGGATATTATAAAAATCCTCCCGCGTTTTTCGCGGGAGGATTTATCGTTCTACTGCACTTTTTCAATCCGCACAGCGCAGGCCTTGTATTCCGCCGTCTTGCTGATGGGGTCGTAAACCGGGTTCGTCAGCCAGTTGGCGCAGGCTTCACGGAAATGGAATGCCATCCAGACAAGGCCCTGCGGCACCTGATTCGTAACGCGTGCCCTGACCTTGACCTCGCCCCGCCGTGATTTTACGGTAATTGTTTCTCCATCCGTAATCCCTTTGGCTTTGGCATCCGCAGCGGAAATATCAGCCGTTTCCTCGCCGAGAAGATCATTGATGCCCTCGCATCTCCCGGTCTGTGTCCTGGTGTGGTAATGGAAAAGGCGCCTGCCGGTGGAGAGCACCAGCGGATACTCCTTATCCGCAACCTCCGCGGGCGGTGTCCAGTCAAGGGCCTTGAGTACGCCCTGGCCGCAGGTGAATTTTCCTTCTCTATGAAGAGTGGGAGTGCCGGGATGCTCCAACGTCGGCACGGGCCACTGAAGTCCGTCGCCTTCGATGCGGCTGTATTTAATACCGGCCATTGACGGAGCCAGAACGGAAATCTCATTGTCCCAGATTTCCCGTGCGCTGTTGGATTCCCACCCGTGTCCCATTCTTTTCGCGATTTCCCTGAATATCCACCAGTTGGGCATGGCCTGGCCCGGGGCGGGACTCACGCCCCGAACCCGGTTGACCCGCCGCTCGCTGCTGGTGAAGGTGCCGTCATTTTCGCTCCAGGCCGCGGCCGGAAGAATCACATGGGCAAAGCGTGTTGTCTCGGTCGGGAAGATGTCCTGGCAGACCAAGAAGTCAACCGAAGACAGACATTTTTCCGTGTGGTGAATGTCCGGTTCCGTATTGGCCACGTTTTCGCCGAAGATATAGAGCGCCTTGATGGCGCCTTTCTGAACGCCGTCAAACATATCGGGCATCGTTAGTCCGTTTTTGTCCGGCAGGGAATCAACCTTCCAGGCCGCCTTGAACTTGTCCCGTACCGCCTGATCTATGACTTTCTGGTAGCCGGGGAAAACGTTGGGCAGCGCGCCCATGTCGCAGGCGCCCTGGACGTTGTTCTGGCCGCGCAGGGGATTCACGCCGCCGCAGTCAAATCCGACGTTGCCCAGAAGCATCTGGAGGTTGGCGCAGGACATGACATTGTTGACGCCGCAGGTGTGTTCCGTGATACCCAAGGTGTAAATGAGCATGACCGGTTTCACGGCGGCCAGGCGGCGCGCAAGGGTGCGGATCGTTTCGGCGTCGACGCCGGAGATTTCCGCGGCCCTTTCGGGCGGATAATCCATAACCTTCTTTTTTAAATCTTCAAAACCGACCGTGCAGGAATCGACATATGTTTTGTCATAAAGGTTTTCGGTGATCAGGACATGCATCAGGCCGTTGATAAAGGCAACGTCGCTTCCTACCTTGATCTGAATGTGCCTGTTGGCGTGTTCGGCAATCTCCGTATACCGGGGATCGACCACTATCAATTCAGCACCTTTCAGGGCGGCTTCTTTGACAAAGGTTCCCGCCACGGGGTGGGCCTCGGTAATATTGGAGCCGATAAGCAGCAGCATTTTAGCCTTGTTGAAGTCTTTAAACGAGTTCGTCATTGCGCCTGAACCGAAGGACATCGCCAGACCGGCGACGGTGGGAGCGTGTCAAGTTCGGGCACAGTGGTCAATGTTATTGGTACCGATTGCCGCGCGGAATAACTTCTGCATCTGATACGAATCCTCATTGATGCTGCGGGCGCAGCTGAAACCGCCTATGGCGTCCGGGCCGTGCTCTTTGATTATCTCTTTGAATTTATTGGCGACAAGATCCAGCGCCTCATCCCAGGAGGCTTCACGGAATTCTCCGTCTGGTTTGCGGATCAGGGGCGTCTTGAGCCTTTCTTCGGAATAGATAAAGTCATAGGCAAATCGTCCCTTTACGCAAAGCCTTCCCTTGTTCGGTTCGGCGTCTTCGACAGCAGTAACCTTGGTGATTTTACCGTCGCGGACATGCAGCGACAGCTGGCATCCGACGCCGCAGTAGGGGCAGGTCGTGCGCACCTTTTCCGTGTCCCAGGTGCGCCCGAGACCCTTGGCTTTCTTCTCCGTAAGAGCGCCTGTAGGGCAGACTTCCACGCACTGGCCGCAGAAAACACAATCGCTGTCAATATAGGGCAGGTCCCCGCCGGTCACAATCTTGGCGCGCGATCCGCGGTAACCATACGAGATGGCCCGGTTGACCACGACCTCGTTGCAGGCCTGTACGCATCGTCCGCAGAGGATGCACTTGCTGAAATCGCGGACGATAAGGGGATTCACGTCTTCAAGGGGATAGCTGGTTTCGCTTTCTTTAAACTGCAGCTGGGTGATTTTATAATAGTAGGCCAGATCCTGCAGCCGGCAGTTTCCGTTGGATTCGCAGGTTATGCAATTATGCCTGCCGCTGGCCAGCAGCAGCTCGACATTAAGTTTTCTGGCACGATGGACAGCCTCGGTGTCGGTTGAAACTTCCATGCCCGGCGATACCGGCGTGGTGCATGCGGATATCAGCGACCGCGCTCCCTTGACCTCGACGCAGCATATCCGGCATGCGCCGGTAGGCGCGGATCCTTTCAGATAACATAATGTGGGAATTTTAGTACCGGCATTTTGCGCGGCTTCAAGGATCGTCTGTTCAGGCGCAAATGCTGTTTCTTTCCCGTTTAAAATGAATGTATTTCCCATGTTCATTTCTCCTGAAATTATTTGCACTTAATTATCATATGCGGAGAGTCAGCCAGGAATGCTCCGGGAGCAATGTGTCATGCCTTCGTGGCCTTGATCCCGCATAATCATGCATATCCGGGAAGTGGATCCCATGGCGGGGGTATTATCATCGGGTTTATTATCGCTGTATAACAGTACTGTTATTCCTGTACTATACCCGCCATGTTTGGCAAATCCCGGAGTGTTACGTATAGTATGCATCCTCCTGAGAATTTTCGCTTGCGTAACGCAGGCTTAAGACTAAATTTTCATGAAGGGGCTCAATGTCAATATATATTTTTTAATATACAATAACCAAAATATGTTAATTTTAACATAACAAAATATTTATAATGTTATGTTAAAATTAACATAAGAAAACAGGTTGCCAGTTGAATCTGCCAGATCGTGTGATATAGTATCCTGTAGATATATCTTGACGTATTACTTCCCGGTTAAATAGTAGTTAAAATGATAAATTTGTTTAGATCAGAGGTGTTTATTTGATGAATTGGATCCTGGCCCGTTATAAACCCATCATCATTACGATCCTGGTTTTGATCTGCCTGTCATTTATCATTATTTTTTACGGCATCCTCCATGTCACTACTGTCTTTACGCATTTTTTTTATGTTCCCATTATCATGGCTTCACTCTGGTGGGGCAGGAGGGGCATAGCGGTAGCGGTCATCCTATCCCTCTCTCTTATTGCCGCGCACCTGCTCATGAAACAATACTACACGACAATTGATGATTATGTGCGCGTCCTCATGTTCATCATTATATCTGTCGTGGTGGCTCTCCTGAGCGAGCGTATCACCCGGACCCAGGAGCGGATGCGGCACTTCAATCTGGTAGTCCGGTCGATACGGGACATCAACCACCTTATCACCAAGGAGAAGGACCTGCGCCGGCTTATCAGCGGGATCTGCGAAAACCTGATCAATAACCGCAGTTATAATTACGCCTGGATAGCCCTGGCCGATGAGAATTCCCGCATGGTGTGGACGGCCGAGGCCGGTCTCGGCGAATCCTTCCTTCCCATGGCGGACCTGCTTCGCGACGGGACAATGCCGCGGTGCGCGCACCGCCTGGAGATCCAGCGGGGTATCATCGTGAGCGGGGACCCGGCTGTTGATTGCGCCGGATGTCCGCTGTCGTCGTTCTACGCGGACCAGGGAAAGATGACCATCGGCATCAATCCCGGCGGCCGCCTCCGGGGCATACTCTCCGTTTCCATCTCCGAGGACCTGATCGCGGACCGGGAGGAGCAGACCCTGCTCGAGGAGATCGCCGACGATATCGAGTACGCCCTGAGCGGCATTGAGCTCCGCGACGAGCACGAGGTTGCCCTGGAGGAGCTGAAGGAAAGCGAGGAGCGGTTCCGCTCGGTCATCGAGAACGCCCCCTTCGGCTACTACCGGATAGACCCGGGGGGGCTCTTCGAGTATGTCAACACGGAGTGGGAGCGGATGCTCGGCTTTCCCCGCGATGACGTCATCGGGAGGCATGTCAGCATAACCCAGAGCGGGGAGGGGGGTGAGAAAGCCGCGGACCAGACCGGGCGCGTGCTGGCCGGCGAGACGGTCCGGGGCGAGTTCGGCATGCGCCGCAAGGACGGCACCATGATATACCAGACCTACTACAGCCAGCCGCTCTACCACCATGGTGAAATAATCGGGGCCGAGGGGTTCCTCAACGAGATTACCGAGCGGAAGAACGCGGAGATCGCCCTGCGGAGGAGCCGGCGGATGCTTTCGCAGATCATCGAGGGGAGCCCTATCCCCACCTTCGTTATCGACGAAAACCATGTCGTGACCCACTGGAACCGCGCGTGCGAAGAGTTAACCGGCCTTTCATCCGAAGGGATGGTCGGCACCACCCGGCAGTGGGAGCCCTTCTACGGCGAGGAGCGGCCCATGATGGCCGACCTGGTCATGTACAGCGCGCAGGACCCGGTCTTTGCGGAGAAGTACCGCGATGATTTCCGGCGGTCGTTCCTGGCGGGAGAGGCCGGCGAGAGTGAACGGTTTTTCCCCAACCTGGGCAAGTACGGCAAGTGGCTCTTCTTCACCGCGGCTCTCCTGCGCGATTCCGAGTCAAATATCATCGGGGCCATCGAAACCCTGCAGGACATCACCGGCCGGAAGCGGGCGGAGGACGAGAAGATCAGGGCCTACACCGAGCTGGAGCAGATCTTCAACTCGACCCCGGTCGGGATGCGCGTCATCGACCGGGACTTCAAGACGCTTCACATTAACCGCCGCTTCATGGATATGTTCGATATCGATTCAAGCCATTTTTCAAAGGGCGGTCATACCGCATGGGACCGGGAGATCATCCGGACCGACCGCATTCTAATGAGGCGCATCCTGAAGGGCGATAAATACATGGAGTACGAGTTCAGGACGCGCGTCAGGGACGAGGACGCCGCCTTCATCGTGCACGCGTCCCCCTACTTTTCCAAGGACGGGAGCGTTATCGGGGTCATCGAGAACTTCACCAATATCACGGAAACGCGGACGCTGCAGAACGGCATCATGCGGGTCGCGGAGATCGAGCGCCAGCGCATCGGGCAGGACCTGCACGACGGCCTGGGACAGAACCTCACCGCCGTGACCTTCCTCATCGAGGCCCTGAAGGAGAAAACGGCGGAGCGCTTCAAGGTCGGATTGCCGGACATCGAGAACATAGAGAGCATGATCCGGGACGCCATCGTGCAGACGCGGAGCCTGTCGCGCATGCTGAGCCCCGTGGAGATGGAAAAGAACGGCCTCCGGTCGGCCCTGGATGAGATGGCCCTGGCCACGGAAAAGACCTACCACGTCTCCTGCAAGGTGATGCAGGACGGCAACTTCCTGATCGGCGACAACCAGACCGCGACCCACCTCTACTACATCGTGCGGGAGGCGGTCATCAACGCGATCAAGCACGGGAAGGCCTCGCAGATATTCATCCACCTGACAGACGACGAGGAAGGCCTCGCTATCGCGATCCGTGACAACGGCGAGGGAGCCGTGGAGATGAAGAATACCGGCCTGGGTCTCCGCATCATGCGGTACCGGGCCGGCGTCGTCGGCGCCGAGTTCAGCGCCGGCAACCGCGAGGAGGGCGGGTTCGAGGTGCGGGTGCAGATGAAACCGTGAGGTCCCGGTGCCGCGTCTTTCCTCCCCGACGGAAAAAAAATGATTGATTCCGGACAGGCAATGGTTTATTCGTTATCACGGCCATGCCGCGGTGAGGGAACAGCAGCGGCATGTGGCCGGTTCTTTCAGCGGTGCGTCCTCCCGGATGCTCCGCGCCGGCCGGGGACGCGACGTGAGGGACAAGGGGGAAAGCCATGGTCCTGGGCGATTTCTTGATTAAGCATGCGAAGGAAAATCCCACCTCGGAAGCCATTGTCTTCAAGGAAGTGAGGCTGAACTACGGCACCTACGACCGCGAAACCGACCGTATCGCCGCGGGACTCCTGAAAATGGGGATATCAAAAGGGGACCGCATCGGCATATACCTCTCCAGCAGACCCGAGTTCCTGTTTATATACCTGGCCGC
>CAZZHU010000132.1:6686-12344 GCA_964654045.1 uncultured Leptospirales bacterium
GTAAGCTGGCGCTTCACCCCTCCTGAAATTAAGTTCGTCATTAACGATGCGGGGATATCCCTCCTTTTCACCATGCCCGGGTTTTCCGGCATGGATTTCATCAAAAACCTGGACCAGATACGGCCGGAGGTCCCCAGCCTGAAGCATGTCGTTCTCCTCGACGGCGGCGTTTCAGGGAGCGGCATGGTGCCGTATGTCCACCTCCTGAGAGAGCCGGATTATTCCCTCAGGAAGGCGGCCGCCGCGGTTTCTCCCGACGACACGGTGCTCCTCCTGTACACGTCGGGAACGACCGGCATGCCCAAGGCGGCGATGCTCACCCACGGTAACCTGATTGCCTATTCAGAGGGGATGCTCTCCTCGTCCGGGGCCGGGAAGGGTTATTCGGTGCTTCTCAACGTGCCCCTCAACCATGTGGGCGGCGCGATCATGGCCATGATGTGCTGCCTGAACCTCGGGAACAAGCTCGTCCTGATGGACGCCTTCGTTCCGGAGGAAACGCTGAAAATAATCGAGCGGGAAAAGATCGCCGTCATCGGCCAGGTGCCGGCGCAGTACGCCCTGGAGCTTCTCAGTCCGAACATCGGCAAGTATGATCTCGGGTCGGTCAGGATCGCCATTGTGTCCGGCCAGTCGTGCCCTGCGGACCTGATTGCGCGGATCAGGGACCGCATGGGGGTTCTCCCCTGCAACGCCTACGGCCTCACCGAGGTGAGCGGCGCCATTACCTTCACGCGGCCCGAGCACGGCGAGGAAAAGCTCAGGAACACCGTGGGCCTTCCAATGGAGGGAACGGCGATTGCCGTCATGGACGAGAAGAACAACCCGCTTCCGGCCGGCAGCATCGGCGAGATCGCGGTCGCCGGGGCCACGGTGATGAAGGGCTACTGGAACCGGCCGGAAGAGAACCGCAGGGCCTTTGACGAGAAAGGGTACTTCCACACCGGCGACATGGGCATGATCGACGAGAACGGGTTCCTTGTCCTGAGCGGCAGGAAAAAGGAGATGTACATCCGCGGAGGCGAGAATGTGTATCCCCCCGAGGTGGAGGACGCCATCGCCAGGCACCCCAATGTGATGATGTCGGCCGTGGTGGGGCGGCCCGATCCGGTTATGGGCGAGGTGGGAAGGGCCTATATCATCCCCAGGCCCGGCTCGGCCATCACTCCCGAGGAGATAAAGGCATTCCTGTCGGACAAGCTCGCCAAGTACAAGATACCGGAGGATATCATATTCAGGAACAACCTGCCGCTGTCTCCGATCGGGAAGGTGAAGAAGCTCGATCTGTACGAGGAAATCAGCAGGGAGTTCGGGATGAAGTGACGCCAGTAACATCAAACAGGGGGGAAAAATAGCAAAAACTTGGTATTGACTTGCAGGCGGGCGGGTAGTATTATGATCAGGAAGAGATGTAATATGCATTTTTCTGCAGGCGTATAACAGGACGGCCCTGAGAAGTACCCGGGCCCGGCGCCGCAGGAACTGCAGATACAATTAGTTTCGCATAATGGCACAGTACCGGACATGTCAGATAAACCGATTGAACACAAGAAAATCCTGATCGTCGATGATCACCCCCTGCTGCGCCAGGGAATCAAGCAGGTTATCGAGCTGGAAGAGGACCTTAAGGTCACCGGCGAGGCCTCGAGCGCCAACGAGGCAATCGATATGATCAACCGGGACAAGCCGGACATCGCCATCGTGGACATCACCCTGGCCGGAAATGTGAGCGGCATCGAGCTGGTTAAATCGATCAACGAGCGGTTTCCCGATATCAAGGCCCTGGTGCTCACGATGCATGACGAGTCCCTTTACGCCGAGCGGGCAATCAGGGCCGGGGCCAGGGGCTACATCATGAAAGAGGTCGCCTCGAAGAACATCATCAACGCCATCCGCACCATCCTCAACGATGAGCTCTACCTGAGCGAAAACATATCCAAGAAGATAATAGACAAGCTGGTCAGGGGCTCCGCGGACACCATCGGCATTTCCGTGGAAAACCTGAGCAACCGGGAATTCGAGATATTCCAGCTCATCGGGAACGGGTTCAGCACCAAGGAAATGGCGAAAAAGCTGAATCTCAGCATATATACGGTCGAAAGCCATAAAAAGAACATTAAAGAAAAACTCAAGCTCAAGAATTCATCCGACCTTGCCAAGTACGCCATCCAGTGGGTGATCATGCAGAACAAGTGATTTCCGCAGTAGGATTCCGCAACCGGGCGGTTGACCCGCGTTTTTCCCCTGGTGATAAAGAAAGTTTTCCCCGGCGTTAATGATTTCTTGACAACGCCGGTCGACTATGATTTATTGCTGGAGAATGTGGAGAAATACATCCAACCCGCACCTCTTTGAGGTCGACAGCCGATGAAGGCACCATTCAAGGCGAAAATCAGCACGAAGCTTGTTATCAGCCTTATGTCAGTTGTTGCCATCAGCGGAATCAGCTCGATATTCCTCAGCCGCTTTATAATAATCAACAATGTCGTGGGGCAGGCGTATGAAGAGATGCAGAGCCATCTCAATACCGCGCGGCATATATACAACGAACGAATTCAGGTAATCTACCTTTTTATCAACCACCTGTCATCCCTCGGGTATCTGCAGGCCGCCATCCTCCAGAATAACCGTCCCCTCATGGTTGAAAAGCTTGCCGAGGTAAAGAAGGAATTGGGCCTAGATATCATGACCATTACCGACAGCAACGGGAGGGTCATGGCCCGCGCCAACAGTTTCGGGAGTCACGGCGATGATATCAGCAATGACAGGTTCGTCAGATATGTACTCGAGAATAAAAAGTCCTGCTCGGGCACCGATATAATTCCGCGGGACCATCTGATCCGCGAGGGAAAGAATCTTGCCGACCAAGCCTTTATCAGGCTGATACCAACGCCGCGGGCGCGCCCGGTCGATAAGGTTTTCGAAGTCAACGGCATGTGCCTGAAAGCCGCCGCCCCGGTCATGAGCGGGGGCCGGTTTATCGGCGTGATCTACGGCGCGAAGCTGTTGAATAAAAACTACGAGATGGTGGACGGCATAAAAAAGCTCCTGTTCAAGGACGAGCGTATCGGCGGCTTTGATATAGGCACCCTGACCATTTTCATGGATGACATACGGATATCCACCAACGTAAAAAAGAGCGACGGCAGGAGGGCGGTGGGGACGCAGGTGTCGATGGAGGTCTACCGGCAGGTTTTCGAGCACGGCAAGGTGTGGCTGGACAAGGCCTTCGTGGTCAACAGCTGGTATATCTCCGGTTACAGCCCGATTTTTAACATCGACCGTAAAGTCATCGGAATCCTCTACGTGGGCATCCTCGAGGAGAAATACAACCAGATTACACGCCACGCGACCATCGTTTCCCTTATGGTCATCCTGATATCCATCGGCGTCGCGGCGCTCCTGGCGATATACCTGATCCGGGGGATCATCACGCCGATCCAGCAACTGGTTGCAGCCTCGATGCAGATGGCGGAGGGGAATTACATAAAAAAAATCGATATAATCTCAACTGACGAAATGGGCTACCTGTGCGAGACGTTCAACAGGATGATCGACGCCATTGCCGAGCGTGACAGGAAACTCAAGGAGCGGACGGAAATGCAGATTGTCCAATCGGAGAAACTGGCGTCCCTGGGGCGCCTGGCGTCGGGCATTGCCCATGAAATAAATAATCCCCTGACCGGGGTGCTCTCCTACAGCATCGCCCTTTCCGAAGAGATACAGGACCCCCGGCACCAGGAGGACCTGAAGGTCATCATCGATGAGACCATGCGGTGCCGGGAGATCGTCAGGGGGATCCTTGATTTTGCCCGCGAGACAAGGCTTGACAAGAGGCCGGGAGACATCAACAAGATCATTGTCGAGCTGCTCGCGATACTGGAAAAGCATCTTAATTTTCAGCATATCCGTATTAAAAAAGATTTGGCAGAAAATCTCCCGGAGATTAATATAGATGCCAACCAGATCAAATCGGTATTCAACAACCTGGCGTTAAATGCCGTGGACGCAATGCATAACGGGGGGGATCTGACCATACGGACGAGATACGACGAAGCCAATAAAAAGATAGTGGCTACCGTATCCGATACGGGGATGGGCATAAAAGCGGAAAACCTGATGAAAATTTTCGATCCCTTTTTTACGACAAAGGAAACCGGGAAGGGAACGGGGCTCGGCCTGTCGGTGACCTACGGTATCGTGCAGCGGCATAACGGCACGATCAGGGTCGAAAGCACCGAGGGAAAGGGCACGGTCTTCACGGTCGAGTTCCCGGTTGACACGGGCGATAATAAGGCGGAAAATGAAGCAGCGACAACGGTGTGAAGGGCCGCATGGATAAAAAAATAAAAATACTCATCATCGATGACGAAGATATCGTTCTGAAAAGCTGTCTCAGGATATTGAAAAATGAAGAGTACGAGATAGACACGGCCTCGTCGGGCGAAGAGGGCCTGAAACGCACGGATGAGAAGGAATACGATATCGTCATAACGGACCAGAAAATGCCGGGCCTGAGCGGCATCGAAGTGCTGGCGACGCTGCGGAAAAACAGACCGGAGGTAACCGTCATCCTTTTTACCGGTTATGCGACTATTGAAAACGCCCGTGATGTCCTCAAGATGGGGGCCTTTGACTACATACCGAAGCCGTTCACCAATGAGGAGCTGCGGAGCGTGGTGGATAACGCCGTGAAGTCCCGCGAGAAGAATTCTGACGCCGGCATGCTTGACCTGATGGCGATCGTTTCCCACGAGATGAAAAGCCCCGTCTCGGCGGTCCACACGACGGCCGAGACGCTGTACCGGGGATACCTGGGGAACCTTGACCCGGAACAGCAGAAGACCGTTGAGAAGATACTGCGCAACTGCCAGTACCTGGAGGACATCATACGGAGTTACATAGACCTGTCGAAGATGGACATCGACAACCTGGAGTCCTTTTCCGAGAACATCGACCTGGTCGCCGATGTTATCCAGCCGGTCATTGAAATTCCTGAGTACGGGGAGAACCTTAAAAAGATGCGAATCGTTACTGATTATGCGGTCAGGCCCCGGGTTAACGGCGATCCGAACCTTTTAAAGATTGTCTTGACCAATCTCATGAATAATGCGATCAAGTACGGAACGCCCGAAACGCCGATAACGGTGCGTGTCGGCGAGGATAATGACCATTATACCGTATCCATACGCAATGAAGGCGTGGGGATATCACAGGAGGACATCGGGCAGCGGCTTTTCAGGAAATTTACCCGTCTGAAGCAGAAAGGTACCGAGGGCGTCAAGGGCTCGGGCCTTGGCCTGTACCTATGCAAAAAGATCATTGAAAAACACCATGGCCGGATCTGGGTAGAATCAAAAGCAGGCGAGTATGCCACCTTCTGTTTCACCCTGGGCAAGTGACCCGCAATAATGGCATATCTCAAGGAGGATAGTGATGCAGAACAAGAAGCTTATACTGATTATCGATGACGACCCGGATTTTTTGTCGTCACTGAAAGTGACGCTGGAATCAACGGGTTACCGGGTGCTCGCCGCCGGGAGCGGCGTCGAAGGGGTCAAGCTGTTCATTGAGAATAACCCGGATTTAATCATCTGCGACATCATGATGGAAAAGATAGATGCCGGGATCCGCCTCGTCCGTGAAATCCGTGAAAAG
>CAZZHU010000133.1:0-3153 GCA_964654045.1 uncultured Leptospirales bacterium
TGTTCGGCACGATCCCGTGGGCCACCTTGTCCTTGTAGCTGTGGCTCCGCTCCAGGAGGCCGAGGGACGTGTGGCAGGAAAGTATCCAGGTCAGCTCCGTCACTTCAGGCACGTCCGACTGGACCCAGAAGTGGCTTTTATCCGGGTCGAGGCCCAGGGCGAGGAAATCGAGGGCCGCCTCCAGGGTGTAGTTCCTGAGGCGCTCTCCCTCCTGGTTGCTGGTCATGGCATGGTAATTGACGATAAAGCAGAAGAGGTCATTGTCATGCTGATATTCGATCATCGGCTTCATCATGGCAAAGTAGTTTGCTATATGAAGGGTCCCTGACGGCTGTATGCCGGATAGTATTCGTGCCATTGGTTTCCTCGGTTCGGTGTCTACTGGTAAACAGATTGAATGGCAAAAAAAATAGTCAATAATAAAATTTTTCTTGCAGATTAAAAGCCCTGTTTCATAAGTATTGTCAGTCATACTACAAGGGTGAGCGTGCCCGCCGGAGTCGATGCGGGAGCATAGCCATAAAAACACGAGAGGACCACTATGGAAATGAAAAGGAACGTTGGCGCATCTGATCGTTATGTCAGGACCATCATCGGCCTTGGCTTTATCATGAATATTTTTTCGCTGGAGCCGTCCCGGTTCGGGTTGTTCGTTCTTGTCGCCCTCGCCGCGTTGATACTGAATTCCGCCTATACCGGTTACTGCTTCATGTATGATATCCTGAATATCAACACCTACGAGAAAAAAGAGAAACCGGCGGAACCCGCTGAAAAAGCAGCGCACTGAGAACGCACCACATGAAACGAAAAGGGGCACGGTATACCGTGCCCCTTCTGTTTTCATGTCAATGAATGGTCGGGTTTAAACCCGACCCTACCGCTTCAGGGTGAGAAGCTCCTGCAGCATCTGGTCCGCCGTCGTGATGGACCGCGAGTTGGCCTGGAAACCCCGCTGGGTGACGATCATGTCGGTGAACTGGTCCGAAAGGTCCACGTTGGACATTTCCAGCGTCCCGGCGACGACCTTGCCCCGGCCCTGTGTGTTGGCCGCTCCCTCGTTTGCCGCGCCGGAGTTGTTGGACACCTCGAATAGGTTCTCGCCGGTGGCGGTGAGGCCCTGCGGGTTGGTGAAGACCGCCATGGCCACCTGGCCGATGGTGTGCTTCGTCCCGTTGGAATAGACCCCGGTTATGATCCCCGAGTTGTCGACGTTGAAGGATTCCATGTATCCCATGTTGTAGCCGTCCTGCTCCACCGCCTTGGTCGTCGCGGGGGAGGCGAACTGGGTCACTCCCTCGAGGAGCCCCGACTTGCCCATGTCAAACTGGATCGTGCGCATGTTGGGGTCTCCGGCCACGCGCCAGTTGGCGTTCACGATGAGGCTCCCCTGGTTCGACTCATCGGGGGTTCCCTCGTCGGCCAGGGACACGAGCTTGCCGTCCGGGCTAAAGCGGAGGTTGATCCTGGATGACGGGTTGGCATTGTTCGCCTGGCCCGCACCGGCCGGCACGTCAAGGGTGAGGGGAACCGTCGTGTCGGTTATTGCAGCGGACGCGGTCCACTGGTTCGGGCCGGTCTTCCAGAATACCATGGTGAGACGGTGCGTGTTACCCTGGCTGTCATAGGCGTCGATATTCGTGGTGACTCCCGCCGATGAGCGCATGCGTCCCGTGGCGTTGGGCGGAACGACCGCGTAGCGCGAGTCAAGGTTGCATTTATACTTGATGTTTGCCGTTTCACGTGCGTCGACTTTTCCGTATATGGGGATAACGATATCTTCCAGCGAACCGCTCGGGTTGACGATCATTTCTCCGGCCTGGTTCCGGGTGGCCTGCCATCCCTGGACCTTGAGCCCGTTGCCCGGGTTTACCATCGTGCCGTTCTTGTCGATGCCGAACGTGCCGGCGCGGGTATAGTATTTCCGGTCCCCGTCGGTCACGACGAAGAATCCGTCCCCGGATATGGCCAGGTCGGTCTGGTTGCCGGTGGTCTGGAGGCTCCCCTGGGTGAATATCCTGTCGATGGACGCGACGGTCATGCCGAGACCGACCTGCTTCGGGTTGACGCCGCCGCGGTTCTCCTCGGGTTTCGCCGCCCCGGACAGGGTCTGGGAGATCATGTCCTGGAATGTGACCCGGCTTGTTTTAAAGCCGTATGTGTTTACGTTCGAGATGTTGTTGCTGACAACATCCATCCTGGTCTGATGGTTCTTCAGACCGGCAACGCCGGAATAGAGTGCGCGCATCATAGTGGCAAATCTCCTCTATCGAAAATTATTTACTCCGGACAGCGTCCCTGCCGTCCGTCTGATTGTGATCCGTTGTATGGGCCGCGGCGCCCGTAATGCTTCTGGCTATCGTGCCGGGAATTGAGCCTGACGCGGCGGCATTGACGGCCGGCAGTTCGGCATTGCGGACGGCGCTGATATCGCCCATCCGGACCTGCTCGTTGCCCACCATCAGCACCTGTTCGTCGCCGTTGTACTGTATTGAAGACACGACGCCGGAGACGCGCCTGTTGGTCAGCGGGTTCAGCGCGTCAATCTGCCTTCCCAGGAGCGAGAAGGCCTCGGAGGAACGGGAGCTCTTCAGGAGATTTCCCATTTCCTTGTTCAGGTTTGACATCTGCTCCAGGGAAGAGAACTGGGCCATCTGGGCGATGAACTCGCGGTCTTCCATCGGCTTCGTCGGGTCCTGGTACTTCAACTGGGTGACGAGGAGCTTCATGAACATGTCCTTGTCAGCCATGCCCTTGATCCCTTCCTTGCCGTGGTTGACCTTCTTGTTGACCATGTCGGCTTCCATCCGCGCCGCCATCATCTCTTCCGCTGTCATTCGTGCTACTTTCATTCCTTTCTCCTATATGACCAGATTGACGTGGCCGTCATGGAATCCCTGCGCGTTGGGCGCAAAGCTGTTTTCAATTTCGGCGGCCTGCCCGGCCGGCGTGGTGAAGATGACGCGGCTGTCGTCCCGGTCTTTCAGCAATTGTCCCCGCTGGTCGTTCACGTTGACCTGGAATTCTCCCACCGCGATGCCGGCCTCGCTTAATTGCTGTTTGATGTAGTCAAGGTTGCCCGTGAGCAGGTTTTTGGCCTCCTGTGTTTCCACCAGGAAATTCCCGCGTACGATCCCCTCGTGCAGGCTCAGGCTG
>CAZZHU010000133.1:3163-12216 GCA_964654045.1 uncultured Leptospirales bacterium
CCGAGAAGGAGCCGTTGCGGCTGTCCTTCACGACGACCCTTGCGTTCTGGATTATGCTCTGGAGATTTTCGCTGAAGGCGCTGTTTTTCGGCGCTGCCGCGGCTGTGTCCGCGTGTCGGGCTGATACGTCGCTTTTCATGGCGCTGAAGGTCAAAGAGGTCCCGGTTCCCTGGTCGTTGGCGCCGGACCGCTGCTGGGTCCCTTCGCCTTTTACGGCCCCGAAGAGGGATTCGACCTTTGCCAGCAATTCCTTCACGGCGGGGGCTATCGCGTCAGCCGCGTCAGCATGTTTCCGGGCCTGGTTTTTATCATCACCGGTTTTCATTTTCTTCAAAAGTTCTTTTATGCCCGCGACCGGCCCGGCGAGCTGCCCGGTTTTCGCTCCCTGCATGTTTGTAACATAGCCGTCAATGGTTGCCGCCAGCTTATCGAGGGATTTTTTCAGCAATTCCCGACCGGGATTCTGTTTCGAAGAGCGGAGAAGGTCATGCAGTTCCTGCGCGGCGGCCCTGACGGAGCGCAGTTCCGGCTGCTCCTTTCCTTTAAGGTAATCTATCATCCGGTGCAGGCTCTCCTGGATATCCTGCGTGTCGGATTCGCCGGTTTTCTTCTGTTTCTGCTTCTGACGAATCCGGGCCCCGGCTTCGGTTTCTTTCTCTATGGTATTACCCTGCTGCTGATTGAGAGCGGGTTTTTTCTCCATGCTGTTTTTCGTGTCGGCGCTTTTATCCTCTCTGCCCTGCAGCTGCGCCGCTGTTTTCTGCCCCTGTTCCCCGGTCCTGCCGATGGCCTGGGCGGTTTCTTCTCCGGGTGCGGTGCGTGCCGCGTCCTCGCGGGGCCCTTTTTCTTCAGGAGCGGCTATGGTGGCGTTTCTTGCCGGTTCAGAAATCTCAAACGCTTTGGTTGAAATCTGCCCTCTCTCCTGGACCTGTCCCTTCAATATAGTGAAGAAACCGGCGTCAGATGAAAAATCGTGATCGATCTTCGATCCCTGCTGCCGGGGCAAATTTACTGCCAGATTGTTATTCTGAGCGATTTTAAGATCACCTACGTGAAGCATGTTTACTTTACCCGTTTCGTTGTTTGGCCTATTAATATATCGATAGGAGATGTAATAAACTGAATGGAAATTTACATGGCCGGGTAAATATTAGGGATTGGAGCGGTAAATCAGGGTTTTGGGCGGTTTATGTGACATAAAAAGCGATTCTGCCCGATTTAATGGGGAGCCGATAGTTATCGGTAGCAGGGGCGATAACTATCTCTTTCTGGGAATCCGCCCCCTCGCAGGCACCGCCCCGGGTGACATAATAAGTGTTACCGGTACCTGCCATGGGTCTCATGGGGCCCCTTCAACAC
Organism: uncultured Leptospirales bacterium; assembly: GCA_964654045.1. Taxonomy (GTDB): domain Bacteria; phylum Spirochaetota; class UBA4802; order UBA4802; family UBA5550; genus RBG-16-49-21. The sequence goes on from CAZZHU010000133.1 coordinate 4,523, forward strand.
AAAGAGTTATGGACAAGGGGCCTTAAAATTTATAAGGAACCTGTCAGCAATTTTTTATGAAATGGCCCTGCGTTGCGTCAAATAGGTTCCCACCTGTTTTATCTGGCAACATCGGCGGGGCCGTAATTCCCTTGATGGTTACATATTGCGGGTGTATGATAATAGAAATAAGTTGCCAAATAATAATTTAATCCCGTAGATTTTAAAAATTGACAATTAAGTAATTGATAAGCCAAATGAGGCCATGATTTCCCGTTTTCCGACGAAAAGAATTATTTTCGAGCTGGCGATCCTCTGCGGTCTGATTCTTCCGATAATAATTTCCTGCGGCCATGATTCCCCGGAAAGGAAAAAGCCTGTTGCCGTCAGGGGCACCATTGACCTGAGGGGCTGGGACTTCCAGCGGGACGGCTCTTTAACCCTTGACGGAGAATGGGAATTCCACTGGAACAGGCTCCTGGAGCCGTCTGATTTTGCCACAACAGATAACCAACAGCATCGCGGATACCTGCCTGTCCCGGGATTATGGGAAGGCAACACTGTCAGGGGCGTCGCTCTCCCGGAGAAGGGCCGGGGCACCTACCGCCTGCAAATACTGAGCGGACACGATGATCAGCTGAAAACCCTCACCATCCGGCGCGTCTATTCGGCGTACAGGCTGTGGATCAATAAGAACCTGGCGGATGAAAGGGGAAAGGTGGACGGGAGAATTAATGTCCCGGAGAATTATATATTCATACACAATAAAAGACACGTGTCCTTCACGCTGACCGAAGGCGTCAATGACATCGTCCTCCAGGTGTTCAACCACGATTACGAATCGGGGGGCATCGACAGTTCAATCCGGCTGGAAAACAGCGTGGTTTTCGAGCAGAACAGGAAACGGAGTTACACAATCGACATGGTCCTTTTCGGCCTGCTTATCTTCGCGTCCGTCAATAATATACTGTCATATTTTTTTCGGCGCCAGGATTCGGCTTCCCTCTATTTTGGCGCTTATTGTCTTATCCTGGCCATTAATACGCTCAATCACCAGTTCCCCATCCTGCCTGACGGCCTGACAGTTCCACGGTACCCCTATTATGTGAATTATATTTCTGTTGTCATCTACGTCCCATTTATCCTGATGACCATCAAGTCATTGTTCCCCGATGAAATGTCGGTATATTTCGTCCGGTTTTATCAGATCGTGGCCGTCCTGTATGTTGTCGTGCTTCTTTTTGTGGATTTTAAAACGGCGGAACAGTTGATACGAGTCTATTATTTCCTGGGCGTCATCCTTATTATATACAATATCTATGTGCTGGTCAGAGTAATAATAAATCGGAGGGAGGATGCCCTGCTGTTCGCCCTGGGTTTCACCCCCGTGTTTATCGGGGCCGTCAATGATATCCTGTACGCCTTGTGGATCGTCGACACCACGACGCTTACACAGTACGGGGTTGTCATACTCTGCGTCGTCATCACCATTGTCATTTCACGGAGATACACGAGGGCCCTCTGGACCGTTGAAAAACTGTCGGAGGACCTGGCGGACAAGAACATTTCCCTCAGGAAGCTTGACCGGCTCAAGGACCAGTTTCTCGCAAGCACCTCCCACGAGCTCCGCACGCCGCTTCACGGGATGATCGGCCTGACCGAGTCCATTCTCGAGGACGCCGGGGGAGGTCTTGCCCCGAAGGTGAGGGAAAATCTCTCCCTCGTCGCGTCGAGCGGCCATCGCCTGGCGGACATGGTCAACGACCTGCTGGACATGGCCAGGATACAGGACGAGGGGCTTTCCCTGAACCTGCGGCCCGTGGACCTCCATTCCCTGGGCGAGATGGTCGTGAAGCTTTCGCTCCCCCTGGCCGGCGGGAAACCCCTGGAACTGGTCAACGCCATAGGTCCCGGCTTTCCCGCAGCCCATGCCGATGAAGAACGCATCCGCCAGGTGTTGTGCAATCTCATCGGCAACGCCGTCAAGTTCACCACCCGCGGGTTCGTTGAATTGTCCGCCCGCGTCATAAGCGGCGCGGAAGACGGTGATGGCGGAAACGGGGCCATGATCGAGGTGCGCGTATCGGACACGGGCATAGGCGTCCCGGAAGAGTACCGGGAGAAGATATTCGAGGCCTACCGGCAGGTTGACGGAGGCGATACGCGCCTGTATCCGGGCACCGGCCTCGGCCTTGCCATCGCGAAGCAGATCGTAAAGCTTCATGACGGCGCGATCCGGTACGAACCGGCGCAGGGCGGGGGCTCGGTGTTCGTCTTTACCCTGCCGATATCGAAGGAGCCGGTGCCGGAAACGGATGAGGCCGGCATCCTGGCCGGCATGGCGGACGCGCCGGCGCAGGGCGGGGCGGTCGATCCTCGGATACTTGGCGACGCAGCGGAGGATGGCGGCTTCTCCACGAGCCCGGTCCTGCTGGTTGTCGATGACGATCCGGTATGCGTGAGGGTCATACAGAATTACTTTGAATCGAAGCGATGTATCATACAGACGGCGCCGGATGGGATCAGCGCCCTCGAGATCATCGAACGGGGCGAACCCATCGACCTGGTGCTCCTGGACATCATGATGCCGGTCATGTCCGGGTATGACGTGTGTAAAAGAATACGCCTGAACCGGACCCCGGAAGATCTCCCGGTTATAATGCTCACGGCGAAGAACATGATGGCGGACATCGACGCCGCCTTTAACGCCGGGGCCAATGACTACATCGTGAAGCCCTTCCGGGTGAGCGAACTCCGCGCGCGGGTGGGCACCATGCTGAAGCTCAGGAACATACGGAAATCCGCAGCCGAAGGTATCACTATACGCGCCAGGAACAGGACGTATTCAGTCGCATTCAGGAATATACTCTATATCACGTCGCATTCAAGAAATATCGTTATTCACACAACCGAGCAGGATATCAAAGTGCCCGCTCTGATGAAAGATTTCATACGACGCCTTCCCCCGGACATGTTTGTACAGATACATAGAAGCCATATCATAAACATCCGCCATGTCCACAGCATATCCCACGTTTCTTCGGGCCGCTACCGGGTCCGCCTACGCGACGAGGATGATACTCAGCTTCCCATCGGCCCTCTCTTCCTGGAATCCCTGAGAAAAAAAATTCCCCAATGACGCACAGTTCATGCTTCGAGAAGCGCAGTTCATGCATGGCCTATTGACAGGGCCGAATATGCTGCTATAATTTAAATTTAAATACACAATTGCTTGTGTGTAAAAAAGCCATATCTAAGCCCGAAAAGGCCCCCACGGGAGGGTTTTTCAGGAGCCGGCCGAGTGGTGCGAGAACCGCCTTGCCAATGGGCCTGTTCGTTGCCATTACGCCGATGACGGGCATATTCGTATGCAAACAGGAGCATGATCTTGAATCTTAAGCTGGTGTCGTGTTCTTTCATTATTCTACTGGTTACCGGTTTTTCCTCATCGTTATCGGCTTACAGCCTCGGCGTTTATTTTAACGGCGGCATCGGTGAATCCTGGGTAAAGAGATATTATCTTTACTCGCCGCCCCCCTCGTATTATGATTTCTATTTCAAGGGCCTGAATTACGTGTATGGCGGCGGACTTGTTTTCGACACCTGCGACGCTCAAAAGGCGTTGTTCAATAACAGGCTGCAGGCGGGGCTTGACGAGCTCAGGTATCCGAAAGCGCCGGACCTTATACTGGCCCAGTATAATTACAAGCCGGGTGTATCGCACAGCCACGCGTTTCGCATAAGCCTGAAAAACACCTTCTGCTTCGCCTTTGTTCAAAATCACGCGGTCCGCGCGTGGGCGGGGTTCAGCGTATCCGCCTTCTGTTATCCGAATAACCTGTTCAGCACCAATGCGTCCATTTTTGTTCCCCGCCTGTTCGTCCCGGGAATAGCCCTGGGTTTGAATTATCATTACGGGGAATTGCTGTCATTCTTTATCGAAGGCGGGCTGCAGTATGAGTGGTCCGCGACCAGCGCCCGGGTCGATTACATGAATTCCCTTCTCGCGTATCTGTCCGTGGGGGTCCTGTTCAACCTGCGCGACACTTCCGGGCAAACCAATCTCCGTTTGCAGGGAGACCGGGGCCATGAAAAGGATATCCTGAAAGAGGAAGTCCTGAAAAAAGAAAATCAGAAACCCGACAAGGACCTGTAATGACATCGTCATTCGTCAAAGAAAACAACGCATCCGTCCCGGGGCGGTCCCGGCCGCTTCCCCGGACGAAGTGTTCCGGATTAAAAGGGGAAAGAACAATAATGAGCGGCAGCAGGATGCTCATGATGCTGCTGGCCATGATGATCGGGAGCGCCCTGACCGATTGCGGGGATGAAAGCAAAAACGGGTTTCTCCTTGGGCCGGGGCTATCCTTTGCCCGGGTTCCCGTCGCCAACGCCGGCGCTGACCGAAGGGCCTACCTGTACCAGGGGATCGTCGATCTCGACGGATCGGCGAGCTTCGATGCCGATGGGAAGAACCTCACCTACGCCTGGACCGTGGCATACCAGCCCCCGGGAAGCGCGGCGGCTTTCGCCGATTCCTCCCTGGCCAGGACCTCCTTTACCTTTGACACGGCGGGCACCTACGAGATCAGGCTTACCGTGAATAACGGCTCCCATTCGTCGTCGGACCAGGTGACCGTGGACGTCGCCGTGAACCAGGGACCGACCGCCGTTGCGGGACCGGACCAGGAGGTGTCAGCGGGCGACATGGTGATGCTGGACGGGAGCGGCAGCGCAGATCCGGAAGGCGACCCATTGATCTATACCTGGACGCAGGTGCTCGGTCCGAAGATAGGTACCGGGACCCTCACGAGTGTCAATCCAACCTTTAACGCCCCGTCCGATGTCTGCACCATAGCCTATGATCTGCGGGTCGATGACGGGTCCGGGGACAGCTTCGCCAGCCGCGTGTACGTGTTTGTCATGAAAAATGGAGGGGCCGGCATTTACGTTTCGGACTCGACCGGCAACGACGCCTACGAGGGCACCCGCGCCAGGCCGTTGAAAACGATACAGGCCGGGATCAATGCCGCGCTGGCGGCGAACAGCGACGTGTATGCGAGCGCCGGCATCTATAATGAAAGCGTGACCCTGGCGAAGGGTGTGAGCATCTACGGCGGCTTCGATCCATCCTCCTGGGTGCGGGACAGCTTTAAAGCCCCGGATACGCCTGCCTACACGACGGCCATACAGGGAGGCGCCATTGCAATAGACGGAACCGGCATCACCGACACAGCCATTGACGGACTCACCATAACCAGCGCCGCCGCCACCCTGGCGGGAGAAGGGTCCTGCGGTATCCGGCTGTTAAGCAGCACCGTTGACATCAGAAATTGTATCATTACCGCGGGAAACGGCGCGCCGGGGCGGGATGGCGCCGGTGGAACCAATGGCAGGACGGGTGCCGGCGGAGGAAATGGAGAGGATGGAGATTGCGATAAAAATATCCATGCCCATGGAGGCGGAGGGGGCTCGTCGGGCGCCGGCGGCGCCGGCGGCGACGGCGGTAGGGGCGGTTATGGTGATGCTAACGGCTATAATGGCGGTCCGGGAACAGGGACCGGCGGGTATGGCGGCAACGGTGGACAATCACATTCCACAATAACCCCATTCGGTGATAGTGGCCTGAGCGGTGGGGCGGGAACGAACGGATCGAACGGCACCCATGGCGCCGGCGGTTCATCCGGTGCGATAGTGGGCACTATCTGGGTCTCAGATCCGGGAATTAATGGAACGGACGGCCAGGATGGCAGCGGCGGCGGCGGTGGCGGCGGCGGCGGTGGCCAACCGTACTTCTTATCCATTCCCGGAACCGGCAGCGGCGGCGGCGGCGGTGGCGAAGGCGGCAGTAGGGGGACCCATGGTGAAGGCGGATCCGGCGGCGGCGGGTCCTTTGGCATTTTATTGATCGATTCCCTCGTGACTATCGGCAACAGCACCATTACCGGTGGCAATGGCGGCAGGGGAGGCAATGGCGGCGCCGGTGGTAACGGCGCCGCGGGAGGCAGTGGCGGCACAGGCCCGCATGTATGCACTACTGAGGTCGGCGGAGGCGGTAACGGGGGGGCCGGCGGCCATGGCGGAAGCGGCGGCCATGGCGGCGGCGGCGCAGGCGGTCCCTCCTACGGTATTTATAAAAGCGGGTCGTCCCTGGCCATCGTGACGGTCACCATGGTAAAGGCCGGCTCACCCGGATCCGGGGGAACATCCTCCGCAAACCCCGGCACAGACGGAATCAGCGACAGCACCAATTGATGATCGGGGACAGGCGATGAATTTCAGGAAAAACATTATAAGTATCGCAATAATCGTGGCGTGCGCCATCATCGCAGCATGCGAGGACCAGGGTCGCCAGGGCCTCATGGTGGATCCGAGGATGCTGGTCCCTGACAATACGCCGGTCGCCAATGCCGGGGCGGACCAGAAGGCCGGCATCATGAAGGGAAGCGTCGATCTTGACGGATCGGCGAGCTGCGATCCTTCAGGAAAATCCCTGGCCTATGCATGGACGGTAACATACCAGCCCGCGGGGAGCATTGTTTCATTTTCGCAGCCCGCGGGAGTGAAAACGTCCTTCGCCTTTGATACGGTGGGAACCTACGAAATAATGATTACAGTGAATAACGGTTCCCGTTCTGCTTCCGACACGGTCACCGTTGACATAGCCGTAAACAACGGACCCACGGCAAACGCGGGAAGCACGCAGGAGGTGACCGTCGGCGATACCGTGACCCTGGACGGGAGCGGCAGCACCGATCCAGAGGGGGACCCCCTGGTGTACACCTGGACCCAGATATATGGTCCAACGATCGGCGCCGGCACGCTCACGGGCATGAATCCAACCTTCACCGCTCCCACGGAGGTGTGCACCCTCGTCTATGACCTGCGGGTCGACGACGGTTCGGGAAACAGCTCGGCTAGCCGTGTGTATATCTATGTCATGAACAGGGCCGGAGCCGGCATCTATGTCGCCCCCGGCGGGGATGACGCCCATGAAGGCTCGCGCGAAATGCCTAAAAAAACGATCCAGGCGGGGATAGGCGCCGCCTTTTCATCGGGCAGCGACCTGTACGTCGCCGCCGGCGTGTATAATGAAAGCGTGATCCTGGCCAACGGCGTGAGCATCTTCGGCGGCTTTGATCCCTCTTCCTGGGTGCGGGACAGCTTCGGCCCCGCCGCCACCCATAATTATACAACCACCATCCAGGGAGGCGCCATCGCCGTTGACGGAAACGGCATAGGCGATGCAGCCCTGGACGTTCTTACCATCACCAGCGCCGGCGCAACCATCGCGGGGAGCGGCTCCTATGGCATACGCCTGATATACAGCACGGTCACCCTGCGCTATTGCTCCATAACCGCCGGGAATGGCGCTTCTGCGAATAACGGAACGACCGGCTCAAACGGCCAGGCGGGTGGCGCCGGGAATAATGGCGAAAATGGAGGGTATGGTTATGGTGGAAGCAGTTCAATGGGCTATGGCGGCGCCGGCGGCGACTCCGATATCGGAAGGAGCGGCGGCAGGGGAGGATTCGGCGGATATGGGGAAGGTGGTGAGACCGGCGAAAACGGGCAGGTTGCGGGAGGCGGCGGCGGCGCTGGAGGCGCCGATAGTTCCAATGGAAGCGATGGGTCGTCCGGATCCAGCGGCAATAATGGCTCAGGGGGATCGTCGGGTTCGATTAAAAGCAATCTCTGGGTTTCATCTCCCGGGA
>CAZZHU010000134.1:0-12088 GCA_964654045.1 uncultured Leptospirales bacterium
TGTTCTTCCTTTTTCTTGCGTGCCAGGTCTTCCTCTTTTCTACGAAGCGATTCCTCTTCCCGCAGGCGGTCCTGTTCCTGTTTTTTCTTCAGCGCCAGCTCTTCCTCTTTTTTTAACAGCTCCTCCCGCTCGATTTTCCCCGCATCTTCCCCGCGCTTTTTCCGTTCCGTTTCCTCCAGGGCGCCGGCATCCCCGCTTTTCTTCGGCATGATATCATTGACGGACATCACGAGTTCGCCGGAGGTGTTCACAAAAACCTGGCGCGCCTCGCTTTCTGCCACCTGGTTGCGATCATCGTCAAACAGGCGTACCCGCCAGTAATAAGCGCCCGCGGGAACATTGTCTATCACACCGGAATTTTCCGCGGTAGTGACGGTGCCGATACCGTTCAGGAATCCCCGGTCCCGGGCCAGGTCCACCCTGGCGGTGCCCTTGAAGTTGCTCACGGTCCAGGGGAAGCGTATGGTTGCGCGTTTCTCGTCCGGTCCGGCGCCCGCGACGCCGGTGACGAGGGGATCGCCCGGGACCACGGTGCCCACGGGAACGACCACCAGGCTGCCGGGCGCTGAATAAATATCGCCGCCCCCTGCCCGGGATACAATCCCGACCCGCCAGAAATACTGCTTCGGCTCCAGGCTTTCCCTGATCGTGTAGAAATTGCCGTTTACCCGCGCCCTGAGAACGACATTCTTCATTTCCCTGTCGGTCCCGATCATGAATTCATACTGCCGCACCTGGCTGTCCGCGCTCCAGCTGAAAATAAAGTTCTTCGCTTTGCCGATCATGGAGGAGCTCACCCGCTTGCCGTCGGGCGGCGCGATGAGCGACGGGGGGGGTACCGCGGCGATCCGGTCGATCCTGAAGCCGGCGACGGCGCTCATCCCGCTGTATGAAGAAACGCCGGGATTCCTGGTCCGCACGCGCCAGTAGTAGCTGCCGGCCTCAAGGCCGTCCATCGAGATCTCCCGCAGGGGCGTCGAAATCGACCGGTATATGCTTTTGAACGACGGTTCCCGCGATAGTTCCAGGGTATATTCCGCGGCCAGCTTATTTTCCAGCCACCGGAAGTTCACAATGGGGGGCTTCATGCTGTATGATAGAATCGCGTTGTTCTGGGGATAGATGAGCGCCACCGGCTGGTCCCGCACGATGCTGACCTTCCGAACGTCGCTGTATTCAGAGGCGGCGGTGGTCCTGTTGACCGCCCTGATGCGCCAGTAATAACTCCCCTCCCCGAGGTTTTCCGTAAAAGCGTTTTTCACCGCGGCCCGGGCCGTGACCCCCCTGGTGAAGCCGCCGTCCCGGCCGATCTCCAGGAAAATCCCCGCATCGCCTTCAACGGCCGCCCAGGAAAAATTGACCGGCACCGCCGCGGCGGTGGTCACGACATTTTCATTATGGGACGGGGACACGAGCTTGAGATTCAGCCTGACGACTTTTGTCCCGGCGTCTTCCGTGACGGTCGCTTTTTCATCTTTCCGGATGGTCTTTTCTTCCCTGCCGGTCTTTATGTCAGCCTTCCCCTCGGTTACCGTAACATCCAGCGCCTTTTCCCCGGTCCGGGAAAGCTTCACATCGGCTTTTTCCAGGGAGACCACCGCGTCCTTTGACGTAATGCTGATTTTGGCCGGCTCCCCCTCCTCAACGCCGCTCCTGTTGGCGGATATCGATCCGTGCGAGAAGTCAATATTGATTCCCTCCCCGGCAGCCGACAGGAGGATCAGGCTGTTTTCATCAACATTGATCCTGGTCCCGTCCGCGAGATTGATGACGGCCTCGGACACTTCCGCTGTCCTGATCGAATCATTGCTGTAGACGGGGACGTTCTGATCCAGGTCTTCCCATACCACCTGGGTTTCATACTTGCGCTGGGCGACTTTCTTCTTGTAGGTGATGGTTCCGATCCGCTTTGCGCCGCCGGCATCGATCTTCCGCGCGTAATCCGCGTAGAGAAGCGCCGAGCACACACTGATGATGAGGGCGCTGATGCCGACGACGATATAATCGGTGCTGTTTCTATTCGATAATTTCATACTTTACTTCTTCGCCGGTGGGAGCCTCGGGCTTGCCTTTCATCTCAATGCCGAGGAGGCGGCGCAGTTCATCGAGGTTTTTGGGGGCCTCCGGGTCGTCCCTTCTGCCCAGCACCGCAAATATCTGCTGGGGCTCCGCCTTGCCCTTCACCTTGATCTTCTGCATCGGCTCAACAAGGAACCTGTGCTTGATCTGGGAGCAGGTTTCCTCGGATATGAGGATATCGGTGCCGAAGGGCTTGTTGAGCTGTTCGATCCGGGAGGCGAGATTGACCGTATCGCCGATGACCGTGTACTCCATCCGCTGCTCGGAACCGATCTGTCCCGCCAGCACCGGGCCGGTATTTATGCCGCATCCGATCTGTATGACCGGTTTCTTGGGCCCGCCCCGCCCCTTGTTGAAACCCATCAGCTCGTTCCGCATCATGAGGGCGCCGTTGATCGCGTTCTCGGTATCGTTCCCGTAGGAAACCGGGGCGCCCCACACCGCCATGATGGCGTCGCCGATGAACTTGTCCACCACGCCGTTGGTCACCTCGACGCAGTTGACCATCCTGGTCATGTACTGGTTCAGGAACTCCACCACTTCTTCCGGCTCGAGCTTTTCCGAAATGGCCGTGAACTGCCGGATATCGGAAAAAAAGACGGTCGCCATCTTCCGCTCGCCTCCGAGCTTCACTTCGCCCTTGAGTACCATTTCGGCAATCTCCTTGTTGACGAACCTGCCGAAGGTATCCTTCAGTTTTTCGCGCTCCTCGAGGCCGCGCCCCATGGCGACGAACGACGTGGTCAGCGCGCCGATCTCGTCGCCCGAGGTGGGCACGATATCTACCCGGAAATTCCCCTTTTCGATCTCCTTGGTTGCGCCAAGGAGGCGGACGATGGGCGTGGTGATGGTCTTGCTGAAAAAGTAGACGATCAGGATGCCGATATTGAGGACGATGACCATGATCAGTATATTGCGGCGCTGGATCTGGTACACCGCCCTGAAGGCCCTGTCCTCGCTGACGGTGGCGATAATGCCGAGGCCGCCGAAGCCGATCTTCTTGAACGAACCCAGGCGGTATTCTCCTTCGGCGTCGCTGTACCGCTTCTGCCCGTTGTCGAGCTTGCTCTTCAGCATCTCTTCGACGATGGGCAGGTTGATGTAATTGCCGTGGGAGAGGACGATCTTCCCGTCGGGATGGGCGATGACATCTCCCCTGCTGTTGACCATGAAAGTCTCGAAGATATCCTTTGTCTGGAATGCCTGGAGGAAACGGTCCAGCTTCTGGTAGCAGACGAGGATGGAGGCCACGCTTCCATCGGGGTTCTTCTGGAACGGCAGGGCCATCGCCATCACCGGTGAGTCAAAGCTTTTCGAAACATTCTGGACGACCGCCTCGCCGTTGAAGGCCTTGAGGAAGGAGGCGGCATAGACGTCGCTGACGGCGTTGAGGGCCTGGAGCGTCAGGCGGTTTTCCACGAAATAGGGCCTGCTGTAAATGGAGTTGTCGAACCGCAGGCCCGTCCCGGCGCGCGTGCCGATGCCCAGGTAGATCATGTTCCGGTCATTGGTGAAAAACATATCGGTGAAGAGGGCCTTCTGGGGAAACTGCTGTATCATCGTATTCCCCATGAGGTTGAATTTCTCAACCATGGCGGCAATATCGTTTTGTATCTTCTGGGAGGTGATATCCGCGATCTTGTGATTCAGCTCGTTTGCCCGTATCTGGTTATCCGATTTGAAGAAGTATGTCGCGAGAAAAATCATTCCCGAAAGGGACGTGACGAGTATCAGCGAGATTATGGATATCAGCTTGGTGCGGATTTTCAGGTTCGAGAACAGTTGCTTGAAATCATGGAGGCTATCAGCGTCATTATCCATTATGCGGTTCTTGTCCTTTTAATTATTATGCAGCTGATGCAGCGGCGACGCCGCGGCATCAGCTGAACAGCCAGTACAGGATATCCAGCATGATGAACAGGGAAAAGATGATGGAAAAAACCAGAATAATCATGAAAAAGATTTTTCTGCCCACCGGTCATTCCCCCCGCACCACGTCAAAAACGAGCGTCTCCCCCTTTCTTTCCACGATGATGGTCACTTTTGTCCCGGAGGGGCCCCGCAGCAGGTTGTTATAAATATGGTCGTACACCAGGCCGTCCACTTCCGTTCCATTGATCTGAACGATGCGGTCATCCGGCCGCAGGCCGGCCCTGTAACCGGGGCTTCCTTCATAGACGCCGGTTATGACATAGGGCGCGTCTTTTTTAACCTTCTCCTGGCCGACGGGAACCACTATGCCGAGGAGACCATTCTGATCATTTTTTTTGCAGGCTGACATGCCGACGGCGACAGCCGCAATCAGTATAATCGCGGGATAAAAATATTTTTTCATGGGCAATACACCATTATCATGAGTGGTAACCGTAATCATATACAGCCGCTATCATGATCAGCCATTTATAAAATAATTGCAACAATTTTTTAAACGGTTCCGCCCGGACAATTTTTTACTCATGTGCCGGGACAGCGGGGCTTAACCGGGAAAGGAATTATGTAAAAAACATTCCCGCTTGCGCGGGAATGTCGGTATCGCATCAAAATCATACCGGGGGCGGCACGTATTGCATTACTGTATCTTATTATCCTCTTTTTTCTCTTCTTTCTTGTCCCTGTCGCCGTTTACGGTTGCATCATCTTTTTTCTCGGGTTTTGCGGTTTCCCCTTCCTTGCGGGTACCGTCGCCGCCCGCTCCTTCCGAACCCTGCAGTTCCCTGTCCTTATCTTCGACGTCATCCTCGACTTTCAGCGTATCAAGGACATCGTCAATCATGGATTTCCCGGAGAGGCGGGAGTAATTGTCCATCAGGTGGATTTTATACTTTCCGTAATCATACTTTTCAGCCGGGGCCTTCTCATCCGCCGCGGCCTGCTTTCCCGAGGCGGAAAGCATGTCAAAGGTCGCCACGATGAGTTTGAAGTTGAAGTCGTCAATGTACCCCCGCATTACATCCTCTGCCCTGTCAAACTCTCCGTCCATCAGAAACCGCGCGGTCTTGGTTTCGTTCCTGAACCGCACCCTTTTGACGACCTTTGCCTCATAGCTTTGCACCGCCGAATCGAATGCGGCTTTTTCGCTGTCCTTCCCGGCCTCACCCTCTTTCCCGGCTTCCTCGGCTTTCTTTTCCTCGGTGAAGGACTTCTCGATCTCGTTGATGTAATCCTGGTCGTTCAGGTCAACGAACCTGTTCATGTATTTATTTTTCATGTCCCGCTCCGACTTGCAGAGCTGGTTGTATATCTTCCTTTTTGTTTCCCTGGTCTGGCTTTCAAAAAGCGCCAGGAAGGCGAAACGCTTGGCGCGCCGAGCCATCTTGATGGCATCGACATACTTGTACAGCTTGTAGGAATACAGCTTGGGATTGGAAGCGTCGCCCACCGTGTAGTGGGTCCAGCTCACGGTCCTGTCGCGGTAACCCAGGGTCAGGTACAGGCGGGCCCTGGCGCTTTTCGAGCGTATGATCCCCGGGGCAAGCCGGTCCAGGATCATCTTGGAATCCTCCAGGTAGTGGTTCTTCACCATGTCGCGGTAGATCTTTTCCATCTCTCCCTGGGAGGCGTAGACCCGTTTGTAGGAGCGCCGGTAATCAGACTGAAGGTACGCGACGTCGGCATTGAAATGCTTTTCATATACCTTTCTGAAATCCTCTTTTTTATCTTCGGCGAAATTAGAAACGCAGACATTGACGAAATCCACGAAGCGCTTGTTCTCCTTCAGTATCCGCTCGGTCGTGGTCTGGTCTGAAAAAGGAAAGACGCTCGAAGAAGCAAAAATGAAAGCAGCGGCAAGCAGTGCCGTCCTGGTTTTACTTCCTTTTTTCATAATAACAGTTCCCCTGCTGGAATATTCATTACAGTATGGCAGTACTGCACCGGTCATGCTCAGGACCCCGGGAGATAAAAACGCCTCCCATGTTTGCCTAAAGACAGATTCTCCGCTTATAAGCTTTATATAATATATATCGTAAATACGCAATGTAAATCAAATACTTTTATTTTTTTAGAATACAAAAGTATGAATATATCCAGTTTTGTTGACCCGCTGTAATTCCCTGCTTTACCTGTTCGATGAAATGCAGCCCGGTGTAACCCGAAAGCCTGTATACAATCTTCCCGCAGGGTTTCCAGACCCGGATCCGTGATAAAAAATTTGGACTGGATCCGGCATGGAAGATAAATCTATTTACCCGGCCGTCAAAAAATTTTATATTGACACATACAGGTTTTTATCTACAATTAACATTTATCATAATCCACAACCATAATAACGTTACGGACAATTGCATGAATCAGGATCCAAAGGATTTCCAGGACATTAAAGATAATGTCATGATCGTTAAAGGGCGATTCAAAGCCGCGGCACAAAGCCTGTACGGACAGTTCATTCTTATATTCAAGAGCAACCAGAGTTTCGAATCTTACAGCGCCGTGGTATCCACCTATTCCGACCTCTACAACCTTGAACCGCACGAGGACTGGATGAAGTACCGGGAGTACATCGCCAATGTAAAATGGAAGGGCAACTTCAACGCCAACATGACCTCTTCAATAATGGACCATTTTAAAAGGTTCCAGGAGGAAATGAACTCGATCACACTTCTGTATGACAGCATATGCGACTACGACTACAACGCCATGGACATGAGCCTCTACGATATCGTCAACAGGATAATCCACGACAAGAACCTGATACTTGAAACCGCCATCCAGGAAATTACCCCTCAGGAATACCGTGCCGGGATAACGGGACCGGACCAGCAGAAGGAGGATGCCGGCGGCGAGGCCATTCCGGCCAATGATGGATATTCCGTGGAGGACGACGCCGTCATCCTGCCGGTAAAGCCGATCGTCGCCCCGGTCAAGGGAAAACCGATATACGATCTGCGCGTGGGCGACAAGCTGATGGTTTACCTGCAGCCGCAGTCTGACAGGGCGAACTATTATATCGACATGCTGAACCTGAGGGAAGAAAACGGGATCAGGCCGACGATGGGCGAAGTCATCGACATAAAAGCCGGCTCGGGGAAAAACAATCCTACGGATATATTGACCCTGGTGGCCCCGGGCATATACGGGAAATTCACCGAAACCGAAAAGCAGGTGAAGCTGAAACTGTATAACGCCGAAACGGACGGCCCACTCCTGAAAAAAAACAGCGTGGCCTCCGCTTCAGGTTCGACCGTCGGCTCAACCGGAATGACGAAAGGCACCATCGCGATGCTGGTGCTTTTCCTTACTATCCTGGCCCTCTTTGTCGTGCTGATATTTTTAAGCTGGTAACATTGCCGCGTCGCCCGCCGAACCACGCCGCCGCCGGCGGAGTGGACCGGCCCGGTGTGCCGCCGTTGCCATCCAATCAGGAGCAGTGAACAATGGATACAGATCAGAATAAGGCATATGTTTTAAAACTCGCCCACGACAGCAATGTGAAATTCATCCGGCTCTGGTTCACCGACATTCTCGGGTTCCTCAAGAGCTTCGCCATCACCATAGACGAACTGGAAGACGCCATTACCGAGGGTGTCAGGTTCGACGGGTCGACACTGCAGGGCTTCATCCGTGCGGACGAGCAGGAAATGATCGCGCTTCCCGACGTGTCCACGTTCAAGATACTGCCCTGGCGTCCGCAGCAGGACTCGGTGGCTCGGATGATATGCGATATTCACCGGATGGACATGACTCCCTATGAGGGTGATTCGCGGTATATCCTCAAGCAGAACCTCAAAAAGGCGGCGGCACGGGGCTTCACGTTTTACACGGGACCCGAGATAGAATTCTTCTTTTTCAGGAATTTCAACCAGCCGGAGATACTGGACCGCGGCGGCTACTTCGACCTGACCCCCCTGGACGCCGCCACCGATTACCGGCGCGACATCGTGCTGACCCTTGAGAAAATGGGCATCGACGTCATATCGTCCCATCACGAGGCGGCCCACAGCCAGCATGAAATCGACCTGCGCCACGAGGACGCGCTCACGACCGCGGACAACATCATGACCTTCCGTCTCATTACCAAGGAAATAGCGCTCCTGAACAACATATACGCTTCATTCATGCCCAAACCGCTGGCGGGCCAGAACGGGTCCGGCCTGCACATCCACCAGTCGCTTTTCAAAGATGACAAAAACATCTTTTTCGATAAAAACAATCAGCACCACCTGTCCAGGACCGCCGAGCATTACATAGCGGGCCTTCTCAGGCATTGCAACGAGTTCTTCGTCCTCACCAACCAGTGGATCAATTCGTACAAGCGTCTCCACCGGGACTTCGAATCGCCCACCCGCGCGGCCTGGAGCACCAGCAGCCACAACGCCATGGTACGGGTACCCCTCTGCAGACCGGACAAGCCGAACGCCATGAGAATCGAGCTGCAGAACCCCGATTCCGCCTGCAATCCCTACCTGGCTCTTTCGGCGATCCTCGCGGCCGGCCTCAAGGGCATCGACGAGAAATACAAGCTGGACAGCCCCATGGAAGACACCGCCGGTCCGGAACTGTACGAAAAAAACGGCGGCCGGCAGCTCCCGGAGCAGCTCCATGACGCGCTGTCCCACTTCGAATCGAGCGCCTTCATGAAGGAAACGCTCGGAGAGCTACTTTTTAACAAGTTCGTCGAAAACAAGAAACTGGAGCTGTCGCGCTACAACCGCTACATCACCGATTACGAAATCCAGGAATATCTGCCGATCCTGTAGGCATGGACAACCCTCACCCGCGCTCCGCGCACCCTCTCCCATTAAGTCATGAAGAAAGGAGAGGGTTTCCGCGGCAATTACTTGTATGCTACCCCCCTCTCCTTTTTTCAATTTTCAATGGGAGAGGGGAAGGGGGTGAGGGGACATATAGTATATTATGAAAAAAAACAGCGGCAACATCGCCCTGATCGGATGCGGAAGGATAGGATTCCTCCTGGAAAACGATCCGCTTCGCAACAAGCCCTGCACCCACTTCGGCGGCGCAGCGTCAGCCGGCCTCACGGTCACCCATGCCTGCGACATCAGCGGTGAACGCCTTGCCCGTTTCGGTAAAACCGCCGCCATTCCGGAAGAGAACCTCTTTGAAGATTACGTGAAGCTGCTGACGACTGCGCGGCCCCGCGTGGTCGTCATAGCGACCTGGACCGAAAGCCACGAGCGGATAGCCGTTGAGGCGGCCCGCAGCGGCGCGGAGGTGATCGTCCTCGAAAAGCCGATGGCGTCTTCCCTCGAAGGGTGCCGCGCAATTGCCGACGCAAGCCGGCGGAGCGGGACCGCGGTCATCATCAACCATGAGCGGCGTTTCGACGGCCGCTACCGGAAAGTGAAGGAGATGATAGCCCGTGACGTGATCGGGCAGGTGAAAACCGTGCACGCTTCAATTCTCACCGGGGGATACGCCGGGCCCTCCGATCCGGGCGAGGGCGGCGGCCCCCTCCTCCATGACGGCACGCACCTGGTCGACATGGTCCGGTTCCTCTTCGGCGAGATTACCATGGTCGAAGGCGAATTCCAGCGCTCCGGAAGGTCAGCGGGCTTTGAGGACCGCGCGTGCGCCTGGCTGAAGACGGACGGCGGCATCGACATCTTTATCGAAGCCGGAGGCGGCAGGAAGTATTTCGTCTTTGAGCTCGAAATATCGGGCACAGTGGGGAAAATAGTTATCGGCAACGGGTACGAAACGCTCATGCTTAACCGGAAATCACGTCATTACACCGGTTTCCGCGATATTGCCGAAGTCCCCTTCCCCCGGTACCGCGCGAATAACTGCTTCAACGAGCTGTATCGTGAGGTGAAAAAGGCGCGGGAGGGAAGCGCGCCGATGACATCGACCGCCGACGACGGTTACCGGTCGCTGGAAGTCATCCATGCCGTGTACCTCTCGTCGCACCTGGGCAGAAAGGCCGTTCCACTGCCGCTTGATCCGCTTTCAATCAACCTGAAAAAAATATTCAGCCTGAAATAAAAATCTTTTGACATGCGGCCATCCCTGTATCATCTTTCGGGCATGAGAGAAATGATCACCGCCATCAGATCGCCCCTCATTGACAATTACACACGTATCATCCAAAGCCTCGCGAAGCGGGGCCGGAACACCTATCACCGGTACCTGATCGACCCCCTGTCGGGATGGTCTGCCCGGGTCCCGGCGGAGTCGCTGGAAAAACTTGCCTCCCTGCTGGACCAGGCCCGGGCCGGCAGAAGCAAGAAGCTTCCGCTCCTGTATAAAATGTCAATCGTCAAGGCCGTGGCCCCGGACCAGTTCGACCTTTCCCTGCCGGGCAACCTGTCCGTGAGCTTCCTGAAATCCATGAAGCAAGAACAGCGTGTCGCCATGTCCGACGAAGCTATCGAGTTCGTAAACATCCTGAAAGACCCCTTCAAGGAGTATTCAGACGGGGAATTCATCAGGATGAACAAAAAGTTTGAGGAAGAAATATCTGGCGCGGGCGAGATAGAAGTCGAAAAGCTCATCAAGGCCCACGAGGGAGAAGAGGCGGCCGGCAGGAAAATCGACGAACAGTCAGCGAAAGCCCTGTCCGTGATACGGGACATGATCAGGACCGCGTCACTGCCCGACATCAAGCGGGAGGTCATCGTCTACCTTCTGAAATACGCGGACCCGTCAATGCCGAACCGCCACCTGGCAATAAAAAACGTCATCGCCCCCCTGGAATTGAAAAACAGGACATTCATGTCAGATGTCATGGATTCCGCGGCGGTCATCATCTATCACGAAATACTGAAATCCATAAAGGACAACAACATGCTAAACGCGGTGAAACACATCGGCACCTTCGCGGTCCTTTTCCGGGGCAACCCGGAAACGCCGAACTTCCGGGAAGTGGATTCATTCGAGAAGAAATTTTTCAAGATCATCGATGAAAGAAACCTGTGGGATAGGATACAATGACCATGGAAATAACAATTAATCACCCGTCAGAAAGCGTTGCCCTTATCCGGCTGAAAGGTAAATTCACCATCGAGGACGTCAATCACTTCAAGGAGGAAACGGTACCGCTGACGAAAAGCGGCATTGCGACACTATTGATGAGCTTTACGGACCTCGTGTACATTGATTCATCGGGCATCGGGTCACTGATACTCCTGATGAACACGGCGAAGAACCAGGGCATGAATCTCATCGTCTACAATCTCCAGGAGGAGATACAGAACGTATTCAGGATATCCTACCTCGATAAATTCTTCGTCATCACCACGTCGGAGGAACTGAAAAAGCACTATCCCGGCATTTCGCTGTAACAGGCGCGGTTACGTAACCGCGGTCATGGAAGGCTTCCCGCGGCGCGAGGACCCTACGCGAAGCCTTCTTCCATCAGTTTTTTCATGAGCTCCCTGTCGCCGCTGCCGCCGCCGGCCCCGCGGAACTGGAGCATCCGCTCAACGTACTTCGCCAGTATGTCCGCCTCTATGTTCACCTCGCAGCCGGTCTTCCACTCCGCAACAACGGTATTGCCGAGCGTTTCCGGTATGAAATAAAGGGTGAACCCCTTTTCATCGGATGAAACCACGGTGAGCGACACGCCGTCGACCGCGACTGATCCCTTTGCGACGATGTATTTGCCCAGGTCCGGGCCGGCGGTGACAACCACTTCCATGCCCATGGAATCCTTCTTGATCAACGTCACCTTCCCCCGGCCGTCAACATGGCCCTGGACAAAATGCCCGCCGAAGCGTGATGACGGCGTCATGGCCCTTTCGAGGTTGACCCTCCGGCCCGCCGTAAAGGAACCGAGGGTCGTGACCGAGGCGGTGACCGCGGACACGAACACGGTAAATGACCGCCCGTCGAAAGCGGTCACGGTCTGGCAGGCGCCGTTGACGCAGATGGAATCGCCGATGCGGATCCCCTCCAGGGCCCGTTCGGCGTTAATGGTCAGATGGAACCCGTCTCCCGCGCGGGACATGGCGGCGACGTTCCCGATTTCCTCGATCAATCCCGTGAACATTCAGGGCCTCCTCACATCATTTCAAAATGATACGGTTCCCGGTACCCGCAGTAGATTATATCG
>CAZZHU010000135.1:0-12073 GCA_964654045.1 uncultured Leptospirales bacterium
GGCGAGACGCTTGTTCTCGACTTCGACGGGATCAAGGTTATAGATTCTTCATTTATCGATGAGATGATCGTAAAGCTGATAGTTGATTCAAAAACAACCGCGAAAACTTTTTACATCAAGCTGAAGAACATATCGGCGATAGCGGAAACAAACATCGATCTCGTATTCCGTTCCTACTCCAGTTATAAAAATAAAAAAATTGTTGTAATTACCGAAAATATCTGCCAGAATAATGTGTTCTTCATCGGGCCCCTTTCGGACCAGGAGCGCGATGTTGTCGAATTTATGAGAGTAAACAGGTCGATTACCGTTGATGATATCGTTACATTTACGGGGAGGCCGAAGGATCAGGTGATAAAAACCATGGATGATCTTGACGCGATGCGGGCGGTGAAGAAACAGGAGAATGGCGTTTTTTTCCCGGTATAGCCGGCGGCGTTCGGTAATGGGCGGTCTCGGGCAAGGAAATCGTATCCGGAATGAAACTATCGGCAAAAAAAAATATTGCTAGAATAAAAGACGACAGCCTCTACGGCCTTCTGTCATCGTACAAGTCGAATTGCACCTATATCCGCGTCCTCGTATCCGAAGAGGAAGATTCGGTCATCATGCAGATGACTGACAATCCGAAAAATTTTCATGCGCTTAGCCGTGATGCATACATGAATTACAGCATGCTCCGGAGGCTTGAAATAGGAGCCCCTAAAATATTTCTGAAATACGTCGTGCCGGAAAACCTGATTGCCGTCCTGGGGCCGATGCTTGAATTAAACATACCGCCGGATAAGGTTGTGATCACGGACAGTATAAAAAAAGACGGGATTTACGCAGTTGAAACCACCCTCAAGTACAGGTTAAAGATGATTCAAGGGGTCAGGAAGATACTCAATATGAGTCCGCAAAAGCGGTATGAGGTTTTAGAAAAATTTTTATCTGGAAATCAGGAATAACAATATGACCGAACAATTTGATTCGCTTGGCGAAAAGACCAAACAGGTCGATATCGCGATGAAATATACCAGGGGCGATATTATTAAGGCCAAGGACATGGTCTCGGGCCAATACCTGGATATTATGGTCGTGAAGGGAAAATTCCATGTAGAGAAGAAAGGGCTGTCCGGGGTTTTCCTCGCATATTTCAACTATATGCAGGAGTATATAGCCAATGTCACCTGTATAATATCTTCCAAGGCGACCCTGTTCGAGAAAACGAGAATATTCGATGACTGGAAATCTATGTCCAGGGACCTCCAGGCATTCAAGGAAAGCAGTGATATCGTGGATTCGCAGAATTTCACCTATTTTCTTATCGATTCATTTGTGGGATATGACGTGTTCCCTGATGTCAAGGAACGTAATCTTGATGACCTGACGAAAACGGTCACTGAAATCATCGGCAAATCGTTCAACGCCGATTCGGTGAAGTGCCAGATCGAGCTTGAATCGACGAGTTCTCTTGCGATGGATCTGGCGGGGGTCAAAATTGATGTACCGGGATCAGAAGGGCAGGGGACCGTGGAAGTTGTCGCGGAAGACGACCGGCTCAGGATAATTGAAAGCGAGGCAAAATACATAGTCGACGGAACCGCTGTTCTTTCGCCCGTAAAGGGCAAAAACGTGAGTGATCTCATTTCCGGTGACAAGATCAGGGTTATTCTCACGGGTAAGGACATGGTGTCGGAAAAAATATTGAGGCTTCTGAACGCCTATGACGCGGAAGGCGCGCGGCTGCCCATCACGGGAAGGATCAAGGCAAAGGTCCCCCTCGATAAGAACGGATTCATTTTGTACGCCCTCGTCGCCAAGGGCGTGCTGGTAAAAATCCTGGAAGAGGAAAATGTCAAACTCATGCTCGATCAGCCCCTGGATGAATTTGCCACTGAAAAACATGGGCCCGACAACCGCGTGTTTTATATCATCGCGATCATGGTGGGGCTGCTCATACTGTGCGGAATAATTCTTATCCAGCTTCTCTGAAGATGAAAAGGAATCACGTGAGGGCGCGTGCCCTGATCCTGGCCGCTTCGGTCATCCTTCTCTCGCAGATGCCCGACTGGAAGTACTTCCGGGACAGGGAAGGAAATACCTATTTTATCGACCAGGCGGGGAAAATACGCATTACCAATGTGAAGGGATACCGTTATAAACCGGTATCGTCCCGCGGCATCGATTACTACCTGCACTACGGTGCCGAACTCATCAACGAACACCGTCCGACCGAAGGACTCTCCGTTCTGAAGTCGATTTGCGCATTGAAGAATGACAATAACAGGATTTATCAGGCGCAGGTGAAAGCCGCGGAACTCATCATGAATTTGAGAAAGCGCAACGGACCGCGCTTCACGGCGATGAACGAATCGGCTTCGCTCATGCTCATCCAGGCCGATGATGGCATCGCGGTAATAAATGACGTGATGCTCTACTCCTTCACTGCGCCCGAAAGGATCGATGTCATCCGGAAGGTCGACCGGTCCGGTCTGGATTACCGCTATTCAGGCATACTGTTCGGTGTGATTCCGGCGGGAAGCGGTGATGACCGCAGGGTGGCCGGGGCCTATGAAATGCTGGCGGCGGTCGATACGGAAAAATTCGCGGTTCCTTTTAAAAATCTTTCCGAGGCCGTGGAAAAATGGAAGGGGAACATCGGATATGAAGGGGTGACGCGGGAGGTGCTTCTACAAAAAGGCGACCGGCTCATCTGTTCATTCCGGAACAGCAGCACGCCCCGCTTCGCGGGCATTGAGGGAATTTTTCTCAACGGCACGTTCAGCCATTATGTCAGACTGATATCATCTGATTCACGCTATCCGGAGAACCGTAACCGAATGCGGAAGATCATGGATAGCTTCCGGATCGTGTCGCGGCAGTAGTGAAAGCGGTTATCCCGCCGTGTACTCCAGCGCCGTTTCGTTGCAGTTGTCCTGCCTGTTGCAGAACATGCAGTCTTTCCAGATTTTTTCCGGCAGCGTGTCCATGTTGATCACGGTAAAGCCGTTTTTTTCGAAGAATGCCGGCGTATAGGTCAGGACAAAGATCCGGGGAGTATTGGCGGCTTTGAGCTTTTCGATCAGGGCGAGCAGCAGGGCCGATCCGATGCCCCTGCGGAGGTAGCGCTTGTTTACCGCCAGGGAACGAACTTCTTTCAGGTGATCACCGTAATCAAAATGCGTTATTACGCCCACGGTGGCATGGACAATTTCAGCGACAAAAAAATTCTCCAGGTTGCTGCTGATTTCATCGAGGCTTCTCGACAGCAGGATGCCTTCACTGGAATATGATGCAATTATGTCATGAATCGTGTCAATATCCGCTGAAGTGGCGCTTCGTATAACGGCATTTTTTTTCAATTATGATACCTTCAATTATAATGCAGCGTCCCGGGCCCCTGCAGTCCGCCCGGATGATCGGCATCGGAAAAGGGGAACGAACCCGGTGCTGATGGGATACGCTGATGATCGTGTCCGTGTCCCGCCAGGTGCGTGAAACGCCCTGCAGGTGCCGGACCCGTGTATGCAGGCATTATAGAATATCCGCGTACGGTGATGTTACCTTTTTATAATACGGGTATTTTCCGCAAGCGAATATTTTTGATAGGCGTTAATTTTTTTCAATGCTTCCCCGGCGTCAGTATTGTTCCTGTAGGGGCCGATGAAGATGCGATAGCGGGCATTATTCCTGGCAAGTATGACTGTGTGGCCTCGGCGGCTTAAAAAGCCGGCTATTTTCTGGGACGTTTCATGATCATAGTCACTGGTAATTCTGATAACATAGGGGTAACTGCTTTTCGGAAAATGGTTTTCCCGGGGCAATGATCCGGCGGTCTTTTCCGTGTTGAAGAGTGAAAAGCTCCTGCCGATATCCGCGACTGCATTGTATGTCTTTTTATCCATAATATCGCGCTGGGTGCCGCCGGAAAACTTAATTCCTATAATGATGCCGGCAGTAAACGAGATGATGCAGAGCGATGTTATCAGGAAAAAAATCCTGCTGGCTTTCTTCCTGACGCGTTCCATTTCCCGAGGGGTGTTCTGGGCCATTCGGGGCAGGAATTCCGGGTCATAGCTGTCGTTGAATTGCGGGGGAACTATCCGTATATTTTTCCTTTCGTAAAAATCAATATTCTGCATATCAGGACCTTGTGTGTTTAATCTATTGTTGATGTGTGAGGCATGGGCGCTTCTCACATGTTATTCCGGTCATCTTTATTAAAATTCGACATTACATGCCGATTGCATAAGAAAATAATTTCAGCGGTAACCGGCTATTGATGGCGTCGGTCCGGCTTTGTCACCGGCAAACGACTTTTTTGTATAAAAACCGGTATTCTATTTTTTTTTCTTGATATGCTGGGGATAGGTCTATTACACTCGTTTTATTCCGATAGAACTGTAGCGCCTCCCGGGGGGGATGGACGCCGGGATTTCCGTGCAGGTTGAATACCTGCCAGGGAAAACGTCTATATTATTGTTTACTAATTGCGGCACGATACATGATTGAAACAACAAACTACGACACCTATTGCCTCCTTTCTATTAAGATTGAAGAAATAGATTTTGTCAAAACTCCGAAGTTCTCGGAGCTCATCATTAACAGTCTTGAGAAAGCCGGATATCCGAATGTTATACTTGATCTCAGCAAACTCTATTATATTGATTCAACAGGGCTCAGTTCCCTGATCAACATCAGTCGTTTGATCAAGGACAACAAGAATGAGATGGTCGTCGTCTGCAGCAGCGCGAAAATCCTGCAGCTTTTTGACATAGCAAAAGTCGGAATTTTTTTTAAGATTTTCGACAGCGTGGATAGCGCGGAGAAGCATCTTGCCGCCAGGCATAAAGCGTGACCGTCGCAGGAATATATCCTTAACAGGCTAGATGCCTGCCGTTTTTTTCAGCGAGCGCACTTCTGATTCGGTCAGGTGACGGTGTCCGCCTTTCTTCAGACGCTGCAGTGACAGCGTCCCGTAGGCGGTCCGCTTGAGGCTCTTCACCTTGTACCCGAGATTTGAAAAAGTATACCGTATCTGACGGTTCTTCCCTTCGGTCAGTACCACCCTGATTTGCAGGCGGGATTCATCATAACAATCAACCAGGGCCGGTTTGGTCTTCAGTTCAAGCTGATGAATATACACGCCCCTGCTTATCTTGATCCTGTCGGGTTCGTCAAGGGGCCTGTCAATTCCCACCAGGTATTCCTTCGGGATATGGAACCGCGGCTTTGTCAGCCGGAATGCAAGATCCCCGTCATTGGTGAGGAGAAGCAGGCCGGAGGTGTCACGGTCAAGCCTTCCGACGGGGAACACGCCGCTGCGCCGGTATTTTTCCGGGATCAGGTCCATGACGGTGAGCCGGTTCCGTTCATCGCTGACGGTCGTGACATATCCGCGGGGCTTGTACAGGACGAGGTAATACCGCTTTTCAATATGCTGTACCGGTGAGCCGTCCAGCGTAACCCGGTCGCCCGGTTCCACGAGCGTGCCCAGGGCCATCACCTTTTTTCCATTGATGGAGATTCGTCCGGAGGAGATCAAGCCTTCCACGGCGCGCCGTGAGCCGAGGCCTGATTGTGAAAGGTATTTATTGAGCCTTGTTTTCATTTCCCGCGCTGGCAGGTTTTTTCTTTACGGTGTCCTTCAACTCCGGTTCGGGGCTTGTCTCTATCGATATCTTGGTAAAGCGGAGTTCAAAGTCTTTCAAGCTTTTCTTTATGATATAATCATTACCCCGCTTGACCAGATCGAGGTTGCTTTTGAACGAGGTGCCGTTGGAAAAAACGATTTCATTCTTGTTGAAGTCAAGCTTGTACGTGCCGACTATCGGCCTGCCTTCGTTTCCTTTCAGGTATGATTTGTACTTGCCGCTCTCATAAATCTCGATGCAGTGGTCGGTGAAATCGCCGAATTCGTTTGTGCTCCACCATTTGCCCATGAGATATAGCTTCACCTGAGCCCGCTCCGCGTCCATGAACCGAGATATGACGCTGTTCATTGAATCCCTGGATTTTGATGAATGTATGGATATATTCTGTCCGAAGACCCATCCGGTTATTCCTTCTTTCGTCACGATCTTGTACCAGTAACCGCTCGTTTTGCCCACCCAGCTTTTTTCCCTGGACCGTTCCAGCACCTGTACGCTGGTCCCCTTGTTCAGTTCGGCAACGATCCCTGAAAAAATCATCGGATCAATCCGCATGGCGGTGTATCCTTTCAGAATGATGCCGTAGGTGTCCCTGTTTATCGCATCCTCGTCTTTTGAGCATGAGAGGCCGGCGGTAATCAGGATTGCGGCCGCTATCAGGCCGAGTAGTTGAGTGGTGGTTTTCATACCGGGATTACGCTTTTTCCTTGTGATTGCTGTTCATCAGATTTATACATATAGTAATTTTCAAGGATTTTTCTTGAATGCCTGTCATTTTATTGTAACAAGGCGGGACATACTGTTGCTTGTTGTCTGCGAGGGTATTAATGGGCAATGGCGTTTGAAATTCTCTTGACGACTGGCAATATTATTGTTGAAATTAACCCCATTACATTAAGAAAAGTTCCGGTCCCGAGTTGGAAATGCCCGTATCTGATACATTAATGCATTCAACAGATTGATGCGGATATGGAAATACGCAAAATATTCCAGGATAAGGTTCTCACCATGTCGAATCTTTTAACAGTAGTGAGATTTGTCGCAGGTCCCTTTCCGGGCTACTTTATCTATAAGGAATCAAAGACAGGCGAGTCCATATATCTTCCATTTGAGTTGATCGTTGTGTTCATTATCATCATCTCTGGTTTTATGGACGGATTCCTGGCCAGGCTCTGCGCGGTCAGCCTGGCCTTTGCCGGGGGCCGTTTACATCGTGTCATGGGACTACGAGTTGCGAGTCGGCATCTCGATCAAGAACATCTCTCTATTCCTGGTTGTTCTATTCTATGTTCTCGGCGGCATACAGTATGTCAGGACATACGCGCGGTACTATCTTGAAAAAAAGGCTTAGCACCGGTTTTATCCTTTCGCTTCTCATCGTTATCGCTGTTCCGGCATTCCCCCTACCAGAAAGCATCACCATCATCCGCGTTGACGGCGGCGATTACCTTCCCGTCGATGAAGTGATAACCCGCCACGGCCTCGAGCATTCCTTTGATATGATCGCGCAGAAGGGAAAACTGTACAGAAAAAATCACTACGCGGTCTACGGCGTGGGGCTGTCGGTGACCCTGGTGGACGGCGCTCTGTATAAATCGACCGGCGCGGTGCGCCGGATGGGAGGCAGGGTGCTGCTCCCTCTCGACGCCGGGGAGCACATCCTCCGGAAGTTCAATCCCGGCGCGCGGCTGATCAGGAGGGAAGGGACGGTGGCCCTGGAAAAGGTGACGGATGAGAATGCGGTACCTGAAGGAAAAACCGAAATGTACCGCGCGGGAGCCAAAGACAGGATCAGCTTTATCGTGGTAGACGCGGGGCATGGCGGCAAGGACCCCGGCGCTGTCGGGAAGGGTGGCCTCCGGGAAAAGGACATCACCCTGAAGGTGGCGCGTTACCTTGTGAAAAAGATCAGGGCCAGGCTGCCGGAAGTGCGTGTATACGTCACGAGGGGCAATGACCGGTTCATTGAACTGGCCCGCCGGACCGAGATCGCGAACCGCCTGCTGAAAAAGAACGAAAACGGCATTTTCCTCAGCGTACACGTGAACTCGTCCCTGTCAGGCCGCATATCAGGGTATGAGACGTACTTTCTTTCCCAGAATCCCACGAATGAAGAGGCGCGGAACACGGCCGCCCTGGAGAACAACGTGGTCATCCTTGAAGATAAATCCAAAAATAAAAAGGGCCATGATGACGTTGATTACATAGAGGCGATGATGATAACCACGCAGATCCAGAAAGAGAGCTCGGCCCTGGCCGGTTCGATACAGGAAGGCATGGCGAGAAAAAACAGGGTTTTCAGCTCCCGGGGGGTCAAGAAGGCCGATTTTTTCGTCCTGCGGGGAGTACTGATGCCCGCGGTCCTGGTGGAAATAGGCTATATATCGAATAAAAAGGAATCTCGGTATTTGAAGAAAGACAGCCACCGTGAAATGGTGGCGGAGGGGATCAGCCAGGGAGTAGAGCTTTTTATTAAAAAATACAACAGCCTTATAAAGGTTAAATAAGTGCTTCGGCATCCCGGATGCCGGGGCCTGGATAGGGTGATTATTCGAGCGGACGGCAAAAAATTCTTGATTCTACGGCGGTGTTTTCCTAATGTACCTCAATCTCGGTGGGATGTATGAAAGTTGATATAAATACCATGAAGGAACAGCTGAAACGAAACGCGCTGGATCTGAAAAAGCGGTCTCTCGCATTCTATGAGGGGCAGATAAAAAGAAGGGCCATTGCTGCCGTGTTGATGGTGCGGAGCGAGCTGATCGAGTTTCCCGATAAAAAGGAAAAAACCCGGCGGTTCATTCTGCTTTTTGCGGCTATTTTTCTGCTGGATTACCTGATGTACTGCCTTCACACGGATAAGAATATTGTCGATTTATTCCCGGAAATACCGTCTCTGGCCCATGAAAAGAAGGTATCTGTATATCTCCCGTCGCTTGACGGGGCCACCATGATTCACGAGAAACGGGCGATTCCGGTGTATGACAGCGATGAAAAGACGGCAAAACTGCTTTTTGAGATCGTGGTGAAGGGTTCCATTTTTGACAACACCGCCATGGCCGTTCCCGCCAACATGTTCGTGAGAAAAGTCTGGATCCAGGGCCGGGGCGCGGGGAAAAAGATATGCGTCATTGACGTGGATCCGGCGGAACTGCGGTCCAGCGTCGTGGTGATAAAAAATTCTGAAAGCCTGTTCAAGCGGGCAGTTGAAAAAACGATAACCGAGAATATCCCGTCAGTCAAATCGGTCCTGGTACTGGAAAAGGGAATTCCCGGGACCGCCCTCTGGGAGCTTTAACCGGGCCACTCGCCTGTAAAGACTTCAATTGCCGGCCCCGAGAGGTATATATTGTTGTCTTCCTCCCGCCATTCCGTCTTCAGGTCTCCGCCCCGCAGGTGTATCTGTATCTTTCTTTCCGTCAGCTTGTTAAGAATGCACGCAGCAGTCACGGCCGATGCACCGGTCCCGCATGACAGGGTTTCACCGGTCCCCCGCTCCCAGGTGCGCTGGATGACTTCTTTGCGGTTGAGGACCTTCACGAATTCAACATTGGTCCTGTTGGGGAAGAGCGAGTGGTTTTCCACCAGGGGCCCGTATTTATCGACGGGGAATTTTTCTATCTCTTCCACGAAAATAACGGCATGGGGGTTTCCCATGGAGACCGCGGTGATGGTGAAGCGCGATCCGTCGTCCATCTGCAGGGACTCGCCCACGACCATCCCCGGACTGCCGATCATGGGGATCCGGTCCCGGCGCAATATCGGCTCACCCATGTTGACGACTATGCCGGTAACGGCCTTGTTTTTTACGATGAGATCAAGATTCTTGACACCCGCGGCTGTTTCTATATCCAGTTTCTTTTTGGCTGTTATCCGGTTGTCGTAGATATATTTGGCGAAGCAGCGGATGCCGTTGCCGCACATTTCAGCTTCGCTCCCGTCAGGATTGAACATCCTCATCCGGAAATCGGCGGATTTGGAGTCGAGGAGAACCAGTATACCGTCCGAGCCGATGCCGTAATGTCGGTCGCTCATGGCCCGGGCGAGCCTGTTATAGCCGGCGGTTTTCAGTTTCCTGCCGTCGATAACGACGTAATCATTGCCCGTCCCATGCATTTTTGTGAATTTTATCATTGCCTTGTTTCCTGTCATTGGTATTGCTCAGTATCTTACGGAGAAGCGGATATCTCTTAATGAATGTTATTAATATTACCATACCCCTCGATAATTGTAAAGTCATAAAATTTTTACCATATCCGCATCCCGCGCATCTCCTTATACCCGCACACGGGGATGAGGGGTATTCATGAAGATGGAGGCAGGGGGATACGGGTACAGGGGAAATTAATTCCTTGATTGAAAAAGCCCTGGCGTACGATACATGAATATGAAGTATAAAATCAATCCGAACCGTTATCGTTCACCAGGATTCAAACCATTACGATAGACATGAAAAGTATCTACATACTTATTATATCCCTTGCGCTCTCGCTGGCCGCCGCCCTGTTCCTCTATCTGGACGATGATAACGAATTTTACCGGGGCAGGATGACATGGCTTCACAAGGATAAGGAGACACGGTCAAGGCTTCTGTCCATCCCCATACTGCTCTATCATAATATAGACGGCAAGGGCCCTTTTTCAATTGATGCCGACACCCTGCGGGAGCACTTCCAGCTGATCAGGGACCGCGGTATGCGGGTAATCCCGCTGCGTGAACTTATCCATAAACTCGAACATCCGGCGCCGTACCGGGAAAAAGTGATCGCCATATCTTTCGATGACGGATACGGATCGATGTATACCAAGCTGCTCCCGCTGGTGCAGGAATTCGGATACCCGGTCACTCTCTTTGTTTATTCGGACAATATAACATTGAAATCGGCAAAGAACCTCACCTGGAAGCGCTTGCGGATCATGGACCGGGCGGGGATCGATATCCAGGCCCATTCCATCACCCACTGCGACCTGACCCAGCTTTCAAAAAAGAAAAGTGACCCGGTTGCGCGGAAGCGGCTTTTTGAAGAGATCTACCTGTCAAAAAAAATCCTTGAGCTCTACATGAATAAGAACATTGATCTCTATGCCTATCCCTATGGTAAATATGATCTCAACATTATTGACATGACGGCAAAGGCGGGATACCGGCGGGCTTTTTCGACCGATTACGGCTCCAATATAATCACGAGGGACAATTTCTGCCTGAGGCGGCAGCATATCAAAAGCAGTTACACGTTGAGTTATATAGAGAATCTTATCCGATAACTATCACCTCCTCGCCGGTTCCAGCGCGATTGCCGCGTCCGGTCTGACTGATAATACAATTCAGCGGCTGGATTGCCTGGTCCGCACAACATCATGTGATATGAGGACATAATATCATTAACTAAAATGAATAAAAAACCGATAATGTATAAAAATGAATTGTTAATATCAATACTGGAAGATAATTAATAGTATCAAAGATCTTAATTTTTTATTGACAAATTACGGAAGTGTTAATTAATAATGCAAACTTCGTTAAATTTGTCTTCTTTTTAACAACTAAACATATATATAGACTGCAAGGAGTGGACGCGGTAATGAGAAGCATAATCGGGACAGCCATATTTTTATTTTTTATCTGCGGAGCTTCCTATGCTGAGGAAGTGATCCGGGTTGATAACCAGTATGTGCAGGAATATAAAGGACGCCTTGGCATCTGGACAACGGTGGAAGCGCAGGCAAAACTTAATTATTTCATCAGCAAGTTCTACATTACGATGAAAGAGTTCCAGGAAATTAATGGAACTTCAATAACCTGGGGACAATATGTTTTCATCCCTTACTCTGAGAAATACATCCAGGAGCTGGAGGCCCAGGGTGTCAAGCGCGACAACCTGGTAAGCCAGAAGAGCGATTTCATATGGCCTTTGAACCAGGTCGATAATATTTCCTCCACCTTCGGACAGCGCAATGGCAGGTTCCATACCGGAACTGACATGCCGGCCACCAGGGGGACGCCGATCATAGCCGTAATGGATGGCAGGGTTCTGTCGGTGCGGTATGAAGGCGGTTTCGGCAAGACCATCTGCATGGAGCACCGGGACAACTTTTTAACCAGGTACGCCCATTGTTCCGAGATGTTCGTTAAGACAGGGGATTTCATCAAAAAAGGACAGGTCATAGGCCTGGTGGGTAGTACCGGAACATCAACAGGTAACCACCTTCATTTTGAGATCAGGTATAATGATATACCGCTGAACCCGCTGGATTTCCTGCCCTACAAGCAGAGCCTGGTGCAGACGCATATGCTGCGCAACTGGAAATGAAATTATCTTAAAGCTGACAAATAAAAAGGCGGCATTTTTTGCCGCCTTTTTTATTTGTCCCTGATCGGTGCGGATGATATTCTTATTTGGTATCGCTCCTGGATCCCTTTTCCACTGAATCTTCAA
>CAZZHU010000136.1:0-4392 GCA_964654045.1 uncultured Leptospirales bacterium
CCGGTGACACGATAACCGCCACAACCGAGGTTATCGAGAAGCTCGAGGAGCGGAAATGGATCAGGATGAAGCTGACCTGGACAAACCAGAAAGGGGAAATCGTGGGAACTGGCGAAGGCCTGGTAATGCCTCCGCCGAAATTCAAATAATTTATGTATTAATACCCTCATCCCCCGGCCCCTTCTCCCATTAAAATTAAAAAAAGGAGTAGGGGAGTAATGTGAATGTGCATTGATTCGGAAACCCTCTCCTTATATAAAAGCTTAATGGGAGAGGGTGCCCGGAGGGCGGGTGAGGGGCTAATAAAGCCACATTGGAATCCTACCTCAAAAAGCCTCATCCCTGAGGCCCATAGTTTTTTGCTCAAAATAAATCATACATTATTTATGGAAAAGTATAATTATTTTAATAAATAATCTACATTTTTACTTGACTTGTTTTGTTAATATTTATTATTAGTAAATATTAACATATAACGAAATATTTTTTAATGTTAATATTTACAATGCCATATTGTTTAGAATAAGTTAATAATAACAATACAGGAACAGACGATGAACCTCGGCTCGGTTTTGCGGAAACATAGAAAAGAACTGAAATTAACCATGAAGGAAGTAGCTGAAAAGGCCAGGATTTCCGAAGGTTTTTTAAGCCAGATAGAGAATAATGTCAATACTCCCTCAGTTGACACCCTCATGAACATATGCGGCGCCATGGGAGTTAATGCAGGTGATATTCTGAACCAGGTCGAGAAGCAGATTAAGTTTGTGGTCATACACAGGAATGATTGGGCCGATACCGACATACCCAAGTCGGGATTCGCGACGAAGCGTTTTTTCCCGCCGGATAGCCGAACTGTCATTGATACGGCAATACTTGTTATAAATGAAGGGAAATCGATACCGGTAAGAAAAAACATCAGGAACAGCCAGGAGCTTCTAAGCGTACTCAAGGGAGAAGTCGAGCTTGAGCTCGGTGATGAAAAGATCATGCTCTCCGAGGGCGATTCGATCCATTACTGGTCAATACCGGGGAAGGAGATGATCTTTGGTAAAAGCCCCACATCCGTTGTGGTGTGGGTGGGAACCATATAAAGGCATCACATAAAAGATTATATAAAGATTTTTAAAAAGAGGTGTTTCGTTTATGATTAAATTCAGCGACAAACAATTGGCAATTCCGAAATTGATGAGACCGGTGTACCTGGTTACAGCCGGACAGTCAAAGTTCGACAGGGCCTTCCCGGACAAACGTACGGAAGAGCTCTGCGTCGATGCGCTCGTGCAGGCGGCGGAGATGATCAACATGACTCCGGCCGAACTGAAGAGCTACATCCACACCTGCTACTATGGTCACTTCGCCGACCATTTCGGCGACCAGCTCCTGGGCGAAGCGGTCATCCACGACCGGCTGGGACTTGATCCCCTGGGCAACTGCGGTGTTAAGACCGGCGGCGCCACCGGCGGGACCACACTCTGGGAAGGCCTCAAAGCCGTCGCGTCCGGCTACTCAAACTGCGTACTCTGCATGGGCTGGGAGCGGATGGACGAAGTGCCGACCGACGAGGGTAACTTCCTGATATCCTGCGCGGCGGATAAGGACTGGGAAGGCCCCCTGGGCCATATCTACACCGGGTACTACGCCGTCATGGCGCAGAAGTACTGGCAGGTCTTCGGCAAGCAGGAGGATTCCTTCAGGAAAACCATGGCGGAAATTTCCGTCAAACACCACGGTTACGCGCGCATGAACCCCTACGCGCACGGCGCGATGAAGATCACGGTTGATGACGTTCTCAAATCACCGGTCATTGCGCACCCCCTGCGGGCCCTGGACGCCTGCCTCATGAGCGTCGGCGCTGCCTGCGGGATCCTCTGCGACGAGGAGACCGCGATGAAGCTGTCCAAGAATTCACCGCACAAGCCGCTGCGGATATGGGTAACGGCCGGATCGCATACCCTCCGTCCCGCAGACCGTCGCGACATGGAGATTCCTCTCCTGCCGAATGAATCAAAGGATCAGTACAAGGACTTCGGGAAAAAGTTCCCCGGTGGCGAGCGCTACCCGGGCTTCACCGGGTTCCTCGCGGCCCGCATGGCGGCCTATTATGCCTACAACCAGGTCGGCATCAAGGACCCGACGGAAGACCTTGACGTTATTGAGCTTCATGACGCCTTTACCATCAGCGATATCCAGACCTACGAGGACATCGGAGTGCGTCCTTACGGCTACGGCCGCGACTATGTTGAATCGGGCGATTGCTATCACACAAACCCGAAGACCGGTAAGCCGGGCAAGCTTCCCTCGAATCTTTCCGGCGGTCTCATCGGCTGCATGCATTCAGTCGGCGCGACCGGCATAATGCAGGTGTTCGAGCTCGCGTGTCACCTGTGGAACAGGTGGGCCGAGGTACATGGCGACGAAAAGAGATGGAAGGCCTTTGGCCGCCAGAAGCCTTCGGATTGGACAGACCTTCAGGTAAAGGGCGCGAAACGGGCCCTGGCCATCAGCCACGCCGGTGTCGGATCGCACGTGACGTGTACCATTTTGCAAAACCCCGATAATCTAATTAAAAAGGACGCATAGAGGAGGATGACCCATGAGTATGATAGGATTAGTACATGTAAAGAACAACCAGTATAAGATAAAGGGCGACTTTCACCACCTGACTCCCAATACACCGATCCGCAATGCGGACGACGGCTGGAAGCTGATGGGGGTGACCAATCCCCGTGACATGACATACATGCATTCCTACGGCGGGGAAGCGATCTTCTTCGAGTCGCTGAGCGAGGGTAAGTTGATGGCGACGCGGTGTGACAACCCGAAATGCGAGACGAAAGGGTCCATCTATCAGCCGTTCCGCATCCACTGCCCGGACTGCCTGGCAAAGATGACACCGATAGACATGACCGACATAGCGAAGAAGACGGCGAAGATCCATACCTTCATGGTGTGCGAGCGGTCGGGTGCCTTCAATATTCTTGATAAACCGATCAAGTTTGTCAACATAGAATTCGACGGCGTCTGCACCATCCTGATGAGCTATCTCGTGAACGGCGAGCCGAAAATGGGCATGCGCGTGGTCCCCATATTCCAGAAACTGGACCCCACATATACCATACTTGATCTCGCCTGGGTGCCAGAGGGCACGAAGGAGGACCAGCTACCAAAGGGGTTTGCGTTCTAGAAAAGAGACCTCCTTTTCCCCATAGGGGGGAAATGAATTCGTATCCCCGGTTCTCCTGAGAAGGGAGATCCGGGGAGTCTTAATCTGAGGTTGGGAAAATTTGGAGGAAAACAATGGATTTCTGGTTGAATGATGAACAGAAGATGCTCCGCTACAACGTCAGGGAGTTCGCCGAGAAGGAGATTAAACCCAAGGCGCAGGAGCTTGATGAAAAAGAAGAATTTTCGTATGACATAACTAAAAAAATGGCAGAGCTGGGCCTCTTCGGGATCTATGTCCCTGATAAATGGGGCGGCGCCGGCATGGATTACCTGTCATATTGCGTGGCTGTCGAGGAGATATGCCGCATAGACGGATCTCACGGCGCGACAGTTGCAGCGGCCAACTCCCTCGGGATCGGCCCGATTTATTATTACGGCAGCGACAGGCAGAAAGAAGAGTGGCTCCCCAGGCTTTGCAAGGGAGAGATACTGGCTTCCTTCGGCCTTACCGAGCCTGAAGCCGGGTCCGATGCGGGCGCGAGCAAGACTAACGCGAAGCTCGATAAGGGCCAGTGGGTCATCAATGGGAGCAAGATTTTCATAACCAACTCCACGAACAAGATGGCAGGCGTGTGCACGGTCCAGGCCATTACCGGGAAAAAGGCGGACGGAAAGAACGAGGTCTCCTGTATCCTGGTCCCCAACGGGACGAAAGGCTACACCCAGAAAAAGATGACGAAGAAAATGATGTGGCGTGCGTCGGACACCGGCGAGCTGTATTTTGATGACTGCCGCGTACCCGAGGAGAACCTGCTGGGCAAGCGGGGCGAGGGCTTTCACCAGATGCTGGAGACCCTGGACAACGGCCGCCTGGCCATTGCCGCCATGGGACTGGGCGGAGCGCAGGGAGCCTACGAGCTGGCCATGAAGTACGCCAAGGAGCGGAAACAGTTCGGCAAACCCATATCGACCTTCCAGGTCAGCGCCTTCAAGCTGGCTGACATGGCCACGGAGATAGAAGCGGCGCGGAATCTGCTCTACAAGGCCTGCTACCTGAAAGATCAGAAAAAACCTTTCGGCAAGGAAGCGGCCATGGCCAAGCTCTATTGCTCCGAGGTGATGGGACGCGTCGTGGACGAAGCCGTCCAGCTCCATGGCGGCTACGGCCTCATGAAAGAATACAACATAGAGCGCTTCTACCGGGACTACAAGCTCCTCACCATC
>CAZZHU010000136.1:4402-12060 GCA_964654045.1 uncultured Leptospirales bacterium
TCGGCGAGGGCACTTCGGAAGTGCAGCGTATCGTTATCTCAAGAAAGATCGGGTGCTACGACGTGTAATTAAACGGGGACGAGACTGTATTGCCTCGCCCGTAGAGTATAATTATCCTGTAAATTTAAGTCGCGATAACCCTTTAGACTGATGGCGCATTATATGCGCCATTTTTTTTGCGCTGGTCAAAAGCGATGGAGCATGATTTTGCGGCCGATAGTTATCGGTTACCGATAACTATGGATGTCACAAGGGGTCAGAGCAAGTGTTATACCGATAACTTTCGGGAGCGCTCCGTGGAGTACCATTTTTTATACTGGACAGATGTAAGCCAATGTACATAATATTTGTCCAGTACTGCATGGTAAAAACACCCTAATCTACTACCGGGAGGACTCCATGATCAAATTGAAAAAAATAGCAGGCCGCCAGGCGATAACTATCGTGCTTTTCATCGTTACAGTCCTTTTATCCTGCGCCGGGAAGGAGCATGCCCCATTCACCGGGACAACAATCACTGTTATGACCATTAATGTCTGGTCCGGCCTTGATTACATAGGTACCCTGAAAATGGGAGAATATGAAAGTCCGCTGATCAGGGAAAAACGTTACCAGGCGTTCCTTGCGGAGATACACAAGCTGTCCCCGGACATCATCTGCGTTAACGAAGCAAACTTCCTGCCGGATTATGCGGAACGCCTCGCCGGTGACCTGGGATATGATTTCATGCATCATGTCGGCGTCTCCGGCCTGCGCATAGGACGCGCCGGTCTTCCCTGGAACTTGCGCGAGGGCGATGTTATCCTCGCGCGGCGGAGCCTGGGGATGAAACCGGTGGGGAGGAAGCACCTGGGGGGCGGCGGATTCGTTTCCAACTGGGCGTCCCTGCACACTGATGACGCCACGCAGGTCCTGGTCTGCTCCGTCAGGGCCGGGGGCAGGGATATCTACGTGGCGGCAACGCATCTCCATTCGGCGCCACCTGACACGAAGGAAAACAGGGAGATGTTGAAGTCTCTCGGCGCCGGTCTGCGCAGGGATGCGGGTGAGATCGTGGAAGCCCTCCGGCAGCTCAAGGTCGATAACGATTGGCGTGCTGGCGAGATAACCGTGATGCTCGAGTATCTTTATTCGGTCGTTCCCCGGGACGCGCCCGTGATCCTCATGGGTGATTTCAATACTACGGCATCGGCGCCCGAGATGAAGCCCGTTGCCAGGGCGGGGTACATCGACGCCTACCGGGCGGTCAATAAGGATGATGGATTTACCTGGGACCCTGTTTTGAACGCTAACATAAAAAAATACTATCCTAAAAAACCGGCCGATGCCGGCGCCGGGCTCTACGAGTATCTCGCGAAAGATAATGAATCGCGGCGATCGCGGATAGATTTCATCTTCCTTAACGGAAGATTTTCCGCATCCAGTGTCCTGGGTTCATCCGTGTGCGCCAATAATTTCATTAGCGGGGTACATCCCTCGGACCATTTTGGCGTGTTATCGAAGATCAGCCTCGTAAAGTAGCGGGATGATATGTACCGGGGCGGCTATTGGGTGTCCTGACCGATAGTTATCGGTAAAAAAATTGGCTTATTGCGGATTTTATGTATTTTGAATCTGATAGTTATCGGTTACCGATAACTATCAGGTTAGATTGCTGCCATTTTCTTACAGTTTGCTCTGACACCAGGTGATTTGAGCAATATCGTGGTATCAGATCAAGCAGATCACCGATAACAATCGGCTGACGATATTAAATTCCAGCCTTATTAAAGTATACATTTATTGGTATGTGTCTACAAACCGGAACATGAAAGCAAAAGAGCCATATCCTTCCACGCCATGTTCCGTCAGCCTGTTCCCCTTGAACCTGTTGTAGGTGACCAGGGGGTTGCCCGGAAAGTACAATTCACGGTCCTGGGACCCGCTATTATAGCCGTACGTGACGCCAGCTTCAAGGCCCAGGGTCACATAATCACCGAGATTCAGGTTTACGCCGAATGCGAGGCCCCCGTTGACGCCGTATATGTTGTACTTGTTACGTTCCTTGAAAGTGCCGAAGCTCCAGAGGTTCGGCGCGGGGACCGTCGCATAATAATAGAGAGGGCTCACCAGGTCCGTCCCGATAAACCACCGGTTGCTGCTTCCCCTGCGATAGCTGAAGCCGATCTGCGGGCCGATCCAGAATTTAATGTAGTCGTTTTTTACAGCGGCGAAGGCGAAGGTGTGGCTCATGTACAGTCCGTTATAGTCATTCTTTGAAAGGAAATCGGCCTTTGACATTCCGCCGCCGAGCTTCAGGCGGTAGCTGAAGTCGCTGTCGCAGGCTGCGCAGGTATCGAAGACCAGGCCGGCCCTGAAACCGTAGTTGGTGAGCTTGCCGCCGGTGTCCTCGAGGGATTTGCTCTTTACCTTCCGGTAGGATTCGCCTCCCGCCGCCTCGATATAGGCGCCGATACCCAGGGCAAAGGCGGATGATGAGGCCGTAAGCATGATTATTCCAGCCAGTAAGTATGAACTGAAAATTTTTACCATAATAAATCCTCCATTTAAGTCATGGTAATAATTTGATCGATGGCAACAATTATGGTTCTCATTTTTTAGAAAAACAGGTCTGTGTTTCCGTACAGGCCCGTCTTCAGGGAAAAGATATATGCCGGATTGAGCGAAATGTAAAGTAAAAAAGCAGGCATGATGACCATGCCTGCTTTTATTTGATGCCTTAAATAATTGATTACAAAACTGATAAATTCCCTTTTTGCTTATTCTATATCCTTGACCTGAACTACGTAGGAGTCATGAAGACGGTACATGAATCCCATGGTGGTGAATCCTTCAAATCCGGGCATTGCGGCGGATCCTTTATTCTCTCCCAGCATCACGCCGTAATTGAAACCGAATTCAAATGTGATAGTCGAGTATTCTCCCAGATTGAAGTTGAATCCGAGCAGCACGAGGCCAAGGTCAAAACGGACAAGGTCCAGGCGGATCCTCTTGTTTTGCGGCAATAAAGCCAGATTTCCATACACTACATAATCTGTCAGTGAAATCTCGCGGACTGCGCTGGCTTCACCCCCGAGATAATGCATGCCGATGCGGGGTCCGAAAAAGAAGCGGGCCTGGTCACCCCGTACGTTGACAGGGGAAAGACCCAGGGTATGCACCATGCCGACCTTATCCAGCTTTGCTTTTCCGGAAAACATTTTCCCGCCGCCGAATTTGAACCGGTAGTTGAAAATCGTGTTCTTCGCCGCGGCAGTGTCGATAATAATGCCCCCGGTAGGAATCATGTCGAGGCCGGTTCTGTTTATGGAACCTCCCCATGTTGTGCTGCCGATTCCAATGTCAAAATATCCGCCCAGGCCTATGGCCATGGCCGAGGTATTGATAAGGAGAGCGATAGAGACAGTTAGAAAAAAAAGGATGATCCGCTTCAATTGCAACCTCCATTATAATTAGTAAGAATTATCCTGGTGAGATGACGATCAAATATTTCCGGCGATTCTCCCCCCGATCATCACCCGGACTTATATACAGTTGCTGCGATACCGGTGAATCCCCGTGTCACCGATAGTGTATTCTGTCATTAGTTTGATCGGTAGGAATTGAATTTGTCAAAAGATATTTATTTGTACAATTAAAAACAGAGAAAAAATTATGTCCCGTGGCAAAAATTGCTTAAAGTATTTCATAATAAGCCGATCAGAATAACAGGGACAAATTCTGCATACAAGGGATCGGAAGATGTTTGAACACAGCAAAATGATGACGACCAATTACCTCCTTGAAAAGGGGCTTGATGTCGAGTCGCTCCGGAGAAAGGTGATTGCCAATAACATGGCCAACGTCGATGTGCCGCATTTCAAGAGGAGCGAGGTTAATTTCGAGAGCGAGCTCAAGCGGGCCATCATGGACCGGGAAGAGAAGGAGAACAAGCTGCCGGCCCTGATGAGTGATGACCGGCACATACCTTTTTTCGTGCCCCGGGACGTCACGACCGTACGACCCAGGATAAACCTCGATTACAACACCACTTCCCGGAATGACGGCAACAACGTGGACCCGGAAAAAGAGATGGTCGACGCGGCGAAAAACCTGATGCGTTATAACGCGTTTACCACCAACCTGAACTTCAACTTCAGGATGCTCAAGTCCGTCATGAGAT
Organism: uncultured Leptospirales bacterium; assembly: GCA_964654045.1. GTDB lineage: Bacteria > Spirochaetota > UBA4802 > UBA4802 > UBA5550 > RBG-16-49-21. Next base: position 8,565 of record CAZZHU010000136.1, read on the forward strand.
CGGCGTAAGGAGAGGAGATAACACATGGGAATGTTCGACAGCTTTAATATATCGTCCACGGGGCTCACGGCACAGCGGCTCCGCATGGACCTGATCAGCAACAACATCGCCAACGCGACCACCACGCGGACGCCGGAGGGCGGGCCGTACCGCCGGAAACGCGCGATATTCGCGCCGGTGAATATCAGGCCCAATTACAAGTCGCCTCTGGTGCCGGAGCGTATCGACCATGGCATAGGGAAGGGCGTGCGGGTGGTGAGACTGGAGGATGACAAGGCGCCCTTCAGGCTCGTGTACGACCCGACGCACCCGGACGCCATCAAGACCGGTCCCAAGACCGGGTATGTTGAAATGCCGAATATCAACATAGTCACGGAAATGACGGACCTGATATCGGCATCGAGGTCGTACGAAGCCAACGTGCAGATGATCAATAACGAGAAAGCAATGTTCAACAAGGCCCTGGAAATCGGACGGGGCGGGGTATAGGGAGGTAAATGATGTATCGGGAATTAGCGACCAACACCGAGATTCACGTATCGCATAACATTTCCAGGCGGTTCCAGCTCAAGCGGGGGGACCGGATCTGGAACCATGTCAACGATCTCAATCTCAATTCGAAGATCGAGCTGCGTTACGATACCGTAAAAGGAGTGCAGTGATGAACAGCATTATGGAAGGGCCCATAGGCCACATTGTGAACATGAAGACCACGAATCCTCTCCACTATGGCAACCGGGAAAAGCGCGAGCCGGGTTTTGATGACGTTTCGACATCCTTCGCTGACTCCCTGATGAAGGCGCTTGGAAAGGTAAATGATCTTCAGGTCAACACGGAAGACCTGACCGAAAAGATGATCCACTCGCCGGAATCGGTTGATATCCATACGGTGATGATCGCCACGCAGAAAGCTGAGGTGGCCCTTTCCTTCACCAAGGCAGTCCGGGACGAGGCCATCAGGGCATACCGCGAGCTGATTAACCTGAGGTAATGAACGTGGCCGTTGCAGGGGCGCGGCATGCCGCGCCCCTGCAACGCGCTTGTATAGGATTTGTCTTTTTTTAACCGGGGTTAAGGGGCGGAGCTCCTTAAAAACAACACCACGAGCAAATTAATTTTTATGTATATTTTTATCTATATTTTCAGAAAAATTAATTGACATTTTTTTTTGCCCTGATAAGGTGTATTATGTCTCATTGTGTTTTGACGTGTCGTGCATTTCCGTAACGATTGCCGTTCCCCCCATGGCGATCAGAGGAGGAACATATGCTGGAATTCTTTAAAAAACTATTCGGCCAGATGAAAGAAATTTTTGGAAAGCTGGACCGGACAAAAAAGATAATCATAGGCGTCGTGACCGGCGTGGTCGTGGTTGCCTTCATCGTGCTCTTCTCCGTATCGAGCGGCCAGCCGAACGTGGTTCTTTTTTCCGAGCTGTCAGCCGATGATTTCGGGCAGGTGACGAAAAAACTGGAAGAGATGGGCTATAATTATCAGACCTCCGGGCAGACCAATATCATGGTGCGCCCGACGGAGCGCGAGGTCATCCTCACGAAACTGGCCCAGGAGAAAATGATCCCCAAGGGCATACCGGGATGGAAGCTGTTTGACATGACCAAGTGGACCGAGACCGAGCGTGAGCTTGACGTCAAGTACATGCGCGCGGTCCGGGATGAGATCAAGCGCCATATCGAGGCCCTGACGAGCATAGACAAGGCCGAGGTGGATATTGCCATTACCGAGGACAGCATCTATTCGGAAACGGAAACGCCTTACACCGCCGCGGTGACCGTACACCTGAAGTCCGGCTATGAGAAGCTTTCAAAAAAGGAAATCAAGGGCATCATATACCTGGTATCCCGCGGCGTGGGTCCCCGGCTGAAGCCTGAAAACATCACGGTGACCGATGATACCGGGGCCATCATATCCGATTTCGACGACGAACTCGACAAGGCGAAGACCGAATACACAATCCTCGAATACCGGCATAAGCTGGAAGAGCGGGCCCGTGTCAGGATGCTGAAGGATATCCGCGCCGGCCTGGAGCGGATATATTCCGCGGACCGGATACAGATACTCCGCCTCAACATGGAATTCAACTGGGATAAGATATCGGAAGAGCAGGAAGAATATACTCCCATCGAACTGGAAAAGCAGGACCCGTCCAAACCGTACAATACCAGGAAAATTAAGGATTCCCTGGTCATTTCAGAAAAGACCACGAGAGAGAAGTTCCAGGGACATGGATGGAATCCCGAGGGGCCGGCGGGGACCGAGGGAAACACCCCTCCGGGCTACAAGGCCAGCGATGATCAGTTCGCCAAATACAGTAAGAAAGAAGACATTAAAAACCACGCGGTAAACAAAACCAACCGTAAAATCGACCGTCAGCCCTTCAGCATCGACAAGGTTTCAGTGGCCATAGCCATAGACGGACAGCAGAATCTGCCGAAGCTTCCTAACGGCGATTTCGACCTGGACCCGACCAAGGAACCGGTCCAGGCTGGCCTCTCGCAGGAAGAGCTGAAGAAAGCGGAAAACATCGTTAAGAAATCGATCAACTTCAACGAGGGAAGGGGCGACCAGGTTGCCGTGGAGAACATCATGTTCGACCGGAGCAAGTACTGGGAATCCCTGAGGGCTGAGTTCAGGAAGAAAGAACAGATCAAAAAGATACTCCTCGCGGCCCTTATCGGCGTTATCGTTCTCTTTGTCGGTTTTATCCTGTTCCGGGCTATCTCCAAGGAACTGGAGCGGCGCCGGCGGGCCAAGGAAGAGGCCCTTGCGCTGGAGCAGCAGCGTATGAGGGAGGCTGCGCTCCGGGCAGCGGAGGAGGAGGGTATAGACGTGGAACTCTCCCTGGAGGAACGGGCGCGCCTGGAACTGCAGGAAAACGCCATCAATCTGGCCCGGGAAAGACCGGACGACGTGGCCCAGCTCCTGCGAACCTGGTTGGCAGAGGAGTAGGGTCTCCCGACCCGCGGAGGGCGCGCCGAAGGCGGGGTGAGGTTGTCCCCCTCAGGGGCCGGGGGTGAGGGTGATAGCCGCACCCCAATTTTGGTTTGACTTTCATATATTAATAATGTTATTTATATATAAAGGCCGATAATAAACATGGAGGCCCGCGCCGCCGGAGGCGGCGGGGCAAATAAAAGTTTGATCCACCTGTGCTGTAGGATGGAATAACCGATGCTGCAATCGAAAAAGTCACAATTGACCGGGCGCCAGAAGGCGGCTATATTTCTCGTTTCCCTCGGTTCCGAGGTGTCGTCGGAGATATTCAAGCACCTCCGGGAAGACGAGATCGAGCAGCTGACTTTCGAGATTGCCCGCCTTGACCGCATCGAGCCTGAAGACCGCGACAAGGTCCTCCAGGAGTTCCAGGAAATGATGATGGCCCAGGAGTTCATCCAGAACGGCGGTATTGACTATGCCCGGGACGTACTCGAGCGGGCGCTGGGAACGCAGAAGGCCATTGACATCGTGAACAGGCTGA
>CAZZHU010000137.1:0-12056 GCA_964654045.1 uncultured Leptospirales bacterium
TGTGCAGGCCGAGTCGGCCCAGGTCAGCCTCAATCAGCTGTCTTTTGGTATGTTGCAGAAACAGGAAATTCGCAGTGTTCTGGATATTCCACGCTCTGATTCCCAAATTCCCATACCGGCTCCGGAAGATGGGCCTGAAGAAACAGATATGACTGTTCTTAAGGAAGAGATGAAAAAGTGGAAATCACTTGTGGACGAGGAGATTGCCGATACGGATGATCTGCAGGGGCAGGGTCTGCGGTATCCAGGGATAGGGCGTCATCCTTCCCGCGGGAAGCAGGATGATCTTCTCGGCCTGGCATTCCTGGTCGCCGGGCACGAGGGTGAACGAGGGCCAGGATCCGTCGCCCCATGCCATCCCCTCGTGGGTCAGGTCGACGCCTTTCCCGTCCTCCGTGCTTCCCGCGATCTGGGGAAACCCGATGGCCGCATAACAGGTGGTGAAACCCGGGATTCCGCCTGCATACGGGGGATCAACGGCGATCGAAGTGAAGTCCGACCAGGTGTGACGGTAATCAACCGGCCCCGACAGCGCCTCGGTCGCCGAATTGTAGAGCTCAACGGCCTTGTCATACTGCCTGTTCGCTATGATCTCCATGTGTTCGAAGTCGGATTCGCCGCCCTCGGGATATCCCCAGTAGATGTTGGGAGATATGTCCCCGGAATTGGTCTGGGCGAACGCGGCGGTGAAGGTCTTCGACGATGAGTAATTCGCGTTTTTTAATTTCTCGAAATAGTATTCGGCGAGTCCCTTGTTGTCGCCGGATATGAGCTTGTTGGTGTTCCCCAGGCTCGTGGGATGAACCGCGAACCAGTTGATCATGCCGAGCTCGCTGCCGGTTGACGCGGACACGAGCTTCAGCAGGGTCATGGTCTTGTCCTGGGAGGCGCCGTAGCGGGCGCGCTCGTCCGCGGGATTGGCGTTGTAGGCATTTATGGAGCGGTTCCAGCCGCAATTGTCGAGCTCGCCCTTCGCGATGAAGATATATCCCGGCTCGAGGTTCTGATGGGCGCGCTTGATCGATTTGTAGATCCCGTCGCAGATGGCGTCGAAATTCTGCTGATCGTATCCCAGCATCGACAGATTGTAGGTCGTGTAATGCGAGTACCCGCCGGGGCCGCTGTGAGTATGGTTCCCGGAAAGGAGGATGTTCTTTTCATTGTAATAGGGAGCGAGTTCCGGGTCGGCCTCCACCAGCCCGGTGACCTTGAGCTTCACCGACTGAAATATCATGCAGAGGTCGGCGCTCACGAAAACCACCCTTTTACCCGTGTCCATATCGCCGATTATGTAGGCGCGGGACCTGAGCCTCGTGTGGATACCCGAGGTTTTCTGGTCCGTCATGGAATACCCCATCATGCCGAGTTCGGCGGCCGGCCCGGTAATGTCATACATGCCGGCGCCCACGATATACTGCGTGGCTGTCTGCCCGGCCTGGAGGATCCCTTTCGCGGGTGTAACAGGAGTAAATACAGACTGCCCGTTGATGCCGAGAAAAGACATCAGCGTCGATGCGGAATCCTGCTGGCAGGCAATAGCCATCGATGATACAATGAGAGCGATAATTATTTTTGATATTCTCATGCGTGACTCCGGGTATAAAGGTTATTGAAGGGTGTATGGATTCCTTCTATTTGTATGTAATGAGTTTACCGGAAATGACATAAATGTCAACATAAAAAAATCTTATCGGACGGTTTGTGCCGGGGGCATATTGTAAATACATGAAATCTGCAGCCTTTTCAGTAAAAGCCCGTACTTAAATGATGGGGTGGGGATTACGCCGGGTGTGCCGCACAACCCTGCACTTAAGTTTAATTCCTCAAGGTCAACATTCAAAGTATACCTTTTTGTTCTCGTACGGGATCCTGTTCCTGTCTTTGAAAAAACTCAAATAGGGCTTGATTATTTTGAAGCCGGCTTCAAGCTGAAACCGGCGTAACGACGTATTACTATACTACTGGAGGTTCTTTATGAGTCTGGCGAAAAAAATCATCATAGGTCTTGGCATTGTCATTCTGGCCGTCGCGGCCCTGCTTGCCGGTTCCTTCCTGTATATGACAATCCCGACGAAGGGCGAAAAGATCGGGACCTACGAAAAGCCGAACCGGGCCCTGCTGGTCATCGATATCCAGGACGATTTTTCCGGCCCCAATTCGAAGATGTACACCCAGAGCGACGCCGAAGCGGCCATCGCCAGGGCCAACGAAGTCATAGCCAGGGCCGAAAAATCGCAGTGGCCGATCATATATATCAGGCACGAGTTTTCGGGATGCATGGCATGCATCGCAAAGGCCTTCATGGGCGGCAGAGGCACCCATACGAGCCCGGGGATCGTCATGGATAAGCGGGTTGCCGTGAAATCGAAGAACGAATTCATCAAGCACCGGGGAGACTCCTTCTCGAACCCAGACCTTGACGTTTTTTTAACGAAAAACAGCGTCAATGAGCTTATCCTCGTGGGCCTGGACGCGCAGCAGTGCATCTACAACACGGCAAAGGGCGCCCTGAACCGGGGATACAGGGTGAATATCGTCACGGACGCCATACTCCTGAGCGAAAAAGAGAAATGGAACGAACTGATGGAGAAATACAAGCGTGACGGAATCAACATCCTGGCAGGCAAGGACCTGTGAGGTTTTACGAATTCACTTCGTAAAGCCGGCCGTCGGTTTTCAATTTCAAAAAGGCCGCGCAATCCCTCAGGATCGGCACGGTAACATACTCGTATCCGAAGGGGAGCACAACGACGATTGACCTGGAGAAATTCCTGGTCGATTCCGAAACGACAGCGTTCCTGGTAATCAAGGACGACACGATCCTGTATGAAAGATATCCGGGCGGCTATTCGAGAGATTCGATAAACAGGTCCTTCTCCATGGGGAAATCGATCACCTCGACCCTCGTGGGGCTCGCCCTGCAGGACGGCTTCATCCGCAGCCTGGATGATCCGATCGTCACGTACCTGCCCGAGCTGAAGGGACGCGAGATCGACGCCATGACCGTACGCGATCTCCTCGTAATGTATTCGGGCATTGCCTTCACCCTTCTTCCAAAGGACGCCTTTATCCTCTTTCAGCCATTTTACGATGAGGCGGTCACCTATTATCTGCCGGACATACGCGCGCACCTCCTGAAGCTGCGCGCGGGGAAAGAGCCGCTCGGGGCGTATTTTCTCTATGACGACTATTATCCCCTTCAGGAGGCCCTGGATGAGCGATCAGGACTGGAAGGAGGCCGGGGGCTTTTACAAGTACCACTGGTGGGGAATGAAGAACGGGGACGGCACGTATGATTACACCGCCACGGGAAGCCCCGGCGGTCAGATCATCTACGTGAGCCCGCGTCACCGCGCGATCGTCGTGCATAATGGGGCCGGCGGCGACCCGATGGTATGGGCGATGATCGCGCGTTCGATTATCAGGGATCTGCAGACGCGGGTCCCTGGTCCGCATCCGGGAGAATAACGGCACGGGAGGATGTGTCGCATAACGCTCCTAAATATTGTTATATCAGGTTGCCTGTGAATGTCAATTAATCCGTTTGTTCATCAGCTTATAAATTTTCGATATAAGCTCGGTGCGGGATTTGACGTTTAACTTGCAGTAAATATTGTCAAGGTGCCGCTTCACGGTGTTAATGGAAATCATGAGTTTTTCGGCTATTTCTTTGTTGCGCATTCCCCTGTCGATAAGGTTGAGCACATCAATTTCACGCTTTGAAAGTAATTGAGAAATCGGTGAAGAAATTGAAAGATTTAGTTCTTCTTCAAGAAAAATAATAGATTGTTGTTTATTGGAGCCCGGCACGGGGCAGAACTTCGCATTGAGATTGTTTTTGTGCAGCAATTCATATTTACCCCGGATGGTCGCTTCATGTCTGAGCTGAGATGATAAATCCTTTTCCGGATTACAGCTGTCAAAATTGCGTTCGGATAATATTTTTGCAGCAGAATTTGAATACTGTATGGAATAATCGGAGTCAGTTATGATGACACCTTGAGGAATATGCTCAATGGAATCATATAATGATTTTCTCCGATTCGGAATTTCGCCGTATCCGATCGATTTCGAAATTGCCATGCTCAGAAACTTGCTGATTATTGATACTACTTTAAGATCAGTTGTTGTAAAGGGGCCCTCTCCGGTGTCGCGTCCGAAATTGAGAGTCCCGATTATATCCTGTCCGGAAACGATGGGAGACTGCATCGCAAAATCAATAGAAGCGGTCTTGACAATATTATAAACGGGGTGAAGCTGCCAGCCTTTCAGTCCCAACAGAAGTTGAGATTGGTTTGGAGTCTTTTGTTGAGTAATCCATCGGATGAGGGGGTCGACCTCGCGTCCTCTCTTTTCATAGTATGTTAGAAAGTCCATGTCAACGCCCCGGGCGCCTATTCGTCGCGGTTCTTTTTTATCAGGTTTGAGGAGATAGAGAGCTGTTGCGTGAGCCGGGATCAGATGGGAAATGGAATTGAGGTATTCAAATTCGAGTTCTTCAAAATCATGTATATTTGAAATTGAAAAAATAACCTCTTCAAGTAAGGCCAGAGTTTGTAAATAATTGTTTGTATTGCTATTCTTTTTCATAGAACGCATCTACAATAGACTGTCGCGAAACTGTCGTCTCGCGCTCTGCAAGGCCCCCGCGGGGGGCTTTTTTAAGGGGCTTCGTCCCGTAACTCCTTTGAATAAAAATAGTTATGCAACAGGTCTAATTTTTATATAGTAATGATCTGCCCCGGTAAAAATGATTCCACCGGGGCAGAATTGATTTGCTCGCTAGGCCCGGTTTTTGCTCCGATTTTTTATAACATCCGCAAATAAGAATAACGGATATAAAATAAAAAATACTATTACGCCGGGTCTGACAGCCATCGAAACCATTTTGGCGAATTCCTTCGGTGTTATGTACATCTTTGAAGGCCATGCCCCCATTAACTGTCCGGTTATTTCAATTGTCCTGCCCTTTCTTCCTACTCTGGAAATCACCATCATTGGCTGGCCCTTATCTGATACAATATTCGCTTTCATTACCGCCTCTTGTCAAGGAATTATAATTTTATTTATCCCACCATTTTTTCTTCATTTTAAGATCCTCTGCAATAATCTGTACGGCATTATATCCACAGGCGCCTCCAACGCTTCCGCTCGGATGGGTGCTTGCTCCGCACATATACAGGTTCTTAAATGGCGTTTTATACGGTTTATATTCAACAAATGGACGCATAACCGTAAGCTGATCCTGGCTCATTTCAATATGATTGAATCCTCCATTGACCATTGATATCCACAGTCTCTCCGTATCCCGTGGAGACATCACATGACGCTTCAATAGCGCCTTGCCGAGATTCTTGACATACTTGCTCCAGACTTCAATACAGCGGTCGGCAAATTTTTCTTTAACATTATCCCATGCGTCAGCCCCGCCTTCCCGAAGCCTGTAGGGCACATACTGCCATGCGATCGCGGTCGCCTTTCCTTCCGGCGCCTGGCTGGGATCAATATTGGAAGGATATGCCGTAAACATCCTGGGATATTCCGGAAGATGCCCCTTTTTGATGTCGGCAAAATCATCGTAGAGTTCCTGGGGATTATCCACAAGAAGCACGCCAAGACATTTGTTGATATCCGGATTAAAATCCGCGCATTTCCAGTCAAGTGGTTCATCCAGCGCAAGGTGTGTGTGAAAAAGAATGGTTTCTTCAGCTCTGCACCGCTTAACCGACTTAATAAAAGAGGCGTCAAGCTTGTCTTCACCTATCAGGTTGATGAATGTCTGGTGCGGATCAAGGTTGGTGATCACCAGCTTTTTCGCCTTAAAAACAGTACCGTCTTCAAGTTCAACACCGGTCGCACGGTCACCTTCGGTCATAATCCGCTTCACGTGGGCGTTAATCTTTAATGTGCCTCCATGGTCCTCAAAGCATTTAACAAAGGCTTCCGCAAGGTTTCCCGAACCGCCCTTGCAGATTGCCCATCCGTGGGGCTCATGTGTCTCACCCAGCATCATGGGGACAAATACGCCAAATCCGTAAGTATCCGGCGAACCGCCGAATTCTTTAATAAAGGCCATGAGGGTTGATTTCAATTCATTGGATTCAAAGAGCTCTTCAATAATATTTTTTGTGCTGGAAAGCTGCATTCTGAGCATATTCAGTCCTTCCACACTTCCCTCCATGGCTGTTGCCGCAACTGATGTCGGCTGCGGCGGATTGAAAAACCACGGCCCAATCATATTATCAACGATGACCTGAAAATATTTAGCAAGCTCACGGTATGTATTTGCGTCCTTCTCTGAAAAACGTGCGATTTCCCGACAGGTTTTCTCAAGGTCCCGGTAGAGTATCAAACATCGTCCATCAGAAAAAACTCCCGCCACCTGTGCGTCGGGCCAGACATATTCAGCGCCGTACTTTTTCAGCTCAAGGTCCTTGTAAACAGGCCCCATATGGAGTATCCCATGAAACACTGATGCGAGATTATGTTTAAATCCTGGCAATGTAGCTTCTTCAGTGCACACGCCGCCGCCGGCTTTTCCCAAACGTTCCAGGACAAGTACGTTTTCACCTGCCTTTTGAAGGTAGCACCCTGCTGTAAGACCGTTATGACCGCCTCCCACGATAATTACATCAAATTCTTTTGACATGATTTATCCTCCTTTGTATACGAACACGCATGGTTAAATACGCTTATAAACCTAATATATTCTCCCGGATTCCATCTCACATCACCCATCCGGGTGATCTCCCCGAAATTCTTAATTAAATAGTAATTTGAAAATTGGTTTACATGTCTCACTTTGTCTTAATCTGCGTTGAAGGAAACATGAGACGGTTACATTCCGTTCTCCCATGGAGTTGACTGGAAATGGAAAATGCCCTTGCAAGATATTAATAAGGTGCGCCGAAGTTATGCACGGGAGGGCGGCAAGGGGGAGGGGCGGGAAAAGTCAGCGGAGCTGCCGGTCATGCCTTTCGGTCTGTGCATCCCCGCTCCCCTCTCCGGGGAGCATGACGTATAACGAACGAATATTTTGCATGTAACTCGTTTTCCGCTTGATACCTGCCGGGCACTGCGCTAGTGTACATGGCAAAAGGATTCATCCGCAATTATCGTGCGATTTTCGGAAGCATTCGGTAATTCATGCTGATTCAGGTCGCGCGAAAATTCAGGAAGGGGCGTTGCCCCTGATTTTCGGCAGTGATCGGACGGATTCGGCCGGCAGCAGCCACGGGGAACCCCGGCAAATGTCCGTAACGCTGTTGCGGTATTCAGCAATTAATTTCTGCGCCCGGAGGAGAAGCCATGAAAAAAAACACGTCGCCCGCAACGCTCATCACCGGCTGTTCATCGGGAATAGGATTGGCCCTGGCGCGGGAGTTCCACCGGCGGGGATTCTGGGTCCTGGCCACTGCGCTGACGGAAAAAGAGATCGGCTTTCTGAAACAGGAAGGCATGGAAACAGCGGCCTGCGACGTGCGCAGCGCCGCCTCTATAAAGGCCTGCGTCCGCAGGGCGTTGAATAAACTCGGCCGAATCGATGTGCTGGTGAACAATGCCGGTATCGGCGTGATCGGGCCCTCGGCCGAGCTCACCGCCGCCGATATGCGCCGGCAGTTTGAGACCAACTTCTTCGGGGCCTGCGCCCTCACCGGTGAGGTGCTTCCCGGCATGATGGACCGCCGTTCGGGCACCGTCGTCAACATGGGGAGCGTCTCCGGCGTGATGGCCACCCCTTTCGCCGGCGCTTACTGCGCCTCCAAGGCGGCCCTGCACGCCTGGTCCGACGCCCTCCGCGTGGAACTGCGCCCCTTCAGCGTCAGGGTGATCACCGTCCAGCCGGGAACGGTACGAAGCAACTGGGGAAACACCGCAGCAAAGGAGTTGGGCAGGTTTTACCGGAAGTCCTCGCGCTACGCGCCGCTGGCCGAGGCCATCGAGGCACGGGCGATGACCCACCTGGAAAACCCGACGTCGGCCGAAGCTGTGGCGGCGGCAATCGCAGGCGCCGTCGCCTCCGGGAAACGGGGCATACTCAGGATCGGAAACGAGTCCCGCAAGCTTCCCTTCCTGAAGTGGCTGCTCCCCCGGTCACTGCTCGACGGCATACTCTACAGGCACTTCAAGCTCGACAGGCTGTAGGGGAGACGCGGCAGCATTATCCCGCACACATTCTCATACCGAGCAGACTCTGCGCATTCAGCCCGAAGCGCTTTTCAATTTCTTCCTCGGTGAATTGTATATCGTCCATCGCCCCGGTGGCCAGCTTTTTTACGGCAGTGATAAAATCCTTTCCGCAACACGGCTGACATGTCCATCCCGGAATTTATCGGAGTACCATTCCCCTGCCACGAAATGGCGGTGTATAATCTAAGTATAACGGGATGCACGCGTAACCCGGCCGCACCCCCTGAATGGAAAAATACTTGCATATGCCGCCGATACATGCTACTATCCCTGTCCATGGCGCCGGGATTATTTCTGCCGCTTATGAAAAAAATAAAAAAATAGTGGGGGCCTATGAGCGGACTTAAAAAGTTTCTCGTGATACAGGCGTTAATCGGTATCGCCATTAATCTCTCGATAAACGCCGGTATCGGTGTTTTCCTGGTCCGGGGAGTCGATTCCATTTCTCTCTGGGGAAATCCCGGCATTGCACTCGATACCCTGGCGGTCGCGTTTCTCCTTCCCTGGCTCACGGTGCTCTTCGTGGCGTTTTTCGCCCATTTGGAAATGAAGAAGGGGACGGTGAAAAAGTACCGGGAGGAGCTGCAATCCATCGGAAGCTCTTATCTGAAGCATATGCCGCGCGGGGTATTCTCCCAGTCAATGGTCATCGGGGCCGGAACGGCCCTTGTCATCACGCCGATAATGATCGGCATCATGTACGCAATGGGAATATCCGAGATGGGCGATCGGTCCTTTGTCGTGTACAAGTCGGCCTTCGCGACCATTCTGACCATTCCCGTCAACCCCCTGGCCTGGCTGAGCTCAATGGTGAAATATATCTGATCCTTGATCCTGCCGGAATGCCCTGGGAAAGGGATAGGTTTGCATTGTAGTATATCTTTAATATACGATTTATTTGTATAGGCGCTGAAGGTATGCAAGTGCCGGCAAGCATAGGTCTACCTTGATTGGGAAAAGTATTGAAATACCTATACAGCAAATGAGGAAGTGAAAAAGGAGAAATTTTTTGCATTTTTCTTGACAATTTTAATAGTAACCAATTTAGTTACATTTACAGGTGCATTTATAGGAACAGGGGAAAGCATGGCAGCCAACAGCCGATTTTACATGGCAGTACACATACTTGTATTGCTTGCGATGTATCCGGAGGAACGGCTAACATCGGAAAACATTGCCAGGAGCGTTGGCACCAACCCGGTTATTATCCGGAGAATAATGGGACAACTCCGCGGGGCTGGGCTTGTTACCGCGAAGATAGGAGCAGGAGGGGGATCTGAATTGGCCAGGCCCCCGGAAAAAATCCCCCTTTCGGAGGTATATCGGGCTGTTGAAGGCGCAGTGATTATCCCCCATGCAAACCCGAATCAATGTTGTTTTGTTGGAAGATGCATCCATGATGCAATAAAAGGCATTGCCGATTCAGTAGAAACGAACATAGACAAAACCCTGTACAGTACCACAATCGCGCACACGGTTGAGAAAATCCGGGCGCAAAGTAAAAAGGGATAATACGAAATCTGGTCCTGGCACGTACATTGATATGCTTAAATTTGTAACAATTTAGGTTACTTAATAATAAAATAGGAGAGTGTTCATGAAAGCAATTCAGTATGAAAAACATGGGGGATACGACGTGCTCCTTCTATCGGAAAGGCCTGAACCTGCCCGCAAACCAGGGGACGTGCTTGTTGAAATAATGTCCGCGGCAGTGAATCCCGGGGACAATACCCTGAGACTTGGTCATTTCTCCGGTTCAAAAATCCCCCTTGTGCCGGGATTTGAAGGGATGGGTAAAATTATTAATCCGGGAAATTCATCGTTTGATAAGGGCGCGCGTGTTATGTTCACAGGGCATCTGGGGATCAGTGAAGACGGGACGTGGCAGGAGCGGATTTCCGTTCCAGCCGGTCAATGCGTACGTGTCCCTGATGCGCTCAGCGATGTCGAGGCCGGGGCATTCCCGATCGCGTATCTTACCGCGTACCTAGCGCTCAAGAAAGGCGGATTTTCACCAGGGAAACGGGTTCTTATCCCGGCTGCCGGCGGCGGAGTAGGGAATGCGGGGATACAAATCGCGAGGGCCAAAGGGGCTTCAGACATTATTACCACCGTTGGTTCGGCAGCAAAGGCGAAAAAGGCGAAGGAGCTCGGGTATGACAATGTTATTGACTTGTCCCGGGAATCCCTTCGTGAGGGTGTCATGAAGATTTCCGGCGGTAAGGGTGTTGATCTGATACTTGACGGAATAGGAGGGGATCTGTCCTCCGCCGCCCTGTCGACGCTGGCGGAAAGCGGGACCCATGTGATGTACGGGGCAGTTGCCGGAGGGATGGCAACCATTAACGTGTTTGATCTTATCATGAAAAATTCGCAGATGACGGGATTTGCGGCCCTTGCAGTACAGCCTGCGGAAGATATAACCAGCGCTTATAAAGAACTCATCCCCATGATTGAACAAGGAAAAGTGAAGCCGGTTATTGCGAAAGTTTTTCCGCTTGAAGATGCTGCCGAGGCTCAACGCTATTTGATAGAAGACCGTCCCTTCGGGAAGGTTGTGCTCTGCCCTTCTTTATGATACGATATCACGGTGATGCAGTACAGAATGGTCATTGAAATTGAGTATGAACTTTCTGTACTGCTGAAACCGGGGCCTTCGTTACGGGGTCATAATTCTCAATTAATGATTTATGTTCTTTTATAAATTAGGTTGCTGAATTATAACTTTGTGCGCTATATTGCGTAAAGACTTCTTATCCCTGCCAGTATTGCTTATCATGATAATTCTCTACATCATTCCATGAATAGACTTGTTGCGAAACTGGCGTCTCGCGCTCGGCAGACGCCTTATTGCACGTCCTGTGCGGCGTCTGCACTGCAACATCCTGTTGGGCGCATGGGGCCCCGGCGGGGGCTTTTTAAGGGGCTTCGCCCCTTAAACCCCTTTAATTAATTAAGAATTGCAAAAAGTCTAATATTTTTTCCCGGTTAAAATCATTCTACTCATGATGTTGAATATTTTTCGGATGACCGCAATCCGGGATCTGCCCGTACCTATAATTCATTCTGGCATGATAATGTGACAGTGTTGATGGTTGCTGGACACTAAGCCGGTATCAATCCAGCATCCTTGCTTCCCGCTCCCGGGGTGGGATTTCCTGCTGTTGTAATGCAACACATTCCGTGATAGTGCGGATAAGTAAAATCCCCATGGAATCTTCAGCCATCTTGCTTATTGACGATCGAAGGAAATGGCATGATATTACATAACAGGAAGGAGCGGAACTGCCGGGAAACAGGTATACAATCTTGATAGAGTCTTCACGCGTAACTTGATAAGGACAAGATTCATCATCAGGGGTGTGGCATGCTTCGAAAAGAAAATCAGGAAATACTATTATTCCACTGCATTATTTTCCGACAAGGGTGACTGAATGGAGAATGCGAGAGATGTTAACAGGTATTTGCGATCATTTTTCAGATCTTACTATTTTTTTACCGAAGGGATCGCGTTTTTAATACTGTCTCCTACGGCGTTCCTTGTTGTTCTGGTTATAATTAATCTTCAACAAAACGAGCTTCCTTTTTTTTTCATGATCGTCGCTGCTGTTTCGGCGTTTTCATTTATTGTGTCAATAATCTCGTCACGGAAAAAAGCAAAGCCGATCCTGGACTATTTCAATAAAATAATACAGAACAAACAGATAAGCGATGAGGAGTATGTCGCCGCCTATAACCAGTATAAAAAACTGCCAAAACTTCATGCAATTGACACGATGACGCGATGGGTCGTAACGGTGAGTCTCATTATCGTGATACTCAATGTCATGTTTCATCCTTCATTTACTGACAAATTCAACATGTGC
>CAZZHU010000138.1:0-4314 GCA_964654045.1 uncultured Leptospirales bacterium
ATCGTCGTTGAGTTAACGACGATAATCGCTGCAATATACCCGGCGGTCAAGGCCGCCCGGATAAAACCGCTTGACGCGCTTCACTACGTTTAAGGAGGAGATCATGGCAATCATCAATGTCGACAAACTTGTGAAAATATACGACGGGAACAGCCTCGAGGTGCGGGCCCTGAACGAGGTGGACCTGACGGTTGAACGGGGCGAGTTTACCGCCATCGCCGGGCCGTCGGGGTCCGGGAAGACAACCCTCCTGAACCTGATCGGCGGCCTCGACCAGCCGACGCACGGGTCACTCTCGGTGGCGGGCAAGGACCTGAGGTCGATGTCGGCGCGGGAGCTGTCGGACATGCGTCTCAACCACATCGGCTTCATATTCCAGGCCTATAACCTGATCCCGGTGCTCACGGCCCTTGAGAACGTGGAATACATACTCCTCCTGCAGGGCGCCGACCGGCAGGAGCGCCGCGCCCGCGCGGCACGAGTCCTCGAGGAGGTGGGCCTTGCCCGGGAAACGGGCCGCCTGCCTCGGGAGCTCTCCGGCGGGCAGCAGCAGCGCGTCGCGGTCGCCCGGGCCATCGTGTCGGAGCCCGCCATTGTCCTGGCCGACGAGCCCACGGCGAACCTTGACCAGAAGACCGGCGCGGGCCTGCTGGACCTGATGCATGGCCTCAACCGCGCGAAAGGGATTACCTTCATCTTCTCGACACATGACCGGATGGTGATGGAGCGCGCGGAACGGCTTGTCGGCATCACGGACGGGAAGATCGCCTCCGATGTCCGCAAAAAGGGGAAGAAGCGGTGATGCCCGGCGCGGTAAAGTCCGCGCGGCCGCGGGTGATGCTGATAGTTATCGGTATCGCGGCGCTCTGCATGGCGGTCGGGCGGAGGGTTGTACCGATAGTTATCGGTATCACGGTGCTCTGCTTAATGGCCGGAGTCCAATTGCCCGGATGTTACTCTGACACCGCCTCGCTTTTTGCTCTGACCCCTGGGCCCGACGCCCCCGCTCCCGGCGCGGACCACGGAGGGGACCGGACAGCGGACGGCGCGGATACGGGCGATGATAGCGCCATCGAAGAGAAAAGAGGGCCGCGGTTCAGGTTCGGCGGCACGGTCAAGAACCTCTGCCTCTTTCACCGGACCGATAACTATCTGGGGGAGGACCCCCTGTCGCGGACCAGGAAAAACCTATCTGCCGATATGACCCGCCTGCGCCTTTCCCCGGAGTTTCAGTACCGGGAAATCCTGACGATGAGGCTTGACCTGGATAATGAATTAATCGCGAGCAACCACGGGAGAAGCCGCGATTTCACCGCCGCCTGGCGGCAGTCGCAGTATAACGACCTGCTGACGCTGGGATGGGAGCCCTACCGGGGCGCGGAGCTCTATTACCGCATCAAGGCGCACCGCGCGACGGTCAAGGCTGCCGCCGGATGTTTTGCCGTGACCCTGGGCCGGCAACAGGTCCGGTTCGGGAGCGGGAAGCTCTGGAACCCGCTGGACATCCTCAATCCCGTGTCGCCGACCTTCGTCGAGGGCAGCGACGAGCAGAAGGGGACCGACGCGGTCAAATTCGATTTCTATCCGAACGATACAACCGAAATTACCGCGGTGGCCGACCTTAAAAAAAGCGGCAATGAAATTGAGCATTTCAACCTCCGCGACTGCAACTACCTTGTCCGTGCGAAAACATCGGTCAGGGACGCGGACCTCGCCGTCATGGGCGGGTACGTGTCGCGCCGCGTGGTTGCCGGTTTCGACGTGGCGGCCATTCTTTTCGACGGCATGGCCCGGGCCAGTGCAATCGCTTCAATCCATGACCGGCGGCATCTCTTCTTTCAGGCCAATGCCGGGTACGAGTACACGTTCAAAAAAGGCGTATTCATCCTCGTGGAGTATTTTTACAACCAGAGGGGGGTCAATTACGATACCAACCTCAAGGCGGCCTCCATCGCGTACGCCGGCGGGGCCATGGACCGCAGGAGCGCCCGGGACCGCATGTATCAGGCCGTCACCCTCGGTGACGGATACCCGGCCGCGGCCATGGCTTACGACGCGGTGAAGCGGCGCCGGGGACAGCCGGTGGAGGGTTATGGCACAAAAAGCTTCCGTGCTTCCCTCCGTTCCTATAACTACCTGGGGCGCGGCCAGAAGACCTATCTGCAGCTGGCGAATGAACCCCTCACGCTGAACCAGCATTACGCCGCCGCCGCTGTCGCGTACGATTTCCATCCCCTGGTGCGGGGCGAGCTTTTCGTCATCGGCGACATACAGGGGCGGGGCATATTCTTCGGCCCCACCATGAAAGTCAACGCCTATGAGAATCTTGATTTCACCATCGGCATGATGGGAGCAATCACCTTCGGCAACAGGGCGTCTGATTTTTCAGAATACCGGAAGCATTACCTGTTCTACGCGTCCGGGAGCTATGTGTTTTAACCCGCCCGGCTTGATGTATGAAAATAAAATCCGTATAAGAATGCGGATACATGCGCATCCGCCAGAACAATTCAGGTATCAGGTCTGTCCAATATGTGACGCCAACAGGGCATTGGGACCTGGCTGCGGGTGCAGTTGCTATTTATTCTTGACTTTTTTAATGTTTCGACGATATCTATTATCGCATAGCGCTATTTCTGTTTGTAAGCAGGGAGGAAACCATGAAACGACTGGCGTATCTGGCATTGATTCCGGTACTGGCGATGGGGCTATACTGCAAGAAGGAGCAGAAGGTCGATCGCGAGGGTATCGTGAATTTTATCACCGGCACGGTCACGATCATTGACGGCGGGAAGAAATCGCCCGCGAAGGTGGGCGACACGGTGAAGAAGGGAATGAAAATTGAGACCGGCGATAAATCCTCTATCGATATATATTTCGACGAGAACGCGGTAAAGATAATGGAGAACAGCGTGGTTGAGGTCAGTGATCTGGATCTCGACATCCGGGAAGAATCGGAAAAGACACGGCTCCATGTAACGAACGGCAGGGTTTTCGCGAAGGTTGCCAGGAAGCTGGCTAAAAACGACCGGTTTTCGATCACCACTCCCACCACGACGGCGGGCGTGCGCGGTACCGAGTTCCTTGTCGCCGAGGCGGACGGGAAGGGCCTGGTAGCCTGTCTCAAGGGCCGGGTGGAGGTAAAGAACGAAGCCTCTCCTGACAAGGGATCGGTGGATGTGACGGATGAAAAGGAAGTCACTGTTGAGAAAGACAGGGAGATGGTCGTCAAAGACCTGTCCGCCGAGAACAAACGGCTCATGGAGGATATCTCGAAGAATTTCCAGGACATGAAAAAGGATATCCGCGAGCGCTTTGAGAAGAAACGGGAAGAGATCAGGAAGGCGGTGGAGGACCAGCGGAAGAAAAACCAGGAAATGGTGGACCGCCAGAAGGCGAAAGACCTCGAGAATGTTGAAAAACAGAAGGCCCGGGACAGGGAAAATGTAGACAGGCTGAAGGTCATTTCAGATAAAACCGGGACCGAGGCAAAGGAAGGCGTCGAGAGGCAGCAGCAGGAATCGCAGCAGAAGCTTGAAGGCGTGAAACCGGACATCAGGAAGTTTAAAAGCTCTGTGAAATAACCAGGGGTCTGACCAGGGGTTTAACCAGGGGTGTTAACCAGGGGTTTAAACCCCTGGTTAACACCCCTGTGGCAGTGTCATTCCAGTATCTCCTTTATCTTCCGCGAAAGCTCCTCCGCTGAATAGGGTTTCTGGACAAAGCCCCGTATCCCCTTTTCGCGGGAGCTGGTCACGTGCTCGTCCTCCATGAACCCGGACGTGAGGAGCGCCCGGATGGAGGGATTTATCTGCTTCATCCGGTCATAGGCTTCAAGGCCGGACATCCCCGGCATTGAGAGGTCCAGGATGACCGCGTCGATGCGGGGGTGCTCGCTGCGGTAGATTTCGATGGCCTCGGCGGCGTTTTTCGCCGTCAGCACCTGATACCCGAACTGGCCGAGCATCCCCGACGCGACACGGATGATCGTTTCCTCGTCGTCGACGACCAGGATGAGGCCCCTGCCCCTCACGATGCTTTCCCCTTTTTCATCGGGCTGTGCCGCGATCCCTTCCCGCATCTCCGGGATGTACACGGTAAAAGTGGAGCCGATGCCGGGATCCGAGAATACATCGATGAATCCCTGGTGCTGCTTGATGATCCCGTAGGCCATGGCCAGTCCCAGCCCCGTGCCCGCGTCCTTCTCTTTGGTGGTGAAGAAGGGTTCAAAGATTCGCTTCCTGGTTTCAGCCTCCATGCCCACGCCCGTGTCGCAGACCTGGATCATCGCGTAGTCGGTGTCCTGCCGGGCCT
>CAZZHU010000138.1:4324-12027 GCA_964654045.1 uncultured Leptospirales bacterium
GGGCGCAGAAATCCTTGCCGCTCCGGAACGGCTTTGCGACGACAAGGAGGGTCCCTCCCTGCTTGTCCCCCTCCTGCCGCATGATGGTCATGGCCTGGGAGGCGTTAAGGCAGAGGTTGATGAGGACCTGCTCAACCTGCGTCGGGTCCGCGTGGATGCGCAATTCCGTTTCACTCATCTGGAAGTCGAGTTTCACTGATTTCGGGAAGCTCCCCGTGCAGATGTTCATGACATTGGCGAGGGACTTGTTGACTTCCACCGGCGCCAGGTTCAGTTCCTTCTTGCGCGACAGGGTGAGGATGCGCCGTGTAAGGTCTGCGGCGCGGCGCGAGGAGTCATAGGCCGTCTCGATATAGTTCGTGATGTCATCCCCCTGCATGAGATGTTCCTTTTTAAGGAGCAGGCTCAGCAGGTCAAGGCTGCCCATGATCCCGCCCAGCATGTTGTTGAAGTCGTGGGCGAGGCCCCCGGCGAGGGTGCCCACGGCTTCCATCTTCTGGGCCTGGACCAGCTGGTTCTGGATATGCTCCCGCTCGGCCTCGGCCTCCTTCCTGTCGTGAATGTCGGTTATGATCCCGTTGATGCCCCTGAATTCCCCGTTCACGAGTACCGGATTGCTGAAGCTCATGACCCATCGTGACTGGCCGGATTTGGTAATGATGCGGTATTCCAGCGGGGTCCGTATGTTATCGGAGAGTTCCACGAAACGCCTCGTCAGCGTGTTGAGATCGTCCGGATGGATGAAGGCCAGAAAATTGTTTCCCACCATGTCGGCCGGCGTGTACCCGGCCAGACGCGTGATGGCGTGGCTGATATAGGTCAAGTACCCGGAGGAATTGATCGAGAATATGACCTCGTTGATGTTTTCCACCAGGCTGCGGTATTTCTCCTCGCTCTGATGAAGCGCCTCCTGCATTTCCATCTGCAGGCTGATATCGGTGCAGAAGCCTTCCGCGCCGACCGGATTGCCCTCTTTGTCGCGGAGTATGACATTGCGCTGTTCGATCCATCGGCGTTCCCCCGATTTATGGATGATCGGGTACCTGATGATTTCACCGCCATTGCCGTTCACCAGATCGTTCCAGTTGGATTTTATGGCCGCCTTCCATTCATCCGGTATAAGCTTTTTGAAGAGGTTGCCGGCTGTTCGTGTTTCATCGAGCGTGTAGCCGGTCAGGTCGACCGACCCGGGGCTGGCGTATTCCAGGAGCCCGGTATGGAAAGAAATCCGGAATATGACCGCCGGCGCGTTTTCAACAATGCGCCTGATGAAGGTCTCTTTCGCGCTCAGGTCCTGTTCCGATCGGATCAGCTCCTCGTTCTGCGCCTCGAATTCCTCGTTGGTGGCCTGCAGTTCCTCCATGGCCGCCTCAAGCTCCTCCATGGTGGCGACGTGCTCTTCCTTTGATTGCCTCTCGTTGTAAAGGGACCTGTCCAGGTTCGCGATCAGGTATGCGATGGACAGCCCGATGCTGAGTGATAGAAGAGTAAGGGTGGAAATGAAGGCGGCCCAGCTTTTTATGCCTTCCCTCTGAACGTCAGACCACGCGGGGTTTGTGCCGTCAATGATGAAAAAGAGAGCGAGGAGCAGCAGGGCGTTGAAAACCGCCGCCCCCAGGGCGGCCCGGGCCCCGGAGAAGATGGCAACCATGGAAACGCACATGAGCAGCCATGCTACCCGGGCATAATTCGGCCCCAGGATTATGACAAAGGAGATGGTCATTGCATAGAGAATGATGATAAAGATTATACTCCGCATGCGGTATCCGAAAGAGGGAACCAGAACGCGGATGAGAAGGGCCGCCCACAGCAGTATGTCCACGATGATCAGGAGGTATTGTTTTTGCTCGATGTAAATCGGGAAGAAAATGATAAAGGTAAGGGGAAAAATAACGACGAATGCCAGGGCCAGGATGTCGATTAATCTTTTTCTCAGGCTGGACAGGTCCATGGGAGCGTCGGTAAGCGGCTTAAACCGTTCTAGCATGCCCGGCTCCTGCCGGTAATGGCCGGATCAGCATTATGATGAATGGGCGCCGCCATGCGGGATCCCGGTTCCCGGTGTATCGTATGGAGCGGACCCGTGTTATGGTTACCCGGCATAACCAAGTCTCTCTTCTTTATATGTCCCATAGATTTCAGTTTATACAACTATTCAATGAAATCAGATGAAAGGCAACCATATTTCAGAAAAATTAATTGATCGGTCATGATGGTACCGGTATATTGATTGACATAACCGGTTGTTGCTGTCAATTGACCGGATTTTCATCGGCAGGCGGAACATCCAGGCATGAAAAACATTGGATTCATATCGACCCGCATATCCGGGACCGACGGCGTGAGCCACGAGATCGAAAAGTGGGCATGGGCCCTCGAGCGGAGCGGCTACTCCTGCTTTTACTGCGCCGGCGAGGTGGACCGGCCCGCGGAGCTGTGCAGGGTCATTGACCAGGCCCACTTCAGGCACCCCGATATCGCGGCGATAAACAGCGGAGTGTTCGGTACAAGCATAAGGACCAGGGAGATTACACAGCTGGTTCACTCCCTGACGGCGCATCTCAGGCAGGAACTGGCGCGCTTCATCCATGACTTCGGCATTGACTGCATCATTGCCGAAAACACCCTGGCCATACCGATGAATATCCCCCTGGGCATCGCCGTGACGGAGCTGATCGCGGAGACCGGGATCCCGACCATTGCCCATCACCACGATTTCGCCTGGGAGCGCGAGAGGTTCCTGGTCAACGCGGCCGGCGACTACATCCGGATGAGCTTTCCCCCGGCGCTTCCTTCGATACGGCATGTCGTAATCAATTCCCTGGCGCAGGAGTCCCTTGCGCACCGGTGCGGTGTCACCAGCACGGTCGTTCCCAATACCTTCGATTACGGCAACCCGCCGGCCCCGCCAGATCCCGCGGTTGTTGAAAATATCCGCAGAGAGACCGGCGTGGGCCGCGGGGAACTCCTCGTGCTCCAGCCGACCCGTGTCGTTCCCCGCAAATGCATCGAGCGCTCCATCGACCTGGTGGGCGGCCTCCAGGGCGCGGGACGGAGGCTTGTCATTTCGCACCCTTCCGGCGATGAAGGGGACGAGTATGAGCGGAGGCTGAAGGAATACGCCGGGATGCGGGGAGTGGCCCTGGTCTTCATCGATCATATCGTGTCGCCGGGCCGGTCGGCGTCACCGGACCGCCCCTATACCATCGGCGACGTGTACCAGGCCGCTGACCTGGTGACCTATCCTTCCGCCTACGAAGGGTTCGGGAACGCCTTCCTGGAAACCGTGTATTTCGGAAAGCCCATCATGATGAACCGGTACCCGGTCTTCATCGCCGATATCGAGCCGAAGGGCTTCGACCTCTGCCTCATCAACGGTTTTGTCACCGGCAGCACCATACGCGAGGTGGAGAAGATCCTGACCGATGATGCCGCGCGGATGGAGAGGGCGGAGTGCAATTACGGCGCCGCGCGTGAACACTTTTCCTTCGAGAGGCTGGAAGAACTCCTGGCGGGAGTGATGCGCGGCTTCAGGCCTCAATCTCCCTGCAGATGACCATGGAGGAGTCTTCTTCCTCCGGCCTGACGCGGTAGAGGACCCCGTTCCTGTCCGCGATGAGGCTCCGCGCCTGGAGGAAGTTCCGGAACTCCGATTTTACCCCGCATACCTTGACGATAACCGCCCCTGACAGGGCGGCTCCCCGCACGTACAGGTCATTGTCGCGCTTGAATTTTTCTTCCACGGTCTCTTCTTTTCTCGGGGAAAACACGGGGGTGAAAATGATGCGCGCCCCGTTGTCACGCATGAAATGGAAGCCGTCATCGTCGAATACGTCGGCGCAGATGATCACGCCGAAGGTGATGCCGTATGCTTCGAAGACCCGGTAAGAGTCCCCCGGCGTGATCTTCGCCTTTTCAGGGGCGAAGAGGTTTTTCTTGCGGTAGCTTCCGAGCAGCCTTCCCTCCTGAAACACGAAGGTGGTGTTGTAGGTGACGCCGCCGGCAAGCTCCGGCATGGAACCGCCGATGACCACCGTGGATAATTCGCTCGAAAGAACCGCTATCCGCCGGAGCTGGCGCTCCTGGTTGTGCGGCGTCTGCACCTGGGTGCCCAGGCCGGTGTTCACGAAAAAGTATTCCGGGAAGCAGACGAAATGCGGCCTGAAGCGCCGCATCGTTTCGACCTCGTCATGGGTAACGGGAACGCCAAGCTGTTTCTGGCAGAGGATTACTCGGAATTTCATGAACGCATTATCATGGCGCCCCCTGCGGCGGGCAATCTTTTTTTCTATACCGGCACTGGCGGGGCGGGATGTAAACAAGCCCCCGGCAATCTCCGGATATGAACATGCCGTCCCTGTTCATGAAAAACTTCTTGACCGGACGGCAATTTTCCATCATGCTCAATTTGAAAGGATGCCGACTGATGTCATTGATACAAAGAAGTTGATAATGGATCAATCAACTATAAAAAAAGAAATCACCTGCCGGACCACCGCATTAATCATCAATTATATCAAATCATTTGAACCCCAGCTTTTGCCGAAATTACGCGAGTTGATCATCAATCTTGAAATCGAGGAAACCTACTTATTGAAAGAAGGGAATTGGGTTTCTTTCGAGTTTGTGAACAGGATGTACGATTTATTATATGAACACACCAAAAATCCCTTCATCATGTATGAAATCGCCCTGAAGACAGACGAGTTGATGCCTACCTCGATTCCCGTGCTTATATTCAGGTCCTTCAGATCGCCGAATTTCGCCTTCCGGCAGACTGCGCGATTTGCCGGCATGTATGAGCGGATCAGCCGCGTGAATCTTCTTGATGCCGGCAGAAACTACGTGGTCATTGAGGAGGAATTCACGAAATACAGGCAGACCTGGCATTCCTTTCAATACGGGAGGGGACTGTTTGCCGGGATTCCGCGCGCCTGCGGCAAGGAGCTGGTCAGCGCGGAAATGCTGGAATGCTCTTTCCCCCTCACCAGTACCCCTATGTTCAAGGAAAATTTCCATCTTATCGGAGATTATCTCTGCGACCTCGGGGGGAACCGCCTGGCCCACAAGGAGTCGCCGCTCAAATACCACGGCACCATATTCAATGCGAAAAATGACGTGCACAAGATCGTATGGCGGCTGTCAGGAAGGAAATTTTCCTTCTCGGCAAAAAAAAACGAGGAATATCGCTCTCTGCTGCAGCGACTTGAGGATGACAGCCGCGAACTGGAACAGAAAGAGCAGCTGCTAAACGAGCTGAATCTTGCCAGGCGGCTCCAATTGATATATCTTCCCCAGAAAGCGCCTTCAACCGATCAGTGGGATGTTGCGTTTGTCAATCAGCCCATGATCGGCGTATCAGGGGACTTTTATGATTTTTATGTTGATAAGAACAGGCTGCTGGGGCTGTGCCTTTTTGACGTCTCCGGCCATGGCATCTCCTCGGCGCTTCTTACCATGCTGGGTAAATCGATCATTTACCGGAACTATATACGGGGTCATGATCAGGACCTGGCCGGTATCATGAATTCCATCAACAACGAGCTTATACGTGAGCTGCAGGGGCTCGAGAATTTTTTTACCGGACTGCTGCTCCGCATTACAATGGACCGCATTGAATATGTGAATGCCGCCCATCCCCCTTTTTACCTTTATTCACGACGCGCCGGCAGATGCATAGACTATGACAATGTCAGCGGCAGCCTGCTGGGGCTTGAAACCGTTCAACTTCAATATGAACAGGGAGAAATAACCGTTGAAGACGGCGACATACTCCTGCTTGTCACTGATTGCTTCACCGATGCCGAAAATCAGAACGGCATCCCTTATCCGCAGGGACGCATGTGCGGGATTCTGGAATCATGTGCTGACAAAACAGCCCGGGATATATCGTCAGCCATCATGGAGGATTTTTATAAATACCTGGGCCGCCGCGAAGATCTTCCCGATGATGCAACCCTGATCATTCTTAAAAAAAGAATAAACCGCACCGAACCGCACACGGCATAAGCATTAATAAAACATTTTCAGATCCAGCGTTATGCACGACCCGGGTCACATCTCTACCGGCTTCCAGTTCGGTCCGAAGAGCTTTCTCAGCATGTACATGGTGTCCGGGGGGGTCATCCCCGTGTTGCCCTGGTGGCGCTTCCAGAATTCCTCCCACCAGTCGGCAGGTTCTTCTTTCGGCCCATCGTATTCGGTGGGGCGCTTCGTGTCACCGTCAACGACAAGGCTTCCCACGTAATCTGCCTTGCTGTATACACGCTGGATCTGGTTCTTGATTTCCCTGATGTCCGCCTCGGAGAACACACCGTTGCCCGTGGCCTTGTAGAACTGGACGGTGACGCGGACCGGGTACTGCTCATCCCGCTCAATGTCGAGGCCGGCGATCTCCGTGAAGGGGCCTTCAACTTTTCCATGGCCGATGACCGCGGCCTCCACGTCGCTTTTGCCCGCAGGGGCAGCCTTGTTGTAGGCTATGCTGTCTTCGCATGCCATTTCCATGTGCCGCATCCGCTCCTTCTGCTTCAGCGGGACCTGGATGAGGAGCACCAGGTTCAGGCCGCTTTCTCCCGCGGCCGACGCCGTGTGTTTTGCGCTGTTTCCCTTCTTTGTTGAATTGCCATCAGCGATAAAATCGCTCAGGCGCTTTCCCGTGAGGGACGCGCGCTCCCCCTTCTGGTTGAAGAAGAGGCGCTGGCCCCAGGTCATGCCGGCCTGGAAGCCGTCCCGCTTGTTGTCGATGACGGTCACGCTGGTCCCCTCCCGGGTGGCGAGGATCGTCAGGACCGCCGGGTTATCCGCATAGGACTGGTAGTTGAAGAGCACGGGGTTAAACTCCGCGATGCCCTTACGGGGCACCGGGAGGAAGCAGGCCTGGGCGCTCACCAGGACATGGGTGTCCCTCTTCGCCAGGAGGGACTTGCGCCATCCCTCCCACGAGGAGGGAACGCTCATGTACTTTCGAATGTTGTCAAGGTACCGCGTCAGGGTCACCCGCTTCAGGGGTCCGCCCTTTTCGTTGCCGACGAGGAGGTAGAATTTATCCGGGTCGATGTCCGCGCTCAGGTCGCTGAAGTTGGGATACCGGATGACCGGCATGCAGGTGAGGCGGTACTGCCCGGTGGCCGGGTCCTTCTGCTGCACCTGGATGGTCATGTCGCTGATGTTCGGGCCGACGGAGGAGCCTTTGTAGCGCCCCGTGTCCTCCCAGGTAACGTTGAGGACCTGGAGGCCGTATTTTTGCGCCAGGGCCCGGGCGTTGCCGTCGCTCACCATCCATGCCGTTTTCTGTATCACCTCGCCGTAAGACGTGTAATTCCCCTGTTTTCCCGGGGTTATTGCCTGGGTATTAGAGAAAAGCGATGATGATGTAAAGAGCAGAATCAGGATGATTATGAAGTTTTTCATGGCGGGTCTTCCCCCTATTGTGATAGTATGTATTCCTTTCTGATGGTTAGAGGGGGAGAGGGGGAATTTGGATCTTAAAATTTTTTGCCGGCATGAATAATAATTGAACAGGACTGCGGAATCGTGTGTTTCATCGGGAAGAATCAAGAGAGCCCGGCCGTTATAATCAACACAACAGTCTGACGAATCCATGAGCAGCTTATTGTAACAGGCCCTGGCAAAAAACCCGCCCCATTTTTTTTACTTTGCTCTTCAGCTTCTCCTGGGAAAGGATCGTCTGGCTCCCGCCG
>CAZZHU010000139.1:0-6162 GCA_964654045.1 uncultured Leptospirales bacterium
ATGAAATTCCATCCCTTGACCCGGTTTATTTTCAGGCGAAAGGTCTCCGCCGGGTAAGAAACAGTATGATCAGCAACGTGGACGCTGACCTCCGTGATGTCCTTATTATAAACAAGATTCATCGATCCATTACTGCCATTATGTGTGCCGGGAAGAATGATCCGCAGGAGTTCATCATGATCGATGGACCGTTCCCAGTGCGAATCCCTGCTCAAGCATAAAGGGATCCCCTCCCGGTAGAGCCAGTCCCTGACTCCCCTGTTCACTGGATCCGATGATAATTTTTTACCGCTGAACACCCCGGGATCACAGGTCTTACCCCCGCATCGTGAATGAAAAAAAAGGTCATGCCCTATCTTTTCATGATCGATCATCCAGGAATCGTTTAATCGAATCGAACTTTCAATCCTGCCCCGGTAAACCTGGCAATGAGTAAGATCGCAAAAATCCGCTTCCCCGTGCCGCGGTTCTTTTTTCGCATGGAAATAGCGCGCCCGTATCATCATGGCCAGAGCCAGTATCCCTTCTTTTTCCTTCCAGCAATCACTGCTGTATTCCGCGAGAGAAGAATCAACCGCATATTGATTAAGACGCTCTTTGACATACAACTTCAGGTCATTGTTCCCATATTGTATTATCATGGGGAGAGGATAGATTCTCACGTGGCCATCAATCGAAACC
This sequence comes from uncultured Leptospirales bacterium, assembly GCA_964654045.1. GTDB lineage: Bacteria > Spirochaetota > UBA4802 > UBA4802 > UBA5550 > RBG-16-49-21. The sequence continues at coordinate 682 of CAZZHU010000139.1, forward strand.
CTGGCCTGGCCCTTTCCGGAAACCTGAGAAATCATCAATCTTCCGTGGCCGGTAAACGGCCGTGAAGCCGCATATGCATCCAGCATCCCTCCCTGAAAAAGAAACGCCATGGATTTTCCTTCCACCATTCTTTTATTGGTTTCATCTTTGATAATTGAATCGTTATCTATTGTAATGGAAATCTTTCTTATCGTGCCGCTTTTCAGCAGCCTCACCTGTTTGGAAAGAATATGTATTGTCACCAGCGGATCTGAATCCGTTCCCGCGACGACAGGAATTGCAAGAAATGCAATGAGAAAGAAACATAAGATGACCCGATATTGATTATTTGCCATAATGACCGGTAGTACTATGAATGCGCGGATGCACCGATGTTTATCGTGAAGGGGAGATCAATAATCATTTCCCTTCTTTTGAATCATGCCGGCAATGTTCTTTGAAAAAAAGCCCGCTCCAAAACCAATACCCATGGCAATGATGATCAATATGATCAAGGGAAAATCCGGTTCCCAGAAAAATATATTCACCACAACGGAATGGGTGTTTTGAAACACCAGAATGGTTAACAAGATGGTCAGAACAATTATGACAATAGTTTTTGGTTTCATTATAGCCCCTTGTTATTATTTTTTTAGCCCCCGCAACCTCAGGCTGCAGGGGCTCTGTTTCATTCTACTTTTTCTTCACATCGACAATTACCGGAGCGGACCAGCCCTGGATTGTCGGCTCGTACATACACTCCATCCGTGACGGCTTCACCATGAAGTTCCCGGGCAGCTCAGCCCTGACTATATAGGCAACTTCATAGACTTCGTTCTTTTTCAGGTCCGTGAAAAAATAGACCATCCGGTTGTCCCACCGTTCGATATGAACAAAGGGAGTGTACTCATCGTAGGCGTTGTTCTTCGTCACCTCGAATCCTGAAGGAAGGTAGTCCTCCAGGACAAGGTACTGGAAGTCGTCCTGTGCCTGGAATTTGACCTTAACGAGGAGTTCATCTCCGACCTGGATTACCTTTTTATCCGCCAGGCTCTGCGGCACCATGTATTCATTGTTGCGGGAATCGCGTACCCGCGTTATGGACGCGAAGGTCCGTGTGATCTTGATGCCGTTAGAGAGGGCAATAATGCCCCGTTCTTCTGAACGCATCAGGGACAGCGCTCCTTTATCCTTGAAATAGAGGGTGCCGGCTATAATTGCATCAAAGCTAACATCCGCCCCTGCTTCTCCGTCGGCTGTAATGATGAATGAAGATTGAGATTTTCCTCCCGCCAGTTCAATTTTACGGATGAGTTTCTCCATGGTCCTGGGATCCTCCATGTCATAGACGAAATCGGCGATTTTTTTCCCGTCAAGGACAATGTTCACTCTTCCCCTGGGTACCGCGATTCCTCCCCTGGCCTCCAGATATCCGCACAGGGCCAGCATGACCGTCGCTGTTTCCTTGGTCGAATTCCACGCCTCCCCACGGGAGCGGCCGCACAGGGAACGGACAATCTGCGCAGGCAGCGTGGACCGGTCATCGACGCCGATCAGGGCAGAAAGCACGTGGGCAGTCATCTCAGTATCCCCGCCCGGCCATCCCCAGCGGTCTCTTCCCCGGCTCTCCCAGTAGATGCCGCGTCCGTCTTTTTTGGCTGAATTGATAATCGATTGTACAAGCAGCGGCAGGAACCGGCCAATATCGTTTCTAACATCTTCGGTCAATTTCGTATATGTTTTCGCCAGCGATATGGCTTTCGCCAGGCAGGCCGTCCGGTACGTCCCCGGTTCCTTAACTGTTGCTATTTTCTTGAAAATCTCATGGTCCCATCGTCCCCAAAGCGCGTTTATATACATCAGGTACGCGATGGCGTCCCACTCTTCAAGATTGGGATTCCTGAAATACCGCTGGATCGCGGTTAGCCCCTTGGTAACGATTGATTTATCAACAGTAAACCCTGCCCTGTCCGCCAGATATAAAGAATACAGCACATAGCCTGTGACAAAGGCATTTCCGCGGCTCCCGGCCCACCATCCCCAGGTACCATCGTCATTCTGGTAGCGTTGTATTCGGTCAACACCGGTGCTCACCTTTTCATCGAGCTTTTTCTTCGCCTTTTCGTTGATGAACCGGTCATATCCCTTCTGCTTCAGCATACGATTCAGCGCGAGGTTAGGGATAAAACTGTTCAGGGTCTGTTCTATACATCCGTACGGATACTCGCTCAGGTATTTTGTAGCCCTGAGCATCTGTATTATGGGTGACGGGCTCACTGATACTGTCACCGATTCCGGGATGAAGTTGAAGTCATCGGTTTCCGCCAGGGGCGTTATAGCAACCGTCCTGTTTCCGGCCATGTCGCCGATCCCGTAGAGCTTGAAAGGAGTCCCCCGCCGCTCCACCGGCACCGAAACCTTGAGGGCGTCCCTGGCATCCCGGGCCGACAACGCGGAAAACTGGAGCGTCACCTCCCTTTTGTCTTTCGGGACCTTGTAGGGATAATAATTGCGCGCGGAACCGAAGGGAGGAAGACTGATGGACATTTCTTCTTCGGCGTCAAGGACCTTATCATCGGCCTTGAATACAGTATCGACCTTTTTAAGGCCCCGCTCCGTATTGCTGTTCACGATGCCGATGAGGCTCAGTGTGTCCCCCTCCACCATGAATCGGGGCTTGCCGATACGCGCGACAAGGTCCTGGGTTACCAGGAAGGTAGATTTCTTCTCCCCCATCCTGCCGGCCCGATCATGGCCCCGCGCGGTAAGGCGCCATGTGGTCAGGTTGTCCGGAAGGGTAAAGCTTACACGGGCCGTCCCGCTTTCATCGGTCCTGATCTTCCCGGACCAGAAGGCAGTATCCTCGAATTTTTCCCTCACCTTCACCTTGCCGTCCTTTGACGCGCCGGCAAGCATGGTGATCGGGTAGGAATAGCTGGTCAGTACCCAGTTTGAAATTTTCGTGTAAAAGTAATCCCGCATGAGGGGGGTGTGATCGTACCGGACCTGGAATATAGCCTCATCCACCGCCGCGAGGGAAAGGTCCGCCCTTACCGGTTGGCCGCTGCCGTCCACTGCTTTAAGTAGTATGGTCGCCTTTTCTCCCGGCATGTATTTTTGTTTGTCAGGCTCTATGGAAATTGCGAGCTCCGTGTCATGGACCGGAAGGGATACCCCGACCGAGGCCGTGTACAGGGCCCGTTTCCTCTGCATGGTTGCCGTGACAAACAGGTTCGGCGCATATTCTGATTTTATATTGAATCGTACCGGCATGATGTTACCGGTCATCTTGATCACCTTTGACTCATACACGTCTCTCCCCTCAAGGGTAACGCACACATAGGCATCGGTGAAACAGCTCTTTACCAGACAGGTAATTTCTCCCGGTTTGGCAAGTTCCGTGGTATTGACGGACAGTTCAAGGTTTTTAAATCGCGAGGCGACCCTGGCACCTTCCATGCTGTATATCCATATCACCCGCGAAGCGCTTATGACATTGTCCTTCCGGTCAATGCCGTTTACGACAAGGTCGAATTCCCCGTAAAAGCTGAACTGCCTGGGCAGATTCACAACGGCCAGGCCCTTGTCATCAGTGGCAACCTGTTCGGAAAAGAGAGGCTTGCTGTCGTGAATGTAAACCCGCTCCCACGGTTTCCAGATATAGCGGTACAGCTCAACTTTTACCTTCGCGCTGTATGGTTTGCCGGTATGGGTCAGGGTCCTGATCCTGACCGGTTTCTTTTCACCGCTTGAGAAGAAGTGCTGGGCGGGCTCTATCTTGATATAGTATTCCCCGCGCCCCACCCGCACCTTGCTGCTCGATGTTATGCTTACATTTGACCGGTCAACCACCGTTGCCTCGCAGGTTATTTCCCGGTCATAGGGATAGTTCCCGGCATGAAGGCGCAGTACCGCAATGCCGTCATTGTCAGCAAATTTTTCGCCCTCCAGTATTATCCGGTTGTATGATCCACCGGACCCGTAATCCTGCTCCCACCAGTAGCTGGTATCGGTATCCCGGAGTTTAGTTTCATAAAACCTGTATTTAACCAGGGCGCCCTTGAGGGGCGCGCCGAAAAAATATTTCGATTCCACCTTAAATTCAGCCGTGTCGCCATTGATAAAATAATCCTTTGACGGCGTCACGTTGATCATGAACTCCGGTTTCCGGTACTGCTCGACGTAAAACCTGCCTTTGCTGTACAGATTTTTATCCGACGGCCCCACCATTATTTCATGAATACCGAGATTGGCCTCCCGTGATAGTGTTACTTTACTGTCCGCGGCCCCCCAGTCATCAAGGGACATTTCTCCTTCGTTGATGGTCTTGTCCATGTCCCAGTTTTTTATTTTATAATAGATCCTCTGGCCCGATACAGGAACAAAGCGGTGCTCCCGGTTCTTTCCGATTATCTTGTAATGGACCGTGTCGCCGGCCCGATACACCGGCCTGTCCGTGTAGATGAAGTACTTTTTCTGCTCTTTTTCGAACGATGATGGGGCTCCCGTGTTGCAGATGGCATAACTGCCATCCTTTGCCATGACTATGGCTGACAGGTATTTGCCGGATTGAAGTTTATTATGATAGATGCCGTCACCGTCCGTTGCACCCTTAAGGACCACCGCCACCGGCAGGTCTTCCACCTGGTCCGGCGGCTCGTAGGCGGCCTTTTTTTTACCCTTCTTTTTCACCGGTGTTGTATCGAAGATGGCTATCTTTGCCTCCGGGATCGGTGTATTATCCACGAGATTGGTTACGTAGGCGAATATGGAATCCTGCGAACGCTTCATCACCACGCCAACCGTGGTCAGCGAAAAGAACTTCCTGTTTATAATCCTCCCGGCTCCCTTGACTTCCACGCAATATCCGCCGGTGGGCATCGCTGTCTTGACCTGCAGGGACTGGTACCGCCATTCATACGGCTCGAACTCCTTGATCGGTTCATCCCATGATGTCACCGCTTTAAATCCGGATTCTTCCGGATTGAGTTTATCCGGATCCACACCGCCCTTCACCAGAATGTCAATGGGAACTTTGTAAATAGTAACCTTCAGGCTCTCAAGGCGCAGGGACCTTAGATTGAATTCAATGGTATCTCCCGGTGAAAATGTATACCGGTAGGCATACACCTGGACCTGCGGCTCCTTTGCCTTTACCGTAAAATTCACCTGTTCCTTTTTTTCGCCCTCCTGAATTCTTATTTGATGGGGCTGAAGCTCATAAAACCCCTGGTGGTCAACATTCATTTTATAATTTCCCGGTTTGACATCCTCGAGCCGGTAGGATCCGTCCTGATATGTCGTTGCTGAATAGGTAACATTGCCGCTGATGGTGACATCCACATTGATGGCCGGAGTATTAATCCCTTCAATAAGCACCTTTCCCGTCACCGCTGCCGGCCGGATCATGACCATGGGAAGTGTAAAGGTCTCCCCTTCCTTTATCTTTTGCAGTTGAGCTGTTTCATTGATAAAACCGGGTCCGGAAAAGGCTGCCAGGTA
>CAZZHU010000139.1:6172-11985 GCA_964654045.1 uncultured Leptospirales bacterium
CACGGCGAGCGAAAACGCTTGCTTGACGAACTCATTCCCCAACGGCGCGGTTTGCTGGAAATGGGGGACGGCATCTTGAATTCGCACGGCATAGGGGCGGTTGCCGAGGTTCTCAAACCGGTACTGCCCGTTTTTATCGGTCGCTGTTATCCTCGGCCTGGGCGTCGTATATTCGCCTTCCCCGCCGCTCTCTTCATTGAAGGTGTTGAGTTTGACTTCAATTCCCTGGATCGGCGCACCCCGGCTGTTCTTCACGGTCCCGGTAAGAACAGCTTCAGGCTTCAGTTCAATTTTATGCGAACCTTCAGAAATGGCGCCGGTTGAGGTATAGGTCACATAGCCATCGGCGGACACTTCGACCATGTACCTGACATAGGGGATAAAATCATCGATTTTAAAATACCCGTTCCAATCCGTTTCCCGGAGATAATAGCCAACGCCCATATTGGCATTTTTTATTTCAACTTTCGCGTTTTTTATTCCTTTCCTGGTCCCGGCGTCTGTTATATATCCCTCGATAGTTGATTTGCCGGATAACTTTTTCCTGTCGCTTCCATACTGGCTGCGCCCATCTGCCAAGCGCTTGATCCCTGCAGTGTCGCAGCTGATATAAGACATTCCGATTGCGAGAATTATAATATTGATCGTGATTTTTCCTATCATCTGATCCTCCCGAAAATGAATATCCGCTGTTGCAGATATTAATACCCGGCCCGCTTATGATAACCGGATAGATGAAAACAAACGCCCTACTGCAGTGTCACGGCCTTGAAGGCTGAAACCTGGCATGCAGCGCCCTGTATTCTTTTCTCGATATATGATGTATTCTTTATTTCAGCCGGCACATAGATGGCAGTATCATTACCGCATTGCAGCGCAATCCCGAAACGGTGAACATCGATAGAATTAATCTCATTTACCGAAAAAGGCTGGGAGGTTATCGTTATGATGATTCTGGTATCCGCCAGCTCTGAAACATCGAGGGGATCATACCGTGGGTCCCTGGTGAGTGCCCCGATAAGATAATCAGAGAGGACACATCCCGCGTCCGCCGAACTGTGGGAAAATGCTCCGTAACATCCTCTTACCCTGTTTCCCTTCTTCAGGGTCACAAACATTCCCAGATGGCCGAAATAATACGGCATCGCGACATCTATCCGATCATCGCATGAAGTGCCGGTAAGGCGGGCCTTGGCCTTGCACCGGAGCCATAGAATAAGCCTTGTACATTCCGGTTTTCCCGAAAAATCACTCCACGCCGCCAGTGCCGGATCTTCATCAGGCAATGACTCCAGTGGGAATCCTAAAAGGACCAGCATTATTACAAATGCCGTGCATGCTATCCTGTGTTGTGATATCATTTCCATAAGAATACGCATCGATTGTTACCGAATATAAACCGGCGGATAATAATCTTTATACATCAGCATGGTATCCATCAGCTTATCTCCCTGGAACCGCTTCCGGTACACCAGCACGGACATTCCCTGCCGTATCCGGTCTGAATCTTCGGATACGGGGATTACCTGTTCATCTTCCTCTGTATATATTTCATATCGATAAGGAATTTTTTGTTCGGCCATGATCTTGACAATAAGACTCGAATCGCCGGCGGTTATTTCTATCTTCAATGCATGGGTATATGGATTTTTTATCCTGAGGTCTTTTTTGCCGAATTTTATTGTTGCATCAAGACCCATGGGAACATAGGAGACAGGCTGGGAATGCCGGTGCCGTTCAATAATGGTGCATCCCGCCATGAGCAGGGCATTGAACAGGGTGGAAGACACCTGGCATAAACCGCCGCCCGGCTCTACTGCCACCCGATCGCGGTACAGAACTCTGCCCGGGACAAAGCCGTTTTTGGCCGATCCCTCGCCGACGATCGTATTGAATGAAAATACAGAATTCGCCAATATCACTGCCCCATTAAGCTTGTGACAGGCTATGATAATATTGCGTTTAACATTTGCGTCCTGCACATCGATGGATGTTGAAAAAGTGGCCGCTGGATATTTTTCTATAGATGAGCCTAGGCAGGGATGTAAATAATCAAAATCACACATGAAGACAACTAGTGATAGCAGTAAAATAATTCTCTGTCTCCCGTTCATTGATTGTCCGTCACAATAAGGTGCAATTTTGACGTAGCATAAAACAGTATTAATACTACGTCAAGACAATTCGATCATTACCCACTGTCTTACTTCTTAAGACCGCTGTATACCCTGCCTGTTTTACCGTCTACGGTGACGACAGTGCCGCTTTTAAGTATTTCGGTCGCCGCCTGGGCCTTTGCGACAACCGGTATTCCGAGGGCTTTCCCTACAATCACGGTCTGTGAATCGCTTTCCTCCTCGGTGACTATGGCCGCGGCATTCTTCATGATCGCCAGAATATCATCAGTATTCTTTTTGATCACCAGCACCTCCCCGGCGTTAAAATTCCGTACTTCTTCCGGGTTGCCGATTACACACACCTGGCCGCTGGCACTGGCATTCGTAATTCCCTTACCCTCCATGAGAACATCGCCGACTATATGGACCTTGATCGTGTTGGTTGTTCCGCTCACGTCAGCTATCATTCCGCCGGTGATGACCAGAAGATCACCGTTTTTAACCAGTTTCGATTCTGACGCTTTCGATACCGCCTGCTGAAACACCTCGTCGGTGGAATTCCTTCTCTCAGTAATTTCCGGGAACACTCCCCAGGCTAGCGAAAGCTGATTGAAAACATCCTTTGAAGTCGTAACCGCCAGTATCGGACAGGCGGGATGATACTTTGATACCATGTACGCTGTATGTCCCGATTTCGTCACACACACAATAGCCGACGCTCCCAGGCTGTGGGCCGTTTCGCAGGCCGCGCGGCTGACGGCGTTTGTCACGTTCCTTGACATTATTACATGCATGTCATTGAACCGCTTTATGTAATCGATATCTTTTTCCGTTTCAACGGCTATCTTTGACATGGTCAGAAGCGATTCCAGGGGGTACTTCCCGATAGATGTTTCACCGGAAAGCATGATGGAGCTTGTTCCATCATAAATGGCGTTGGCCACATCGGTAATTTCGGCGCGGGTGGGACGGGGATTTCGTATCATGGAATCAAGCATCTGCGTCGCTGTTATGACCGTTTTCCCCGCGCCGTAGCATTTCCGGATTATGTTTTTTTGTATCGAGGGAAGCTCTTCAAAGGGTATTTCCACGCCCATATCACCCCTGGCAATCATGATGCCGTCACTGACACGGATTATATCATCGATGTTCTGTACGCCTTCCCGTATCTCTATCTTGGAAATTATCTTGATATCTTCGCCATGGTTTTTTCTCAGCTCTTCCCTCAGCTCTTTAATATCATTGGAATTTCTCACAAAGGAAGCGGCGATAAAATCAAACGTATTCCGAATTCCGAAAACAAAGTCGTCCCGGTCCTTGTCGGTAATAAACGGCAGATTGTTTGCCGCACCGGGTATATTGATCTTCTTGTTATTGCCCAGGACACCGCCGTTAAGGACCTCGCAGATCACCTCGCTCTCATCCGTGCCGGTTACTCTCATGGCGATGAGCCCGTCATCGAGTAGCATTATATCGCCTTTATGGACAACACCGGGGAATCCCGCGTATTCGACTGTAACAATCTTGTCAGTACCGCCGATATCCCTGGTTGTGAAGGTGAAGGTGGCCCCCGACACCAGTTCCACTTCCTTGTTCACAAACTGCCTGATCCGTATTTCCGGGCCCCTGGTATCAAGCATGAGACCGACCGGCAGGCCCATTTCATCGCGGATGCTTTTAAAATGATCCACCCGCTTCTGGTGTTCCTCCTGGGTCCCATGAGAAAAATTAAGCCGGGCAACATTCATCCCATTAATGAAAAGCGTGCGCAACACATCGCCTTCATCGGTAGCCGGGCCAAGCGTGCAGATTATTTTTGTCTTTCTTTTTTCTGTCTTATTGTATTCCATATTTACCTCAAACCCCATATCCGTATTTCTTTATCAAAAGTAACGATTATATCATACGTGATTATTTTTTTAGAGTGAGGCTCCATGGAGAGTTTCCACCTGCGGATTCCCTGGGAATAACTCGTCGTTTTTTCGAATTCTTCATCTGCCATGAGTGGCACTGATACATTTTCAATTTCCAGTTTAATTTTTTCATTTCTTGATACCGGGAAAGCGTCCGTGATGATAAAGTTTTCCATCCGCGGGAGCTGGTTTTCCGCGGTTATCTTATATGAATATTTAATCCTCCGCTTTCCCCCAAGGACGCCAGCGGTTTCTTCATACTTTTTCACCAGCTCTTTTTTTGCTATAATACGCGATTCCGCTCCAAGCACGAGTTCCTGCTCCTTTCCCGGGGGAGTAAAGGGAATCAACACCTTTCCCATGAACTCGTTTTCCAGAAATATCTGCGCCTCTCCTTCAAGCCACGGGAGTTCTGTCGTATTTTTGACAGCGGCTTTAAGATATGCGTTATTAGCCTTTTCAGGGATCATCTCATAATAAAACCTGGCATTGCGTTCTCCCGCCAGTTCATACTCTTTTACGTATTTTTTCTGATACTTTGTGGATGATGAAATATTCTGTTTTGAAGGGATACTTATCTCAAAATAGGACCCTTCCTCCCTGATGACAGTCTGATATTCTTCTTCACGTTGCTTTTGTTCCCCGATTGGAAGGGCTTTTTTATACGTGTCGGCGCTATAACTTTTTTCTTTTTTCCCTGAGCTTTCCTCTCTATATGTCGGTTCCAGATCAAGGTACCAGGGGCGCAGGAGAGGCGGGCTTATGGCGTTTACCGGCGCGCCGGTTGACAGAGAAAGGCTGATACTGTCCCAGTTCTCACCGGTCTTCTGATAAATATCACCATACACTACGATTACAACATTCTTGTTTGTATTACTGGCCCTGATGTCATATTTCATCTGCCAGCTTGTCTGCGGTATGACGTAGCTGAAGTAAAATTCAATTTCCCTGTCATCAGGCGAGTAGAGACTGACATTGAGCCTTTTCTCAATATCAACCTTTTCCGTCGGGTTCTTAAATAAACGCTTCTTCTCTTCATATTGCCCGGTATTATCCGCGTATTGCTGTATGTTGAGGGCTGAACGGTTGTCCAGGATGGCCTTGTTCAGTGATTGATAATTTCTAAAATATATGGTCCCCGCTATCTGCGACAGCTCAAACTCCCATTTCTGAATCTCTTTGCCGATTTTCTCTCTTTCCTTTTCAATTTTCCTTTTATCCCTGAGCAACCCGCTTCTTTTTTTTGCAACGTATTCGAGAGTATTGTCCCACAGGCTTATTTGCGGGATACGGGTGGCAAGTTCCTTTGATACGGTGGCATTGGTAAATTCCAGGATTGAATTAAGAAACTTTTCCTGGGAATTGATATTCTTCAGTTCATCAATATAAACCTGGTCTTTCTCGCGGAGCTCGTCCAGTTTTTCCTCGATGGTCACAATACTCTGCTGTCGTTTCTTCACGAGCGCCTTCTGTTCAACCTCTAGAGAATTGATCTTACCGCTGAAATTACCCGGCAGACTGCCCCTGACCGACCAGTCGTACAATAGCGGAGAAAGATTGCTGATTACAATGGTGTTAAGTCCCCTGGTCAGCTTTACTTTCACCTGACGTATAATCGTTGCCTGGTTTTGATATAATTTAACGGATATGATTTTACTTGTTTCTATTGTATCATTCGCCAGTGATACATACCAGAAGCCGCTGATAATAGTCACCACAAGCATGGAAATATGTTTTTTCATTGCAGCCTCTTTATCATATAATAATTTGCAGCTTTTATATC
>CAZZHU010000140.1:0-11922 GCA_964654045.1 uncultured Leptospirales bacterium
AGAATAAACCATAAAGGAGATAACAGCATGAAACTCATAATAGCAGTGGTACAGCCCGAGAAACTGACCGACGTAAAGCAGGCCCTCACCGAGGCGAGTGTCGGCAAGATGACAGTATCAAATGTCATCGGGTGCGGCTCACAGGGCGGGTTTACCGAGACATACCGGGGCGCGGTCACGGAGGTGAACCTCCTTGACAAGGTGCGCTTTGAGATCGCGGTCAACGATGACTTCGTGAAGCCGACGGTAGACGCCATCGTGAAGGGGGCGCGGACCGGGAACATCGGCGACGGGAAGATTTTCATCGTTCCCCTCGAGGAGTGCATCAGGGTCCGGACCGGTGAAACCGGCAGCGACGCGATCGGGTGAGTAGCGGCGTACGGGACTGTTCCAGAAGGCCTCCGGAAGGGAGCTCCTGGGACAACCCCGGCGCACTTATATGAATAAGACAAGATTATATCATGGAGATTGAAAAATGAAAAAGCTTATCAGCAGTATTGCAATTGCGGCGTTTCTTACCGGGGCAGTGTACGCCCAGGACAAGAAGGATGACGCGGAAAGGAAGGGCGATCCCATAGGGCTTTCCTTCGGGCTCGATTACTACAGCACCTACCTCTGGCGCGGGACGAAATTCTTCAACGGCGACGGCGCCTTTATCCCCAAGGTTTCCTGGAATGTCATGGGAACAGGCCTGGTGCTGTCCGTGGCCGGCGAGATATCATCAAGCTGGGTCTTCAACGGTTTTAAAAAGAAACCGGGGAAATATGAATACCGCTTCGATTCGTCAGGCACCCCGATGCGGAAGCAGTTGAATTTCAACCACCTCGCCTACGCGACCCAGAGCCTTGATTTCGGCGTGGATTATTCCTACACGATCAAGGACGCCGTAACCATCGGCGCCAGCTTCTGGTACTGGTGGTACTTCAACTCGCGCAACGCCAGGGAATACGCGCGGCCCCAGGTGGACGGGCTGAACACCGTTTCCTATGTCGACATCAGTTTTTTTACGACAACGCTGTCCATCGGGCTTCCCATCGTCCCCTATATCAATCCGACGGTCTCGCTTACCCACGATTATTATACCGGGTTGAAGCGCGGCGGCGATTATTACGTAACGATGGGCATCAGCCACCCCTTTGAGCTGACGAAAGAAGTGGTGCTGACCCCGGGCATCACGGCCGGTTATTATTACAACAACACGGCAAAGCTGACCCGTTACAACATCATGTGGGACCCGGCCGGCGGCGCCCCGGATACCACGGCAGGCTTTGCCTACAGCGGCCAGACCAGGACGATCACCTATGGCGGCGTAAAGCAGGTCAGGACGCCCCTGAAGAAGGGATTCAGCGACATCACGCCGAGCCTGGCCCTGACCTTCACCAGGGGGCCGATCTCTCTGAACGGCGGATTCTTCTGGTGCATAGTCCCATCCAAGACATGGTATAACGGCGCCGAGGTGCACCGTCTCTACGCGAAGGTCGGTGTTTCATGCGCGCTGTGACGGCATGACAGCTCTTGATTATATGAAAAACCCCTGGATTATCCAGGGGTTTTTTTTAATATAACCGGTCCGACAGGAAGCCGGTTAATCCTGATCATCAAATTAAAAGAATTGTCCCCGATGAGTATCCGCACATAAATGCGCGCCATCGATCTTATTTTTTATACGAAATTGCCTGGTTCTTCTTTACGCCAAAAGCATATACTTCCCTGTGGGATCCGAGAAGGATGTTGATCGTGTTCCCTTTTATGCCGCTGCCCGTGTCGGCAACAATATATTCTTTGCCGTTATAGGTTACGGTCGATCCCATCGGTATCACCTTCGGATCGGCAGCGCAGATGTTTTTGCCTTCGGCCAGGAGCTTCTTCATCGTTTGCCCGGTTGTCACCCTGCCTTTCCATTTTTCAGTATTGCATCTGGCGCAGGGGCAATAGGCGTATACCGTGACATTCAATGTTCCCTTCTTCGAACCTGTCAGGGAGTCAAGTATCCCGCCCCCGGAGTCTTTTCCCGTCTTTGAACATCCGGAGCATCCGGAGCATCCTGACATTCCTGCCGCGAAAAGGGTGGCGGCCAATAAAACCGCGCACACAGGCAGGGTTGTTTTTCGTTCTCTTTTCATGCTGTTATCCTCTCCAGACAAAAGATATTATGCTGCGTGGAATTGTATATACGTAATTTGCACAAGTCTCGCCCGCCCGGCGATTTTTATCAATAATAAAACATATGGGAGCATGCTCCCCATTTAAATTAAAAAATCACAATCATCAGTAACAATATCATTCCAGTGATATCAATTATTATAACTGATAATGAGAACACCCGCGTATAACCAGCTGCCCGAACACACCCCATTCATTATATCCACCGCTATACACTTTTTCCTGCTATTGCTGACATTTTCAATCTCTTACAGGAATTATTATCTGGAACAGAAAGCCCTGGAAGAAGCCGCGCGTGAAGTCCAGATAGAATCTATTGCCATATCACAGGATGCCGGGAGCCTGCAGCCGGATCAGGATGCCGGGAGGACCTATGACAGAAAGAGCGCGGGCCCCTACGGGCTAAACGATTCAGCCGGAAGGGAATTACTGGAATGCGCCAGGTCGGGAATCAGCGTAACCCCGGACAATTTCCTTGAGTATGCGAAAATAAGAGAATTGAGAAAGGGCCTGAACATACAACCCAAGAAAGACATCTTCAAAAAATATCCTTTCCTTACCGGATCGAGCCAGTTTCAATCCGGTATTGACAAAAAATTCAAGACAGATTACCAGGAATGCTACGAAAAAGTATGCGGGATAATCAATTTCCCGAAGAAGGAACGCGCATCACGGGAAGGTGAACCGGATAAATTTACCACCGCCGCCCTGGATTATCTTAACGGAAAGAGGGCCGCGCGGACATGGCGTACCCTGTGGATGGTGCCGAAACCGGCGACACTGCAGGATAAGATTGAACTGGTCCGATTATTGCGCCGCCTGCATAATTACGGCATTGAAGGTGAAAATGCCGGGTATGAACATATGAGGTCAAGCTTCAAGGCCCTGATAGACCTTATCCCGGATGAATTTAAATATCCCGCAATCCGTAACCAGTGAAGGGCCGTGTAACGAAGCGCGGTTTAACGACACTAACCCGCCTATTGCGGACTGAGACCGCCGCACGCGGACCAGTGCTGCCCCGTCACATAGCTGGCTTCATCAGAGGAGAGAAAGAGCACGACCCCGGCCACTTCCTCCGGGCCCCCGAGACGCGTAACCCCCTGGGTCGCAAGATGATTCTTGAGAAGGTCCTCGCCGAACACGCGGTTAAGGGCGCCGGTCTTTATCATGCCGGGCGCCACCGCGTTAACCAGTATCCCGTGCGGCATTGTCTCCATGGCCAGCGATTTGGTAAACTGGGCCACCGCCGCCTTGGATGCGCCGTACAGCGACAGGTACTGCGAGCCGGTCTTGACGCCCGCGGTGGTGATATTGACGATCCTGCCGTATTTCTGCTTGACCATCTGCGGCAAAACAGCCCAGCAGCAATTCAGCGTGCCCCGCAATGTCGTGTTTATCTCACCGTCCCAATCCCCGGGTTTCGTGTCCATGAAAGGCTTCAGGCTCATCCCCGTGTAGGCCGCATTGTTGACCAGGATGTCTATCCGCCCGAATTCCGCGACAGCCGTTTCGACCATTTCCCGCACATCCCCGATCCGGCTTATGTCCGTCTTCACCGGCAGCGCCCTCCCGCCGGACCCCCTGATCTTCTCCACATGCCCCCCCAGCCTCTCGATCGTACAGTCCGCGAGCACAACGTCGGCCCCCTCCCTGCCGAAGGCAAGGGCTATCGCCTCCCCGATCCCGGTGTTGCTGCCTGTTACTATGGCCACTTTATTCTTGAATCTCATTTTCCTTTCTCCCTGGAATAAATAATACAACGTCCTTCCCGGCATGCGGGGTTCGAAATGACAAATATAGAAAAGCAGCAAGTCTATTTTTTTAAACGGATAATGTTATATAATTTCTGCATTCGTCTATCGGTATCCGTAATCACATCGGCGCAGTCTTTCAATTCGTTTAGTACATCGTCAGTTTTTCCGTCAATAAGTTTATACGAAAGCTCATGTTCCAGCGATGCCCAGAAATCCATGGCGATAGTGCGTATCTGGACTTCAACCTTTACAATTTCCGTGCGGTCCGAGAAAAAGACAGGCACCGTGACTATTAAATGCAGGCTCCGGTACCCGTTCGGCTTGGGATTTTTTATGAAATCCCTGGTCCGGATCAGTTCAATATCATTCTGCGATGTCAGGAGATCCGCTATGAGATAAATATCATCAATATAAGAGCAGATGACGCGTATACCGGCTATGTCATTCAGGTTTTTCCTGGCGGACTCCGCGCTGAGTTCGCAACCGAGTTTCTGCAGCTTATCCAGGATACTCCTGGGTGTTTTAATCCTGGTTTTTATAAGCTGGATAGGATTGCGGTCCTTCAAGTACTTGAATTCATCATTTAAGATTTCAAGTTTGGTTGTGATTTCACGGGCGGCGGACGTATAAAGATTTTCTGTTTTTAAAAAGGAACGGATCGCCTGCGCCATTTCTTCCGGCAAAACACTTTCTGTTAACCCGTCAAGCAAATATGCGCTTTTTGGCTGATCAATGTTCATAACCTGACTTCCTGTAAATAGAATTGTAATAATTTGAGAAACTACCGTTTCGAGCCCGGGGTAACCCCGGCAGGGGACTTTGTAAGGGGCTCCGCCCCTTAACACCTTTAAAATAGAAGTTTAACAACAAGTCTATCTTTTATGATAACAGAACCGGGTTTGCGGTTACATTAATAATACAAACTGATTACTACCGGCCACATAAGAACAACGGAAGGTCATGTCCACGAGTTTAAGTCCCATCCCACCTGCAGAAAAGTTAACACGCGGGGTTATGTAACGAATAAGGCTTGCTTTCTTTTCAGGCGATCAAGATTATCATCCCCGATGGATCAACGCACCGTACTAGCGGCGAATAACGACCCGGTATTTGTCGAGCTGGCCAGGATGTTCAGCTCGGTAAGCGTCATGGGACCGCCGATGAGCGAGAAGCTGGTGGCTATTGTCGCCCACCTGTTCACGCCGGAAGAGGCGCGCCTTTGCAGGTACCTGTCGTTCATGTATCCGAAAAGCACGGCGGGGATCGCGCGAAAATCGGGTATTCACCCTGACGCGCTCGCTCCCCTGCTTGACGGGATGGTCCATAAAAGGATAATCATCACCATAGCCGGCCGGTACATGCTCTACCCGCTGATACCCGGCACGTTCGAGCATATTCTGAGGACCGGTGAGCGCGACGCGTGGCATGCCGCGTACGCGGAGCAGATCAACGACCTGATCGATACTGGATACCTGAAAGACTATTTCAGCAGGCCGATCAACGCCATACGGAACATACCGGTACGTCATGAAGCGCGGGCGGGGAGCGTCATCGCGGACAGCGACCTCGTGTCGGAGATGATCGACGGGCACCGGCATTTCGCGGTTTTTCACACCTGTCCCTGCAGGCACTCGATGCGCCTGATCGGCCATGAGTGCAAACGGGCCTCTGCGGACGACGGTTGCATCACTTTCGGCGAATTCTCTCTCGGCATAGAGAAGGACGGGAACGGCCGCACCGTCTCGAAGGAGGAGCTGATCGATATCGTCGCCGAGAGAAGGGCGAAGAACCTGGTTTTCTTCACATCCAACATACTGCCGAATTCTCCCACGGCCATCTGCACCTGCTGCGACTGCTGCTGCCGCGCCCTGAAAATCCATAACAGCTTCAGCAGGCACCTGGTGGCGCCGCCGCGCGCGGTCGCGGTTGTTGACGGGTCCCTGTGCAACAACTGCGGAAGGTGCGTCAGGCCCTGCAACACCGGCGCGCACTCCCTTAAGAACAGGCTGCATCATTACGACAGCGCGCTCTGCATAGGGTGCGGCAATTGTGTTGCTTCGTGCGGCCGGAAGGCCATCGACATGATGGAAAACGCGGCATACCGGCCGCCTTCGCCGGATTACGCCAGGCTGATCATGAACATGCTGCCCCCGGTGTTCCTCATGGGCGTCAAAATAAAATTGAAGAGATTTTTTTCGCGAAGCTGATTATACGAAGGCATCTTCCCTTCACCTGCGGCCATGCTTCACAAGGAAACGATCAAGCTGATTGGCAAATGACTGGCGGTCTTTCTGGCTTAAGCAGGAAGGCCCTCCCGTATCCATGCCGCTGTTCCTGAGAATTTCCATCAGGTCACGCGTCGCAAGGCGGTCCTTGATGTTTTCAGCCGTATAAAAAACACCCCGGGGATTGAGCACAAAACCGCCTTTCCCGATAACACGATCCGCCAGGGGCAGATCGGCGGAAATGACCAGGTCATTCGACTCCACCATGTCAACGATGCGGTCATCGGCTACGTCAGGACCGGCCGGGACTTCAATACATGAAATATACGATGATTCGGGGATATTCAGGCGCTGGTTTGCCACAAGGACCAGGTGAACATGAACGCGCTCGGCCGCCCGATACAGGATTTCCTTGATAACGACCGGGCATGAATCCGCATCAATAAAGATCCGCATTACCTACCTCTTTCAGCTCATCCATCCAGGACCGGAGGGACTTCCTCACTTCACGGTCAACAATGGAAAATATACAATGAACGGTGTCATGGGAGGATAAACGCCCATGGCCCGCCACCTTGATAACCTTAATGCCCAGTTCATCATAGAGCGAATAAAACATCCGGTATAATGAGGCGTTTTTTATCACGCTGTTCGTTTTCCTGCCAATATAATTTTTATTCTCGAGCCCGGATCTCCTTCGCGATAAGCCCGCAACGCATTGGGAATCCGTGTAAACTGACAATTCCCCGCTGCGGCGACCGGTTAACGCGTTTCGATAATCCTCAAGGGCCCATAACATTGTCTGAATTTCCAGTTGTGTTGAACCGTCAACAGTAAACCTTCGTGTTACCAGATGACTGGTTACATCCGTTCTGTCAATGTTGCCGGGATTTGCCTCCAGGGACGCGGCGGTCAGGAAAAGATAACCTCCAACGCCAAGTTTGAGCTGCGAATTCACGCTCGCATCCGTGAAAAGAACATCACAATTCAAGAGACGGTTTTCATTATTAACCATGTTGCCATTCTTTCCAATCAGGAAAGATTGTCATCAATAAAATAATGAATGAGAATGGAAGCCAGGAATTGTCTCCCAGAATTACTTGAAAAAGCAAGGCCGGTTTTCCATTATTATTGACAGGCGGGGTATCGGTGTGTATTGTAAGGATAACGCTGATATACCGGTTTGAGCCGGAAGTGAAGGCACCCATGAAACAACTCATATTTGCATCGGTTATTCTTATTACACTGTTATCCATTACCGTCATGTCCGGGCAGATTAAAGCAAAAAATAAATGGGAATTCTCCCAGAAAACATTCAACAATATCGAAGTCACGGTCCAGGAGCTGACGGCGGACAAATGGCGCCTCTCGTCCACTTCCTCTTACAGGCTGCAACAGCAGAACCGGAACAGGAACCGCTCCTTTTCCTTTTACAAGGAAGGCCTCCTGCTGGTATTCGTCGGAACGAGCGATTACGACAGGATGTCAAAAGCGACCGGGTCCCGCACCTACCGGCTGCTTCCCTACCGGGAGACGGTGAAGCCTTCGTTCTCACAGATTGACGACACTACAATAGAAGGGATATCCCCCTCCGGCTACAGGGTCACCTTTTCCGCGGAATCGGGTGATGTTTCCGCCATTGAGGGCTTCAAGGTTGCCACGACTCCCATTGAGCATTTCGACAGCATGGTGAAGAAGAAAGGCGGCGTTGAGATCAAGCCGGAGAAGGGCTTCCTCCTCATCGATTACGGGTGGATGACGGGATCTGCGGCCCACTCGAAAATCTGGAGTTCCCCGGTCATCCATGACGGCATGGGGAACAGGTGCCAGATTAAGAACAGCGACATAGCCCGGCGGGACCCGAAAGATCCTGACGAGGTGATTTTAAAATATACAACCAACGCGGAAATGGAAACGTTTTTAAAGAAAAGGTGTCCGGCCCTCCGCCTGCAGTAACGGGCAATTAAGGCGACATGATAAACAATATGCTTACCGGTATAAAAATATGTAAGGAGTAATTATATGAAAAATGCATTATTCATTATCATAAGCGTCATTATATCGGTCTCAACAAGCGAACTTTCGGCAGGGACATCGGCCGGACCACTGCTCACTTCATCGTACAGCATTTCATCATCATATCCTTATGAATCATACCGCATGCTGGCCATGGCCGGTACGGATTCGTCATCGGAAAAGATCGTTCAACCCACGGGAACATCTTCACTCGGATTGGTCCACAAGATATTCGGCTATACAACCGCGGTGGCGGCTGCGGCCAGCGTCATAACAGGATTCGTTATCCCGAAGCACCTGGCCCACTCCATTACCACATATTCAACCGCAGGGCTTGCCACCCTCTCCACGATGACCGGGTACATCGCGTATCACGACGTCATTACGTTTAAGGGAGGGGCCACAACGCAGAATGCCCACGTGGTACTCGGTACCTTGTCCACGGCAGGCCTGATAACCAGCGCGATCATCGGCGCCCTGAACGTGAAACACTGCGCCCCGGGAATAATCTCCGGGGTGGTTCTCTACACATCGGTCATCGTGGTCCATTTCTGAACCCGCGCGGGGCGGCTTGCCTTCCTGTTCAGGCAGGATAAAACGCCGGACAGTGACGCAGATACACATGTATACCAAGAATAGTATAATACTTGCAGAATTAACACGTCTCTGACAGTATAAATGGCGGATACGCTCCATAAATAGCATTTTTATTACACAGTGGAGTATAATATGTCATATAACAAACCTTTGGCGAAAAATTTTTCTTGAATACTTTCTTCTGTATGATTATCATAGTATCGGGGTGCCTTAGAGGCAGTACCATTTTTATTAAGGGGTGAATATATGAAAAAAAGCACGATTGTCGCACTCCTCGGAATGTTCCTTTTCATCATGTCCGGAACCCTGCTCGGTGACGGCTCGTATTGGACCAATGCGATATCAAAAGACGTCATGAAGATGCTGCCCCAGACACTGGACTTCAGGAATTATTTTTTTCTCCAGTCAATTGACGATACCACCTCGATTCTCATCGGCGATTTCACCGGCAAGGAAGAGGTAATCGTCCAGATCATTGACGACAACAGCGACAACAAGATTGACATGGTCTACGAGTATTACACGAAGACCAGGAAGCTCAACGTGTTGAAGGATTCGTCCACCTCGCAGTTCTTCAATTCCAACATGGCGCAGATGAAGCGCGACATCATTTCGGGGGCCATTTACCAGAAAAACTATTCATACCAGATGAAATCGATAGAAACCCTTCACTACGTGCTGGACACCAACATTAACATATACCCCACCGACAGGGGATACCTGGCAAAATTTATCGATCCTGACGTGAAGTCATCACCCATGGCAGAATTCTACTTCAGAAAGGAAAACAACAGGTACGACCTCCAGTTCAAGACCAATTATTACAAGATTTTCCGGCTGGAAATACGCCCGGTTCCGCCCTATTCGGTATACTGCAGAAATTCAAAAGACCCGGTTATTGCGGAAACCGTTGAGTCGCTTCTAAAAGAGGTCGTCAAATAATTAAGTCAAGTAATCAAATTATTAAAAAAGCAGCGCCGAACGGCGCTGCTTTTTAATGCAATCCCATGATTATTACCCGCGTTTCTTGATCGATTCGACCATGCGGGAGAAAAGAGCATAAAATTCCTTGAACTCGTCCTTGCGGCGCAATTGCCGTAATTGAGGATGCTTGCCGTCAATGATTTCCTTCATGTAATTCGACATGACGAACACGGGACCGGCGATGCGATGGGTTTTCCTTATCAGGAGAACGTAGAGGATGACGCCCTGCAGGATCATGATAACAATCAGTACCGCGAGGAGCACCTTGTTTCTTTTTATCATGACCGACATTTCCTTCATGTTATTGCTGTGGTTGACCGCTATCTCCTTCATCGCCTGTTTGTCAATATCGAGGTCTTTCGCTGACAGGCTTTTTGTCTGAAGATACTGCACGATGTTGTCTTCCATGGCGCTAATCTGCTCGATTTTACCGCTATTATACACCACGACGGCGGCTATTGCCGTGATTATAAAAACAGCCAGCAGCGTCACCACGCCTATAATGGAGAAGGTCGTTTTAAACTGGAATTGTTTATCGATAACAATCTGTTTCCGTTTTTGCATGACTGTTCATCTCCTTGCATTATAATATATTCAATAATATACCGGATAAATCAAATAGTCAATATATTTTCGGCGCCGGGACGATCATGGGGGATGAACGCCTACGTATTGACGACTACCGAGAGCTCTTCCGATTTCCTCATTATCGTTTTCGTCATCTCGATTATCTTCTCGTTCACCTGGGTCACTTCAATCGCCATCTCCGAGAGGCGCTCTATCGTTTTGAGAGACTGGTTCATCGAGGTCATCTGCTCGGCCGTTGCCGTTGCTATGTCCCGGGTGGACTCGTCGATGACGGCGGCCTGCTTGACGACCATGGTAACGCCCTTTGACTGGACCTCCATGCTTTTTTTTACCTCGTCTATCCTTGCATGGATATCGCCCAGCATTTTGAAGATAACATCGGTCGCCTGTTTGGTGCCGCCGACTATTTCCGCGCCCTCTTCGATGTCCCTGATTATCTTTTTTATCTTATCAGCGATCTGTTTCGAATTATCCGACGTCGCCTGGGCGAGCTTCCCAATCTCGTCCGCGACGACGGCGAACCCCCGGCCGTAATCGCCGGCCCGCGCGGCCTCAATAGCCGCGTTCAGGCTGAGGAGGTTTATCCTGTCGGAAATGTCATCGATGATCGTCACGAATTCGCTGATTTCATTGCCCCCGGCGTTGATCATCGCCATCTTTTCATTCATCCGGCTGAGGCTCGCCTCGGTGCTGCTGGCGGAATTCGAGATCTCGCCGATGCTCTCCGCGACCCTGAAGCTTTCGGTAACCATGTTCTTCTGCGCCGCATTCAGCTGGTCTATCATATGCCTGGACCTGTCGCCCTCCTCCTTCTGCCGCACGGACGATTTATGGATATGCTCGGTAGCGGCGGTCAGCTCCTCGAAGGTGGCTGAAAATTCCTCGCTGCTGGACGCCTGCTCGCTGGACAGCATGGTCAGCGCCCCGCTCACCTCGTCCAGTTTCAGGCTCACCTGCATGAATTCATTGGAAATGGAGTTCGCGGTATGCACGATCCCCTCAAGGAATTCCGAATGCTCGCGAACGGTCTTTTCATTTTCCTGCTGCTCCTTGAACAGCACCTCGAGGTTCTTCCGCATCGAGGTTATTTTATCGGCAAGCCCGAGAGAAAACAACAGCACCATGGCGGCGGACCCTATCTGCATGCCCCAGTTCGTGACAAAAACCGCCGGCAGGATTCCCAGAGTCTTGAGCGTATAGGCCACGATACCGACCATCTGCACAGAAAATCCTATCAGGTAAAACCGCGCCGGCCTGTGCCCGCGCAGCACCAGTATGAAGCCGATCGCAAAATGCATGACGGTTATGACGAGGGAGTTCACCGTGGCCCCTATCATGGCCAGCCGGTACGGGGCGACCAGGGAGAGCACGACCAGGACGGCGGACGGGATTATCATGGCGAAAATGGCGATTTTATCTATTACTTTAAAATTCTCTTTCGTCTGCAGGTACGCACGGAGATAAAACGCCGACCAGAGGTCAACGTTTCCCGTGAAGAAGGGCAGGCTGTTATTCGTCCACCATATCTGGTCGGGCCAGAGATACTGGAAGGAGAGGCCGTTCAATCCCAGCTGCATCAGTATCCACGATGA
>CAZZHU010000141.1:0-655 GCA_964654045.1 uncultured Leptospirales bacterium
ATAGCAAGGAAAAAACAAATATTTTCTATGCCATCACCATAAATGAAAAAGCGGGGTATTGCCCCGCTTATGTTTCGCATCTCTATCCATCCGGCCGTGATCTCACAGGTAATTCACTGTCTGTTTTTTCCGGCATGATGCCAATCGTTTTCTTTAGATTAGCGGGTGATGGGAATCGAACCCACGTGACCAGCTTGGAAGGCTGGAGTTCTACCACTGAACTACACCCGCGGTTTGCTTTACTGCTGATATTTTATATGGGGTCTTTGCTTACCTCCGGAGCCCCATGTTTCCGCAATGTTATTGCCGCATTATACAGATAATGTTTTTAACAAAAAATATTTTAACACAGAAGTGTCAAGGAAAATTTACTAAGATATTATTTATAGACAAAAACCCGATAAATTACAATTAACATTTTACTCTGACACCTGTCATGAGTCTATTTTCAGCTATAAATTTTGCTCTGACCCCTATCTTCCAACATAAAAGCGAAAAGTGTAAAGTTTGTATTTTATTGTTGACAAATTATGTCTCATATGTCACGTTGTGGGGAAAAGTGGGGATTAATGTTGATTAATACCTGGTGGTGGTGATCAAAAGATGTTCATGGGAGAATACAATCCCACCCTGGATGAAAAAGGCAGGGTCGCGA
>CAZZHU010000141.1:665-11916 GCA_964654045.1 uncultured Leptospirales bacterium
GTCATCAACAAGCTGGTGCTCACGTACGGCTTCGACAGGTGCATCATGGCCTTCCGGGAAGAGGAATGGGAGCGGTTCGTGCGGGAGAAGCTGGTGCCGCTGCCGCAGTCGAACCCCACCAACAGGAACTGGGTCCGCCATCTGATGGGCGGCGCGCGCGAACAGGAGCTTGACAGGCAGGGGAGGATCATCATTCCCGCCAGCCATCTTGAATATGCGCAGATTAAAAGCGAGGTCACCATCCTGGGGCTGAACGACAAGATCGAGATCTGGGCAACGGAAATCTATAACAGCTTCCGGCCGGACCAGGATTCGCTGAACGCCCTTGCCGTGGACCTCGGCGTTTAGGATACAGACCCGGCGTGTGGGACGCCGGTTGTGTATAGAGAAGCAGGCTTTTTCTAATGAGACATAATATATGAGAGGCGGGCGTGCAGTACATCCATATTCCGGTAATGCCGAGGGAACTGCTCCACTTCGTGGAGGATTCGGCGCACCGGGGAACGGGCATGATGGTGGACTGCACAGCCGGCGAGGGTGGTCACTCGGAGTTGTTCCTGGAGCGGTTCGCGGATCTCACCATCACGGCCTTTGACAGGGACAGCGAAATAATCGAGAGAGCGCGGGAAAGGCTGGGGCGATATGGAAACCGAATTAATTTCATTAACGATAATTTTACTCATATTTCTGAGCATCTGGGTCAATTGAAGGGCCGGGTGAATTATTTTTTGTACGATTTCGGGATTTCCTCGTATCACTATGAGGCAAGCGGCCGGGGGTTTGGATTTGCAAGGGATGAAAGGCTCGATATGAGGCTGGACGAAAGCGCGGAAAGCGCGTACCGCATCGTCAATACCGCCGACGAGAAGACGCTGGCCGATATCATATTCCGCTACGGCGAGGAGCGGTGGTCGCGGAAGATTGCGTCAGCCATAATCCGGGAGCGGAAGGCCAGACCGGTGGAGACCACCGGCGGGCTCGCGGATATCGTTCTCCACGCCATCCCGAAAAAATTCCACGTCAGGAACATCCATCCGGCCACGCGGGTGTTCCAGGCGCTGCGGATCGCCGCGAATGACGAACTGGCGGCGATTGAAAACAGCCTCGGCCAGGCGCACCGGCTCCTGGCGCCCGGCGGAAGGATCATGGCCATCTCCTTCCATTCTCTGGAGGACCGCATCGTGAAGGAAAAATTCAGGCGCATGGCACGGGGATGTTTCTGTTCAGAGGAACCGCGAAATTGCCGCTGCATGGAAAAGCCCGATGTAAAACTATTGACGAAAAAACCTCTTCGCCCTGAAGTAGACGAAATTGAAGGCAACAACCGGGCACGGAGCGCGCGTCTCCGGGTCTGCGAGAAGATACTGGAGGAACGGCCATCAAGTACATTGGCATAATATTTTCGATGAGCCTGTTTGTCATACTGTATGTATGGCAGAACATCGAGGTCGTGCAGATCAAGATGAAAAACAGGGAGCTGTCGCGCGCGGCGGGCCAGCTGGTCAGGGACCGTGACCGCCTCCTGTATGAAATTGAACGGTATCGCCGCATGGAAGCGGTTGAGGATTACGCCCGGAAGAACGGCTTCCGGCCCATGCTTCCCGGCGATGCCATCGTACTGGTGGTGAATGAAGCTGATGCTCAATAACAATGGCGTGATAAAAATCGCTCTTGCCGATCTTGCGGATCTGGCGTGCGGCGCGGCCGGTGTCGTCAGCGGCGGCGGCACTTCCATATCGTCCGTGGAATATGATTCCCGCAAAGTGAAAAAGGGAAGCCTCTTTATCGCCGTGGAGGGATTCACCAGCGACGGCCACCACTTCGTCGGCACCGCGGTAGAGAACGGTGCGTCGGCCGTCTGCGTCGCGAAGGAGCGCGTGGAGGATTTTGCCTGGCTGAATGACCGGGGCGTCGCGCTCCTTGCCACCGATGACACCCGGACCGCCCTTTCCCGCCTATCGGCGGCATTCTTCGGTTTCCCGTCGCGCTCCATGCTGGCCATCGGCATCACCGGGACCAACGGCAAGACGTCGATCACCTACATGCTGGAATCGATCCTGAAGCGACACGGTCTCAATCCCGGAGTCATCGGCACCATCAACTACCGCTGGGGCGGACGGGAATTCCCGGCCGCGAACACCACCCCGGAATCGAGGGATCTCCAGGAGATCCTCTACCGGATGCGCAGGGACGGCGTTGACGCGGTCATCATGGAGGTGTCGTCCCATGCCCTGGAGCTCAGGCGGGCCGATGACATCGATCTCGACGCCGCCGTCTTTACCAACCTCACCAGGGATCACCTTGATTTCCACCGCGATTTTGAACATTATTTCAGCGCCAAGAAGAGGATCTTCCAGCTCCTCGAGAACAGCTATAAAAAAGGCCGCTGCGGCATCGTCAACACCGATGACCCGTACGGCCGCGAACTCTACATGATGCGGAACCAGTATTCATTCCCGGTGAAAAGCTTCGGCATAGAGACCGAGTCCGATTACATGCCCCTCGCGGGGAGCATCAGCAATTCGATGCACGGCCTGAGCTACCGTCTCGGCCGGCCCGAGGCGGGCCTCGAAGTGAGCCTGAACCTGCTGGGGACCTTCCAGCTCTACAATTCGCTGGCGGCCCTGGCCGTCGCGCACCAGATGGGAGTTTCCTTCGATGATATCGCGGCCGGCCTGGCCGACCTTGAAAACGTCCCCGGTCGGTTCGACGTGCTCAAGACCGGGAAGGGCTTCATCGCCATCGTGGATTACGCCCATACCGTGGACGCCCTGCTGAAGCTCCTGAGGTCGGTGAACGAGCTGGAGCACCGCAGGGTCATCACTGTGTTCGGATGCGGCGGCGACCGCGACCGGACCAAGCGGCCCCTGATGGGACAGGTTGCGGAGGAGAATTCGGACCTGGTCATCGTCACCAGCGACAATCCCCGCACGGAGGACCCGGCGCTGATCATCAGCGAAATCACCGGCGGCCTTTCGGGGAAAAACCATGAGATAATTCCGGACCGGGAAGAGGCGATCGCCCGCGCCATGGCGGAGGCCCGCGAGGGCGACATCGTGGTCATTGCGGGCAAGGGTCACGAGGACTACCAGATTATCGGCACCGAGAAGCGCCACTTCGACGACAAGGAAGTGGCGGCGCGCTGCCTCGGGGAGAAGGTGGGGTGATAGTGGACTGTGCGACAACAGTGGGAAGGATCGCCGAAGCGAGCCGGGGCCGCATAACCAGCGGCGATCCCGGCATGGTGATCGAGACCATCACTACCGATTCGCGGGAGATCGGCGCGAACGGCCTCTTCATCCCCCTGGTGGGGGAGAAGTTTGACGGCCATGACTACATCCGGCCGCTTTCCGAAAACAACAGCATCCGCTCGTACCTGACCATGCGCGCGGGCTTTACTGATATTGCGTCGCGCCGCGGCATCGCGGAGATCATGTGCGAGGACACCCTCGAGGCCCTGGGGTCGATCGCCGCGCGGCACCGCGACGAGACCGACCCGATTGTTATCGGCATCACCGGCACCAACGGCAAAACCACCACCAAGGAGCTGGTGTACGCCATCCTGGGCTCGCGGTGGAACTGCCTCAGGAACGTGAAGAACTACAATAATGAAATCGGCGTACCCGTCACCCTCCTGGGCCTCAGGGCGGAACACGAGATGGCGGTCATAGAAATGGGGATGAACCATCCGGGCGAGCTCGACCGCCTCTCGAGAATAGCGAAGCCCGACCTGGCGCTCATCACCAATGTGGGCGAGGGGCACCTGGAGTTCCTGGGCACGGTCGAGAACGTCGCCTCGGCGAAATCGGAGATCATGCACGGTATGAAGCCCGGATCGAAGCTCCTGATTAACCGCGACATGAACTGCCTGGATATCATCATGGAGAGGGCCCGGAAGACCGACCTGGTCGTGAAAAGCTTCGGCCTCTCCGGGAAAGCCGATATCCGGCCCGATTCATACCGCCTGTACCGGGACAGCCTGTCCGTAGGGTTCCGCGGCACGGAGATCGACGTTCCCCTCTACGGTATCCATAACGTGTACAACATCATGGCGGCGATCGCCGTGGCCGTTGAATACGGGATGGAGCCGGCAGCCATACGGGACTCGCTGGCGGGCTTCGTCAACGTGGACGGCCGGAGCCAGGTCATTGACCGGGGATTCATTGTGATCAACGACAGCTATAACGCCAATCCGCTTTCCCTGCGGTACGCGCTCCGGTCGACGGGCGAGATCTTCCCCGAGCGGAGAAAGCTCGCGGTCCTGTCCGACATGAAAGAGCTGGGGGACACGGCACGGCGGTATCATTCGGAATGCGGCAGGGCCGTACATGAAAATAAATTTGACATGCTCCTGGTCTGGGGCGAAATGGCGGAATTCTACGCAGAAGGCGCCCGCCAGGCCGGTTTTGATAATGACAGGATACGGCGGTTTGAAACCAAGGACGAGATGTCCGGTTTTCTGAAAACCGTTGTTGATGACAATGACGTGATCCTGGTCAAGGGGTCACGGTCGATGAAGATGGAAGACATTGTGCGGGCCCTGACCGAAAGAGAGGAGTGAGATGTTTTATCATTTTATATTGCCGCTTAAAGAATACCTGGGCTTCCTGAGGCTGTTCCAGTATATAACCTTCAGGTCCGCTTACGCCGCCCTCACGGCCCTGCTCCTGGTGCTCATTTTCGGGAACCTGGTGATACGCTGGCTGCGGATACTCAAGTTCGGCGAGGAGATCCGGGCCCTGGGCCCCGAGAGCCACAAGAAGAAAGCCGGCACCCCCACCATGGGCGGGATCATCATCATCGGTGCGGTCCTCGTATCGATCTTCCTGTGGGGCAATTTCACGAGCATCTATCTCATTACCCTGATCGGCGCGACAATCCTGCTCGTCGGCCTCGGCTTTGCCGACGATTACATAAAATCAATACTGAAAAGAAAGGAAGGAATACCGGCGCGGGTGAAGCTCCTGTTCCAGATGCTGATCGCCCTGGCAGTGGCCCTTCTTGTCTATTATTTCCCGTCAAATAAAACCGAGGCGACGACGCTCTATGTTCCATTTATCAACGCGGCAGTGGCCGACATGGGGTTCCTCTGGGTGGTTTTCGCCGTCGTGGTGATCGTGGCCGCAACCAACGCGGTCAACCTGACTGACGGCCTGGACGGCCTTGCCATCGGATCGGTCATGACCGTGGGCGTGAGCCTGGGCATCATGGCGTACCTGGCGGGGCATGCCAAGATTGCCGGGTACCTCCGCATCCCCTACATCCCGGAATCAGCCGAGCTCACGGTGTTCATCGCGGCCCTCATGGGCGCGTCGATCGGTTTTCTCTGGTTCAACAGCAACCCGGCCACCGTGTTCATGGGCGACACCGGCTCCCTGGCGCTGGGCGGCATCATCGGCATCGTGGCGGTCATGATTAAAAAAGAGATTTTCCTCTTCATTGTCGGCGGTGTCTTCGTCGTCGAGGTCCTGTCCGTCATCATACAGGTGGTTTCATTTAAATTAAGGGGCAAGAGGGTGTTCAAGATGGCGCCGTTTCACCATCACCTCGAGCTGTCCGGTTGGCCGGAGCAGAAGGTCGTGGTGCGGATGTGGGTGCTCGGGATCATCCTGGCGATTTTGGGAATGAGTTCGCTGAAGATATTATGACCTCACCCCCCGGCCCCCCTCTCCTTGGTAAGGAGAGGGGGAGAGGAGTGAAAAAACTCTTCTTCCCCCTCTCCCTGTGGGAGAGGGGGTTGGGGGTGAGGGTAAAAAAGAAAAAATGAAAAGAACAGACATACATAAGGCCCTCGTGATCGGCCTGGGATACCGCACCGGGGTGGCGGTATCGAATTTTCTCGCTGCCCGGGATGTTGCCGTTGTGGTTTCGGACAGCAGGGGCCAGGCGGAGCTTGCCGACGTGATCCGGAAGCTTGACCCCGCGGTGCGGGTCGCCGCCGGCGGGCAGAACCCGGCCATGCTGGACGATGGATTCGACACGGTGATTCTTTCTCCGGGGGTGCCGAAGACCATCCCCCTGGTCGCCGAGGCGTATAAAAGAAAGATCCCGGTCATTGCCGAGGTTGAGCTGGCCTTCCGCCACATGAAGGGGAGCCTCGTCGGCATAACAGGGACCGACGGCAAATCCACCACCACGGCGCTCACCGGCCATGTCTTCAGCGAGATCGGCATCGACACCTACGTGGGCGGCAACATCGGTATCCCGCTGATCTCGTTCGTGGAAAAGACGTCTAATCAGTCGGTTGTCGTGGCCGAACTTTCCTCGTTCCAGCTGGAGACCATCGTGGACTTCAAACCTGACGTGGCGGCCCTGCTTAACGTGACGCCGGACCACCTGGACCGCTACGACGGAATGAACGAATACCTGGAAGCGAAAATGAGGATCGCCATGAACCAGGACGGCGGCGATTATTTCATTTATAACAGGGACGACGTGATGAGCGCAGGCGGCGCTTCCCTGGTGAAATCACGGGCCCTTTCCTTTTCGATCGAGACCGGGGACGCCGACATCTTCTACCGCGACGGCGCGGTATACCTCGGGGAGGGCAACCTGGAGGTCCTCCAGGCAGACAGGATGAAAATACCGGGCTTGCACAACATGCAGAACGCCATGGTGGCTATCCTCGCGGCGCAGGCCGTCATGAAAAAGCGGGGAATAAAGGCAGATTACGGTGCGATCGCCGAGGCGGTCTATTCCTTCCCGGGCCTGGAGCACCGGTTCGAGCGGATCGGCGTGTTCCAGGGCAGGGAATTCATCAATGATTCCAAGGCGACCACGGTGAACGCGGTCCTCACCGCGCTCCGGAGCTTCCCGGGAAAGGGAGTCCTCATCCTGGGAGGCAGGACCAAGGGCGATGATTATACGCGGCTGAAGACAGGGCTGGAAGGAAAGATCCGGTCCCTGGTCCTCATCGGCGAATCGAAAGATTATTTCTCGAAGATACTGGGCGGCTTCCGCCATGTGTTCGCGGAAACCCTGGACGACGCCGTGGTCCAGGCGATGCGCGAGAGCCGGGAGGGCGACGTGGTGCTGCTGTCGCCGGCGTGCGCGTCCTTTGACATGTTCAAAAATTACGAGGAGCGGGGAGCGGAGTTCATCAAGTCCTTTCGCCGCCTGGAAAGCGGGGCATTATCATGGACCTGAAATCCTTCATCGACATACGGCGCTCCAGGGAGCCCGACCTGGTTCTCTTCGTGGTGATCCTTGTCCTCACCGGGATCGGCATCGCCATGAGCTACAGCGCCAGCGCCGTGTACGCGCTCAAGGTTTTCGGAGATCCCTACTATTTTTTGAAGAAGCAGCTCCTCTGGTTCGTCATAGGCTTCATCTGCATGATGGTTTTTATGAAGATCGATTACCGCGCTTACATGAAGTATACCAAGGTCATGCTCCTGGCCTCCTTCGTGATGCTCGCCCTGGTCCTGGTACCCGGCATCGGGCACAGCGCCAAGGGATCGGTCCGGTGGCTCGGGATCGGCCCGGTCGCGTTCCAGCCCGCGGAATTCGTCAAGATCTTCGTGGTCATCTACCTTGCCAAGGTCTTTTCCTCGGAGGCCGAGGACCACTTCGTCAGGCTCCTTGTCCCGGTCATCATCGTGTCGGTCATTTTCCTGATGATAATTGTGCAGCCCGATTTCGGCACGGCCATCGATATCCTGATCGTGTCGGTCTTCATTCTTTTCGTGTCGGGATTTCCCTTTATCTACCTGTTCTCGCTCTTTATCATCAGCATCCCGATGTTTTACCTCATGATATACCTGGTGCAGTACCGGAAGGACCGGGTCATCGCGTTCCTCAACCCCTGGGCGTACCGCTACGGCATCGGCTATCATATCATACAGGCTTTCATAGCCTTCAAGAAGGGCGGATTTCTCGGCGTTGGACTGGGCAACGGGACGCAGAAGCTCTCCCGTCTCCCGGAGCCGCATACCGATTTCATATACGCCGTCATAGGCGAAGAGGCGGGCCTGGTGGGCACGGTGCTCATCGTGCTCCTCTTTGCCGCGGTGCTCTGGCGCGGGATCGTCGTTTCGACCGAGGCCCAGGACAATTTCGGCAGGCTCCTCGCCGTGGGTCTTTCGCTGATGATCGCGGTGCAGGCCTTTATCAACATGGGCGTGGTGACCGGCGCGCTGCCGACGAAGGGCATCCCGATGCCCTTCATCAGCTACGGCGGGTCGTCGCTCCTGTCCAACATGATCGCGGCGGGAATATTATTGAACGTCTCCCGGTACCGGGGGGCCGTGAAGCAGGACATGAAATTATTTGAAGAGGTATGGCAGTGAACAGCGTGCATGATATAAGCGTACTTATCGTTGCCGGCGGCACGGGCGGGCACATCAGCCCGGGCATCGCCCTGTACGAAGCGTTCCGGGATGCCGG
Source organism: uncultured Leptospirales bacterium (assembly GCA_964654045.1). GTDB lineage: Bacteria > Spirochaetota > UBA4802 > UBA4802 > UBA5550 > RBG-16-49-21. The sequence goes on from CAZZHU010000141.1 coordinate 9,051, forward strand.
CGTCAGGACGCTTTTTCTATCCGGCAGGAGGGACGCGAGGTTTTCCTCGCTGAATGATATCCTCCCGGGGGATCTGAACCTGTACCGGGCCCCGTCCTTCTCGAAGAACCCCGGGAGGCTCCTCCTGTTCCCGGCAGCATTCGCTGCGGCCATGCTCTCGGTGCGGAAGATTGTAAGGAAGAACAACGTGCGCGCCGTCATAGGCATGGGCGGATACGTTTCCGCGCCGGCCCTGATGGCGGCGAAATTGATGAAGGTGCCACTGTTCGTGTGCGAGCAGAATTCGGTGCCCGGCAAGGTGACCAGGTTTTTTGAAAAATACGCGAGCAGGATCTACGGGACCTTCCGGGGCGCCACGGAATACCTTACATTCAAGGACAGGTATCTCCTGGCCGGGAATCCCATCAGGAAAAAAGTGCTGGTCGAAGCCCACAGGGATGAAGCGCGCAAGGCGTTCCACCTCGGCCACAGCAGGAAAGTGGTGCTGGTCATAGGCGGGAGCCAGGGGGCGGTCCGGATCAACGAGCTGGTCTTCGGCCTCAAGAAGGATTTTTCCGACGAGCTTAAAAATGTCGGTTTCATCTGGAGCACCGGCGATTTTTCATATCAGACCTACAAGGAAAAAATCAACACGGAAATAGACGAGGGATCCCTGTACCTGTCGCCCTTCATCGACAGGGTCGGCCTGGCGTACCGTGCGGCCGATATCGCCATATCGAGGTCGGGCGCCGGGGTCATGATGGAGCTGGCGGCGATGGGCGTGCCGTCGATCCAGATCCCCTATCCCCACGCGGCGGATAACCACCAGGACAGGAACGCGGACGAGTTCGTCCAGGCCGGGGCCGCGGTAAAGATCGGCAACGCCGACGCGGTGCCGGAAAAGGTGATGCCGGTGCTGCATGACCTGATGAACAATCCCCGGGCCCTGGAGCGCATGTCGAAGAAGGCCCGGGAGGTCGCCATGGTGAACGCGGCGGATGTTATCGCTAAGGATATAGTGAAGGAGATTAATGCCCTCACCCCCGGCCCCTCTCCCATGGGGAGAGGGGAGAATGGAAAAAAGTAAAACCCCCTCCCTCCGGGAGAGGGTGTCCCGATTTATCGGGACGGGTGAGGGTGTAAAAGGAATAGAAGATGTTTCGAAAATCTAAAAAAATGCATTTCATCGGGATCGGCGGGATCGGCATGAGCGGCATCGCCGAGATCCTCATTAACATGGGCTACGAGGTGTCCGGCTCCGACCTGAACGAGTCGGAGCAGACCCGGCGGCTTGCCTCCCTCGGCGCCACGGTATCCATCGGCCATTTCCCGTCCAATATCCATGACTACCACGTGGTGGTCACCTCCAGCGCCATCAGCCCGAGCAACCCGGAGCTCATCGAGGCCCGGAAGCGCTCGATCCCCGTCATCCACCGTTCCGAGATGCTGGCGGAGCTGGTCCGCATGAAGTACGGCATCGGCGTGGCGGGGACCCACGGCAAAACGACGATCACCTCCATGCTCTCCTACGTCCTCTTCCACGGCGGGATGAACCCCACGGCCGTGGTGGGCGGCAAGGTCCTGAATTTCAACACCAACGCCAGGGTCGGCGAGGGGGATTACATCGTGTTCGAGGCCGATGAATCGGACGGTTCCTTCCTGAAGCTCCTCCCCTGCATCGGCATCGTTTCCAACATCGACGCGGACCATCTCGATTACTACAAGTATTTCCAGGGGCTGAAGGACGCTTTCCTGTCATACATCAACACCATACCATTTTACGGCTACTCGGTCCTCTGCATCGACGACAACACGGTGAGGGAGATCCTCCCGAAAGTCGAGCGGCCCTATTACACCTACGGCCTTTCGGAGGACGCCGATTTCAGGGCGGTCGACGTCAGGACGGAAAAGGGCATGACCTGCTACCGGTGCCTGTACCGGAACGAGGCCCTGGGCGAGTTCTGCATCAACCAGCTGGGGAACCACAACGCGGTCAATTCGCTCTCGGTCATAGCGGTGGCGCTGGAGCTGGGGCTTTCGGTTGATGCCATACGGGAAGGCCTCGCCGGGTTCCGCGGCGTGGGGAGAAGGCTCGAGCTTATCGGCGAGGCGGCCGGGGTCCGTATATACGACGACTATGGCCACCATCCCACGGAGATACGGGCCACCCTTGAGGCCGTCAAGAAGCTCGGGAAGCGGACCGTGGTGGTGTTCCAGCCGCACCGGTACACCCGGACCCAGCTCCTGTGGGACGAGTTCGGCCAGTGCTTCGCCAACGCGGACCTCCTCCTGCTCACGGAGATCTATCCGGCGGGCGAGGCGCCCATCGAAGGCGTGTCGTCGCAGCTCATCCGGGAGGCGGTTGGCAAGCATGATGGCCGCGCGGTCGAGATCGTATCGCGTTTGGAGGAAATACCGGGCCGCGTGGCGTCCCTCGTCAGGGAGGATGATATCGTCCTGACCCTGGGCGCCGGCGACATCTATAAGGCGGGAACGCGCATCATGGACGAGATAAAAAAGAGGGCGCACTGACGCTATGAAACGCACGGGTCTGAACATAACGGCGGCCGCGGCGGTGCTGGTGCTTGTTTCCGGCGCCGCGCGCGGGGCGGACATCCGCACCGTCAAGGCCATCGAATTCAAGGGCCTGAAACTGCTGTCGAAGTATGAACTGGTCCGCGGCGCCAGGCTCAGGGCGGTGTCCCGGGGCATCGTGATCGACGTGGATTCACTCGAGAAGGCCCTGGCGGGGAACGCGTTCCTCGAGTCATACGGCGTTTCAGAAAGCGGGGGCAGGCTGATTGTGGAGGTCGAAGAGAAGAGGCCCGAGCTGGTGCTGGTGACGGTGAAGGGAGGCAGGAGTTACCTGCATGAACTGGACGGGAGC
>CAZZHU010000142.1:0-11361 GCA_964654045.1 uncultured Leptospirales bacterium
AAAAGTTTGTGCAGCAGACCCGGTTCACCCATGTGCATGTCTTTTTCCCGGACTGATGCGGCTGACGGGTTATTTTGCGCGGCCGGATCCGTATAGTGCGCGCGCGAAGGCAGACGTGTAGAAGCTGTATGATCTACAGGCATGGTATCCTCCTAAAAGATGGTAATACTGTATTTCAGGGCCGTGGCCCCGGGCGCTTTTATATGTATTGCGGCGCCTTCTATTTATTGTGCGATATAATCAGGCAGGACCAAATAATTACAAGAAGAAAATACTGCACACGTCCTTTTATGAATGCTTGAAATTTTACTGAGCGGAAAAAAATGTCTGCGCCTGAAGTGTAGATTTTCATATTCCAGGTCATAAGGATTAATATTTGACATAATTGCATGCGGATGTAGACTCACATTGAAATTGAGAAGGAGACATTACCCGGTAATGATATTTATCGTAATGGGCGTATCGGGGTGCGGTAAAACGACAGTGGGTAAATTGCTGGCTGACCGCATAGTTTTTCCCTTTCACGATGCAGACGACTTTCATTCCCGGGGAAACATGGAAAAAATGAACAGCGGCATCCCTCTAACTGACGAGGATCGTGTGCCGTGGCTCTTCGACCTGGCCGTGCACGTGGCGCAGTGGAACAGACGCGGCGGGGCCGTGCTGGCCTGTTCCGCCCTGAAGAAACAATACCGTGATATGCTTGACTGGAACGGCAAGGAGGATGTCGCCTATATATACCTGAAAGGCGACCGTGATCTCATACTCGGGCGTATGAAAAGCAGGACCGGACACTTTTTCCCGTCGGAATTGCTGGAGAGCCAGCTACAGACGCTGGAAGAGCCGCGTGACGCTGTGACCGTTTCAATCGGGAAAAAACCGGGGGATATCTGCACAGAAATAATAGAGGGGATCATCCGCGCGGGACTGCTGCCCCAATCATATATAAGGAGCCTCAACCTTGGGTAAATGCGACATCGGCATCGTCGGTCTCGGGATCATGGGGAGGAATATCGCCCTCAATATTTCAAGACACGGATTCTCCGTTGCGGTGTTCAATCCATATGTCGCGGGTGAAGAGGACCTCCTCGCGGATTTCCTGAAAGCGCACGGGTGCGACAGCATCCCCGGCGCCCGGCTTCCTGAAGACTTCATTGCATTTCTGCGTCAGCCGCGTGTCATACTCCTCATGGTGAAAGCCGGCAAACCGGTCGACGATGTTATCGGCCTGCTGGCGCCTCGCCTTTCTCCCGGCGATATCATCATCGACGGCGGCAATTCCCTTTATTCCGACACGGCCCGGAGGCTGGCCGCCCTGGGAAAAAAGGGCATTCTTTACGTCGGATGCGGCGTCTCGGGCGGAGGAGCGGGAGCGCTTAAGGGTCCATCGCTCATGCCGGGCGGCTCTCCCGGGGCGTGGGAAACCATCAGGCCGATGATGCAGGCCATCGCCGCGAAGCTCGATGACGGCGCCGCCTGCTGTGAGTGGATCGGGTCCGGCGGGTCGGGACATTTCGTGAAGATGGTCCACAACGGCATCGAGTACGCAATGATGCAGGCCATCGCCGAGGCCTATGACATGATGAGGCGGATGACCGGTTTGTCCGCCGATCAGGCGGCTGATATCTTTGCCGGGTGGAATCGCGGCGGTCTCGGCGGATTCCTCATGGATAGTGCCGGCCGGGTGCTGAAAATGAAAGACGGCGACGGCCGCCTGGTGGATGCGATACTGGACCGGGCCAGCCAGAAAGGGACCGGCAGGGACGCGTCGATAGCGGCCCTCGGTCTGGGCGTTCCGGTCCCCGCCATTGACGAAGCCGTATCCGCACGCTTCATATCATCACTGGCTGATGAGCGGCGCCGCGCCTCTGAAAGGTATCCTGCCGATAACCGGATCGCGGGCGACAGCATGGCACTCGTGAAAGATATGGAGCATGCCCTGTACTGCTCCATGGCCGTGTCCCATGCGCAGGGCTTTGCCCTGGTGGAAAAAGCGTCGCTGGAATCAGGATGGGCCCTGGACCGCGCCGCCATAACCCGCGTCTGGAGCGGCGGCTGCATCATCCAGTCGGTTATGATGAAAGACGTTGAAGCAGTGTTCCGCGACAGGCCTGACGCCGGGAACCTCCTTCTGGAGCAGCCGTTTACTGCCATGATAAACGAGAAGGAGGGTGGATGGCGCAGGGCCGTGTCAGCGGCTGTTCTCCATGGCATACCGGCCCCGGTAATGTCATCGGCACTGGCGTATTTCGATAGTTATCGCTCTGAACGACTGCCGGCGAACCTGACCCAGGCAATGCGGGACTTTTTCGGCTCCCACGGGTATGAACGTATCGACGCTCCGGCGGGCCAAATATTCCGGACGGAGTGGGACAGATGAAATTATACGATATAACCGTCCCGATTTCAGTCGATATTCCGGTATGGCCCGGCGATCCGCCGGCGCGCCTGGAACGGATGAAATCCATCATAAACGGGGATTCATGCAATGTCACGGCCATAACCATGGGCGCCCACACCGGGACGCATATCGATGCGCCCTATCATTTTCTGGAGCATGGCGGGAATATGGACGCCATACCGCTGGATATCCTGAACGGGCGGTGCCGCGTCATCGAGACAGGCGCGGAACCGATAATCGAAAAGAAGCATATTGACGGCGCCGGAATTAAAGAAGGTGAAAGGATCCTTTTTAAAACAGGGAACTCTGAGCTGTGGAAGAAAATAAACGCCGTCTTCAGGGAGGATTTCATCGCCCTGGGATTAAGCGCAGCGGAATACCTTGTGGAGAGGGGGGCTGTTCTTGTCGGTATCGATTATCTGTCCATTGAGGCCTTCAACGCGGAGGAGGGAAATCCTGTGCATAAAATCCTGCTGCGGAATAATATTGTGATCCTGGAGGGACTTGACCTGTCGGCCGTTCCGGCGGGCGACTATGACCTTCTCTGTCTTCCGCTTAAAATTTCCAACGCCGAGGGATCGCCGGCACGGGCGGTGCTAAGGGAAATACTATAATAAGGAGCATGATATGAAAAGAATCATTACAGAGGCGCAGAGAACGCAGAGTTTATAGAGGATTGTTTGTTTATTGATGATTATTGCGCAAATATAGGTGTAGATTAGGCTTTATAAATTTGTTATTTCGAACTCTGCTGTCAGGGGTGCGGATCAATATTTCTCGTTCAGTAATTTATTTAATTAAGTAAAGACAACCCTGAAATCTCCGCGTCCTTTGTGTGCTCTGCGTTGAAAAATAAGTATCTTGATCTAAATCAATGACATGAATTTGCAAATATACTATGTTTACTCTGAGATGTTAAAGTAATCATCATATAGAAAGGAATTCGATTGGAATGGACCAGGAAGATCAAAAACAGATAGTCATCATCGGAGCCGGCTTCGCCGGCCTCTGGGCAGTCAGGTCACTGTCCGGAAAGAAAGGGGTCGGGGTAACCCTGATCGACAGGAACAACTATCATACCTTCCTGCCCCTCCTGTATCAGGTGGGGGCTGCCGAGATCGAGCCTGAACAGATCGCCTACCCGATACGGTCGCTTCTGCGGAAGAGCGGGAACGTATCGTACCTTCGCGCCGAAGCCGGCCGGATAGACTACGATGAAAAATACGTTCTCTGCAACAATCAGAAAGTCACCTATGATTACCTCATCATGGCAACCGGGAGCAGGACCGATTACTTTACCGTGGCCGGCGCCGAGCGCTACGCGTTTCCCCTGAAGACCCTGGATGATGCCATGGTACTCCGGAATCATATCCTCACCTGCTTCGAACGGGCAGCCTACCTCGACGACCCGGCCGGGAGAAAAAAGCTCCTTACCTTCGTTATAGCCGGGGGCGGGCCCACGGGGGTCGAATTTGCCGGCGCCCTGTCGGAGCTGGTGCGAGGTCCCCTGAAAAAGGACTTCCCGGGCATATCGGCAGATGACGTTTCCGTGGTGCTGGTGGAATCGGCCGGCAGGGTGCTGTCGATGCTATCAGCGAAACTGAGCTCCTACACGGCGGAAAAGCTTTCCCGGATGGGAGTGGGACTCCGCATTTCCACAAAGGTGAAGGAAATCTCGGATGCGGGAGTATCCTTCGGCGACGGATCGAAACTTGAAACGGACACGGTGATATGGACGGCCGGCGTAAGCGGCATCGTGCCGGAATCTGGGTCCGTGGTCCCGCTTTCACCCAATAATAGGATCAGGACGCTGCGGACCCTCCAGATGACGGGCCGCCCGGAGGTTTACGTGACCGGCGACCTGACGTATCTTGAGGAAAAGGGCGCCCCCCTCCCGATGATCGCTCCGGTGGCGATCCAACAGGGGACGCGGGCAGCGGAGAATATCCTCCGGCAGGTCAGGGGAGAAGAACCGCTCCCCTTTGCCTACAAGGACCGGGGCGCCATGGTTACCATCGGCCGCAATGCCGCCGTGACCCGCATCGGGAAGAGGGAATTCCGCGGCTTCATAGCCTGGACCATCTGGATCGTGATACACATTATGAATCTCATCGGCTTCAGGAACAAGCTTTTCGTCATTGTCAACTGGATCTGGGATTACCTCTTCTTCGAGCGCTCCGTGCGCCTGATACTCCCCGGGTGCTGCGACGACCCGAGCGGCGCCTCGTGCCTTCACCGGGGCCATCGATGCGGGTAGCACCGGTCTTCACCGGTGATAACAATTCACCTGTTGTCGTTTCCGGTAGCAGTCGTTAATTGGGGGTACGGAGCTGTCCCGCTCGTCCGCCTCGTAGTACATCCTGTAGACTCGGCGGAATCGGCGACATCCATGCCGACTGCTCGCCGGGATAGCTCCGTACCCCTGAAATTTTACTGCTACCGCCGTTTCCGTACGGTAATTAATTTCTTGACGCAGGTCTCTGCCGCGCCGGATCATTCTTGACGGTATTATGCATTCACCTCGAGGATGGATTATGGATACTGTAATTATCACACTGCTTTTCATCGCCGCAATAGCCCTGCTGATCTGCCTGTTATGCCGCCGCTCGTCGCTGGAACGACTTGCCGCACTGCCGGGGGAGTTTGTCATCTGCGAAGAGCGCGGCACCGGCGTGGATGAAAAGCGTATCTTCGGGGATATTCCCGGGGTGCAATTATGAAGGAATTAAAACCGCTCCTGTGCCGCCAGTGCGGGAGCCACGACATCAGGCAGGAAAAGGGCAGGTACGTGTGCAATTACTGCGGTACCGGCCATTATGACGCCGGGGCGAGGATGTTACTCGAGTCCGCAGTCGCGCTATTCCGGAATAATACCAGGATAGCGGCCGTATCGGTAACGGTTGCTGTTGTCATCGTTGCGGGGTCCGTGGCTTTCATCGTAAACAGGCAGGGGCCCACGACCGGAAAGCCGGACGTGGTCGCCGGCATCCCCGCGGAAAAACCCGAGAAACCGGTCGAGGCCGGGAAGGACGCCATTGAGCCGGAAAAGAAGGTGAGCGCCGACTTTTCCGACATCAGCCCGCTTCCTGATTCGATCGGCAATATCTATTTTGTCGGCATGTTCAGGAACACCGGTGAAACGCCGGTCTACCCGAGGGCCGAGATCGCCCTCTACGATGCAAGGGGTGAAAAGGTGGCGGTAGCCAGAGGGTATGGCATCCGCTCCTATATACTGCCGGGTGAGAAGACTCCGGTATCGGTCCTGGTCCAGAGGGCCCCCGCGTATAAAACCGTCAGGTCCATCGGAGTCCCTGAGTCGCCGGGTTATTATCCGGAACGGCCACGGCTTTCCTTCTCGAAGTTGAAAATGAACAGCCCCGCGCACCGCTTCGATTACCACAGGGTCACCGGCCGGGTGAAAAACGGCTCGGGAAAAGACGCGCGGTATGTCCAGGTGGCAGTCACCGCCTTCGATTCATCCGGCAGGATAATCGGTTACGCGGGCAATTTCCTGGGCCAGACCGTGCTCAGGACCGGGGAGGAAGCGCCTTTTAGCGTGGACTTCCATCTCATGAAGGGCAGGCCTTCAAGGTTCACGGTGGAATACAGCGCCATGGTTTACAAGCCCCGTAATTAGCGCAAGTCTCCTAATCGTCTGCGGGTCGGCATCATCATTGAGCGCGCTGCTTCATCCGGTTCCTCTATAAGAATCGTATAGCGTCCCGTCTTCCTGATTGCTGTCACCAGCAGTATCACTTTACCCTTGTTCACGCTGATGATATTGAAGGTGGAAGGTGTCTCGCCGAACAGGAAACTGATGAAGGTCGACACGAGCTTATTATCCTGGTACAGGCAACCCTTCGGATTCAGGCCTTTCTCTCCTTCAAGCCGTATCCGTATCATGGAATCAGGTTTTACAATTTTTAGTGCGTAGTAGTCACCGTATGAGCCGTCCGGGAGACGAACGCTTTTTTCTGAAAGATGGCCGGCGATTCTGGTTCCTATGCTTATAACGCAGGATTGGAGGGGATCGCTGATTTCAGGCGGCAGAGAGTCCTCGCGTTCAAAGGGTCCGAGAGCAATATCCGTACCGCCGCTGCCGTGTCCTCCCATGTACACCGCCGAATAGGTGAATTCAATCTTCCCGCCGCATGTAAACCTGTCATTGCGGGCTGATATACCGGCTGTGCCGCTGTCGTCATGCAGGCCGCTCCCGGGTGAAAGATCAACTTCAACGGTAACGGGTCGCAGCATTTCTTGTGCCGGCCAGCCGCAAAGAACGAGCATGAGGTCCGAGCCTCTGGCAGTGCCCGGGTTTTCCAGGAGCGACAGGAATTCTCTCTTGACCGCATTTTGCGCGCAACCGGAGAAAAGGATGCAGGCAATGATGGCCGTTGCCGGCACTGACAGTAACTTTTTCATATTTGGCTTCCGATCATGAGTATCAGTCAGGATGGATTGAATCATTTACAGGCATACTGTAAAGTATCTGAATTATAAATCAAATACAAAAATACCCGGCTGATTCATCGTTTTTTTTAGTTCTCTATCAGATTTTTAACGCAGAGTTGGACGTAAATCTGTCAAAAAATGTATAAATATGCTTTTCATCCGGTTTATAACAGAATCTATCCCTCCTCCAATCATCATTTTTTGCTAATACATTATAGCAATATCCGGCAATTGACATATCACCGGAATTTGCTAATATTAATTTTGTACAGCCTGTGCAATTATTATTCTTGAACCTATTAAGCGGGAAGAATAATGTGGTTAAGCAGAACGATACGAGTCTGCTACTAATGAGATTGATCGGGGCAGAATGATCGCTGTCGATGAGAACATCAGGGAGAAGGTAAAGGAACTTCTCCTGCCTGTCGTGGACATGGTGGGAGCGGTACAGAAAACCAATAGCCTCATCGCCGAGCTCACGCACCCCAATATCGACTGGAAATACGCCATCACCGGCCTGCGCGGCTACCTCTTCGATTACATCTATGACATCCTTCCGTATTCCGGGTCCGTCATGCCCGTCGTGTATCATTACCTTCGCGAGGCGACTATACGGAAAAAGGTGTCGGCAATACGGGCCTGCGACACGTTCTTCGACCGCTACATCTTCGTCGTCAACAAGTCGGCCGGTGGAGACGTCGCTTTCAATGACCTGAAGCTCTTTTTTGATTCGCACGTTGATGACTATTTGTCCCTGCTGAACGCCCTGAGCGCGGAGAAGTTCTTTTTCGAAAATATCCATGACCGCTTTTTCACCCTCGGCGGGCTTCTCAGCAGAAATGGGGAAGGCGGCAACACGACCGTCGGGTCCCTGGCGCGGCTGCTCGCCCTTCAGTACCGGATTTACATGGAGCGGGCGATCATCGTCCAGGAAACGGACATCCTCGAGCTGTATGGCGTGTTGAAAAACATCGCCGGCCGCGACAGGCTCATCGACCTTCTCCGCGCCGTGACCAAAGCCGCCTATGACAAGCGGCTTGAGGAGCTGGAGCGGATCGCCCGGGATAACCCGGCGGACCTGTTCACGGGGAAAATGGACGTCATCGACTTCAAGCACAACACGAGCTTATGGGAGAAGATCTGCCTCCTGGCAAAAAGCTCCATCGAAGACGGTGAGATAAGCGAAGACGACGCGATCATCAATATATTCGAGTTCCTGATCCGCAAGTCGAACGAGGGAGAGGACCGTAACCTCCAGCTTTTTATTTCACGAACCCTGGCTTCCCTCTGCTCGGTGCTCGTCAAGAACAGCCGCTTCCACCTTCTCCAGAACGTGATCAACCTGGTCATGCCGGTGCTGCTGTCCGAAATCGAGCGTGGCGGCAACTATAACGGCGCATTTTCCACGATATACAACATCGGCAAATCGGTCATTGAGTCGGGGAACATCGGCCTTATCGATTTCTTCGAGGATATACTGGTGCGGTCGAAGTTCAGTTTCCCCGAAATCTCCGGCATTGCCTCCGACTGGTCCGTGATCGTGAACTCGAGCCACCTGGAGAACATACGCACCTGGATGAAGCTGATCGAGATAAATCCCCCGGTGATGAAGAAGCTTTCCGCAAGCCTCATCGTGAACCTGAAACTTTACGGCGTCTTCCTGAAGGATACCGACGTATTCCAGCGCGATATATCCAGGCTCCTGAACAGCAACTACCGGGACGTTTTCTATTCCATCATATCCCTCGCGTCCGTATTCCCGGCGTTCTATCACGACATAGGCGCCACGGGGGACATTCGCTCCTTCACCGAGCGGATCGACACGAACCACAAGATGGACGACCTGATACACTTCATGCGCAAGCAGGTCCACGTGGAGTCGAGCAGCCAGACGGTGTTCCTGCTGCAGCGCATCATGGAATTCTGGATGACCGGGAAGAAAACACTTTTGAAGAACATGGTGCCCCCTGAAGTGTATGATAACCTGGAGAACTTTTTCCGGCTTGTCAACCTTGACGTGGAGGAGGCGCCCCGGAAGATATACCTGGAAGCGGTGCGGCAGTTCCCGGAACTGGGGGAGAAGAAGTTCTGGGACTTCCTCGATTCAGCGGATGAAGATGCCTTCATGAAATTTGTCTCGGGCGGAACATTTGAGGGGGTCTCCGATCAGGAGAAGGAAAAGGCTCTTAAAAATTTCGCCCTTTATTTCGAGACCCACCTGCCCACGGAGATGACGAAGATCCTCCATTTCATCAGGAACAAGTTTTCCCTCGACGCGTCCAAGAAGACAATATGGAAATTCATATATGAAATATCTGATGACGATTTCAGGAAGATGTTTGACGAGGTGCGTACCCGCGACGTGTCCCGGGTCAATGTTGAAAAGTTCATAACTTTCCTCCACGTATACCGGCTTCTCTTCGACAAGTACAATTTTATCGATATCCGCGTCATTGAAAAGCTCGAGCTGTACGCCCGGGAGATCCTCTTTGAACCTCCGGCGGGCTTCTTTGAAGCCATCAGGGGTGCCGATACACTCGCGGCGCTGGACGTGCTGTTGAAGGAACAGCTCGTTTTAAAAGATGAGATCCTGCTTTCAAAGCAGGTCTTCGAGCCGCTGGATACCATCGACCTGAAGCGCCACATTGCTTTCGGCATACCGTCAATGTACGGCTCCTACAAGGAAAAAAAATTCGACACCCTAAAGGTTTTTTTCCACATGAACCTGATCAGGGTAAGGTTTTTTGAGAATATCATCGAGAAGATGAATATCCCTTCGGGAGGGCCGATTTCACTCGTTGATATCAAAAAAGTGCTGAAGCTCTTCATTAAGACCTTCGTAATCGACGGTTTAGCGAACCAGGAAATGCTGAATTACAACAACCTGCTGGAGACGCCCAACCTGAAGCTTTCCCAGCTCAGGGACATCGTGACAAATACCCTGACAATCCACGGTGAAATATCCGATCGATTCAACGAGACCTTCAAGTACGTGTGCCGCGAGGCCATACGAAACATCGGGGTAAAGCGCATCGCGCGCCAGTACATCCCGAGGGACAACCCCGAAAACGCCGACATCATCATTGACCGCTTCGTGCGGAGCCAGATCATGCAGTCGCCGCTCCTGCAGCTTTTCGACAATTTCCTCATTTCCCTCAAGGACCGCATGGCTCATATGCTTGCCGCGCAGGGCGACGAGGTGTGCCTCAATGAATACCACCGGAGTCCCGGTGTCGGCAACAGCGTGTGGGAGGTCATCAGGCTCCTTGACGACCCGAGCGATCCATACGACCCGTACGACCCGTACGACGAGGATCATTACGCGCAAATACACGACATCAAGAAACTGTCCGAGACCCGCGACGAGGAGGAGCGGTACGCGCCCGTGTGGGAAATCGGCAGCAAGGCACACGGCCTTCTTTTCATCGCCAACATGGAAGGGGTAAACGCCCCCCCGGGTATCATCCTGTCATCAGAACTGTACAAGCGGCTGGGAGACGCCATAATAAACGACACCGAGTCCCGCCAGCAGATGATATATCTCCTGAAGCGGTACATTGACAAGTTCACGGAAAACAGGTACGGCAACCCGCGTAACCCGCAGCTCCTGTCCGTGCGCAGCGGTGCGGTCTTCTCCATGCCCGGCGTCATGGATACCATCACCAACGTCGGCATGACCCGCGACATCCTGAACTATTATGCGCGTACCGACCAGTGGTTCGCCTGCGACTGCTACCGGCGCTTCTTGCAAGACTTGGCCATTTCGTACTACGGGATGAGCAGGCAGGTCTTTGAGAACCTGATGTACGATTACAAGGAGCGGGTAGGCGTAGACCTCAAGGAGAAGATGACCGGCGACCAGATGGCCGACCTGGCGGTGCAGTATTATGACGAAATACGCAAAAGCGGCTTTTACATACCGGAAGATCCCTACGAACAGCTCCTCTTCTCGATCGTGGCCGTGTTCCGCTCGTGGAACTCGCCGGTGGCGCGGAAATACCGCGAGCTGGTAAACATATCGGACGAGTGGGGCACCGCGGTCATCATCCAGAACATGGTTTTCGGCAATTCGTCCCCGGACAGCATCACGGGGGTTGTTCACAGCCGCTACCATGGCAACGAAAAGATAGACCTCTTCGGGGAGTACAAGACGCGGTCGCAGGGCCATGACGTCGTGAGCGGCATTGCCCGCGTGTTTCCCATCAGCGAGGACCAGAAAAAAGTGTATAAGAAATTCGCATCCATGCCGTCGATGGAGGAGAAGTTCCCGGAACTCTACAACAAGCTGTTCAACGCGGTCCAGCGGATACGGGACAAGTGGGGCAACGACCTCCAGATCGAGTTTACCATCGAGAACGACACGCTCTACATGCTGCAGGTACGGGGCATGGTGAACCAGATCTTCGAGGTCGAGGAACTGGTCGAAGACCCAGATGCCATCGAGCCGTACCATCTGGGGCAGGGACTCGCGGCGTCAGGAGGTGTCGTGTCGGGGCGGGCGGCCTTCC
>CAZZHU010000142.1:11371-11593 GCA_964654045.1 uncultured Leptospirales bacterium
CCGGCGACAGGGTGATACTCATACGGCCCGAAACGAACCCGGAAGATGTGGTGGGCATGGAAAAATCCGACGGGATCCTTACCTGCATCGGCGGGATGACGTCACACGCGGTGCTCCAGATGCGGCGTCTTGAAAAAACGGGCGTCAGCGATTTTTCCATCATGCGCATCGATGAAGACAACAGCCAGGCCTATGTGGAGTACGCCTCCGCGGAAGACGGAC
>CAZZHU010000142.1:11603-11849 GCA_964654045.1 uncultured Leptospirales bacterium
TAAACAATCTGAAACAACAGCAGCGGAATTCCGGGGCGATTTTATTACAATTGACGGATCAACGGGGAATGTTTACATGGGCTATCACCGGACACGGAAGCGGGGAGTTTCCGGGGATGTTAACTGATTGGATGAAGAGCGGACTGTTACAGCCCCCCAAACCCCCCGGAGGGGGGCGTTGTTGCCTGATGAAGGTTAGACAAGCCCCTCTCCGGGGGATTTAGGGGGTTATAAATATTACTATAA
>CAZZHU010000143.1:0-1195 GCA_964654045.1 uncultured Leptospirales bacterium
AGAAGGGGAGCCCGAGGGGAGGAGGGCGAGGAGTCCTCCTCCCCTCGGAATCATGCCCGGCCCGCATAACGGGCCATCCCCATCCCGGGATTCCGGGAGTCAACCAATCGTTATCGGTACTATAGTAGAAGTATCAGCATGCACCGAATAAAATATTTGACATCATTAAACTGGTTTATTAAACTAGTAGTATGAAAACAAAAGGAAGATCGATCGGCTCCTTTGACGCAAAGACCCACCTGGCGCGCATGCTGGACGAGGTCCAGAAAGGCGCTGAATTTATTATCACGAAACGGGGCAGGCCCGTGGCCAGGCTCATCCAGTATAAAAACAGCGATGAAACCGTTCCGATGAATGAAATCATTCTCCAGTTTGATGCCATTAGAAAGTCAGTGACCGGCAAAATTGAGATCAGGGAATACATAAACGCGGGAAGAAAGTATTAATGAATTATGTCATCGATTGCTCATTTTCCTCCACGCTGTTTCTCCCGGATGAAAAATCAGGCCACGCGCGCAAATTTTTCCTGAATCGTAAGCCTTCCGACCGGGTATTCATACCGGCCCTCTGGTGGCAGGAGACCGTGAATGTGTTGAACGTTGCAGTCAGGAGAAAAAGACTTAATTTCAATGAAGTTTTAAAAATAATAGAATTATTTGAAAAGTTGCCGCTCGAAACAGATGTAAACCATGGCGTGCAATATGCGAAAGACCTGTTTGAATTGACCAGGGTGTATAACCTGTCATCCTATGACGCCGCCTATGTGGAACTGGCCATGAGAACAAAATCCAGGCTGATGAGCATGGACGTGGATATACTGAAAGCGATAAAAGCTATCGGGTTATAAACGTCCGGATAAAGCCGGACATGACGGGGCTAATCCTTCACGCACCTTACCTGCATGGCGTTCCTGTGCCAGAATATGCCGCGGTCCGCGTATCTGGTGCCCGGGTGCCAGAGTAAAAGCCCATAACACATTGAGGCCTCCAAAAGTCCGCCCGCAGGGCGGACACTGACAAGCGCTTGTTGTCTGAGCCCTCACCGAACGGAGCGAAGAAAAAAAGTGGCGCTGGACAGGATGTCCGAGTGTCGCGGAGGCCATGGATGGCCGAGAGCGACCGAGTTAAGCGCCAAAGCCTCCGCCGGCGCTTGAGGCGGCACGGGGGGTGGGATCAAAAGGGAGGGGGTGTCCGTG
>CAZZHU010000143.1:1205-11789 GCA_964654045.1 uncultured Leptospirales bacterium
CCCCCCCCCCCCTTTTAAATAGCCTGTTCCCCATCCCGGGAGCCGGACAACCGATAGTTGTCGGCAAGAGCCCGATAGTTATCGGTACCCTGCAGCGCACCAGTTTTTATCTTGACAATTGCCGAAAATACAGGCAAGTCTTTGCAGCAGCAAACATGGAGGAGCACCCGTGAAAAGAATTATTTTCCCGGTACTAATGCTTTTTCTTTCGGCGGTCCTTTCCCGTTCTCCTGGAGCGGACGTCAATTACCTGGATGAGGGAATTACCAGGTACCAGGCCGGCGATTACCGGGGCGCCATAGAATCATTTACAAAGGGGATCAGGGCGAAACCGGACAGCTTTGTCCTGTATAACAACAGGGGCCTGGTTAAGCAGGGCCTGAAGGACCACCGCGGCGCGCTGGAAGACCTGAACATGTCGATTACATTGAACCCCCGGTACCACATCGCGTATTACAACCGGGGCGTTTCAAAAGAGGCGCTCGGGGACCTTGCCGGGGCGGTTGCCGACTTCAACAGGGCCATCGAATTAAAACCGGATTATGGGAAAGCTTACAATAACAGGGGCGTGTGCAGGGCCAGGATGAAAGACTATCCAGGCGCGTTGAGCGATTTTCAGAAAACCATCGAGATGGATCCGAACAGCGGAATGGGATATAACAACAGGGGCCTTGTGAAAAAGGCAAAAGGAGACAGGAAAGGGGCGTGCGAAGATTTCAGGACTGCGGAAAAGAAGGGTTACGCTCCGGCAAAAACGCAGATACGGAGAAACTGCAACTAGGACATGATTGCCATTATTACCATTATCACTTGACATCTTCATGAATGCTGGTTAACATTATGAGTGGTGATACGTGATATCTTGTGGATGCAGGAGGCGGATATGAAATATCGCGGTGTTATCCTTTTTCTGTTTCTTAGCTCTTTTTCAATCATTACAGTGCTGACGGTTTCCGGCTGCAGTAGAAGCAGGGTCCAGGTCGCTGTCATGACCAAGCTTGAAGCGGGATCCATCGTCGGTTCCAGCGAGATAAACGCGTCAAAGCTCTTTCTCGATGACAATAACATCAGGAATATTGAAATTATACCCTTCGATGACGGGTGGAACCCCGCTAAAGCAGTGTCGGCCTACGGCGAATTGAAACAGAAGGGGATCCGCATCCTGATCACGAGCCACACCTCCATATGCGCCATCGCCCTTGAAAAATCCATAAACCGGGACCATGTCCTGACCTTCGTAACCGGGGCGGCCACTCCGCTGTTGACGGACAAGGATGATTATATAATCCGCAACATCCAGGACGTGGAGAGCGAGCAGAAGAGCATCGCCGAATATGTAAACGGGCTTCCCGGGAACAGCGTCATCATAATCCGCGATACCGACAATAACGCCTATACCGGTCCGGCGCTGGATCACTTCAGGCGGCATTTGAAGAAACAGGTCAGCGGCGTCATCGAGATATCCATCGGCAGATTCAGCATCGATGATATCAGCAGGCTGGTCAGGACCAGGGATACCGGCATTGCCTATCTCCTGATCGGCGGGTACAATATAGCGTCGGGAAACATCGCCCAGGCGATTCGCAGCGCCAACCCGAACGCGCGCATCGTATTCACCCCGTGGATGAAGACCCCGACGCTCCTGGACACGCTGGGCGGTGCCGTCAGCAATTCGGTGATGCCTTCCCATTATCCGCCGAGGAAGCAGGGCGGCGCGATCGATGACTACTTTAAAAGATTTAAAAAGAGGTTCGGGTATTCGCCCACGTATATAAGCCTGAACGTGTATACCGCCCTTGAGGTCCTGCACGACGCGGTATCGGCCGGTTACAGGGACCCGGATGCGATCAGGCGCTATATCATCACCAAAAAAAAGTTTACAACCAGGTTCAACACCATAGTATTCGATACAGAGGGTGACGTGAACGCGCCCCTCTATTTTATCACCGATCTCTCGAAGGAATTCTAGCGCGATGCGCTCGATACGGTTTACCTATATCGCTCTCGAGGGCCTGACCCTGGGTATCACGCTTCTATTTTCGCTTGTCCTGCTTTTTATCCTTCAGAATAATATCAAGGAACGCTATATCGAGAGGCACATCACTTCGATCGATACCATCGATATAATGGTGGAGAATTTCCTTGATGACAACACGAGGGCCTTCGCGAGCTTCATGGTGATGACCGACAAGCAGAGCGCCAGCGGGCTTATGCCTTTTTTTTCGGATATCTATTACTGCACGAATCAGCTCCGGGTCGGCGCGATCATCCGCAGGGAGTATAACAGCCATATATTCACCGGGTATGACCTCGGCAAAAGCAGGGTCGCTTCGTTCCTCGTGACCATGGAAGGAGGCAAACCCCGGCACTCGCCGATGTTCAGGTCATCGGAAAACGACAGGCTGAGCGTGTACGTGGCCGCGCGCACGGGGGACGGGTTCCTCGTCGGCAGGATCGGCATGGAAAAATTCAGGGACTACCTTGCCAGGATAGCGAGGTACACGAGCAGTATCGTCACCCTGGCGACCAATGACGGATATATCCTGTTCAGCACCGATGACTCCCTTGATTTGAATGTACTGCCGTCCAGGGATGTCATGGAGCTGGACATGTCGGGCCGGAAGTACCTGTGCACGCAGAAGCACAGTTCGGTGCTCGACAATAAGATCGCGATCCTGACCCCGCTCTCAACGGTGTACGATATCGTGGGGACGGCGCAGCGCTCCGTTGTGATTTTTCTGGCGATTGTTTTTCTCATTGTCGCCGGCAAGGCGATATGGCAGTCCGTAATGATCATACGGCCCCTCGGAAGCCTGAGCGCGTACCTGGGCGCCTGGAATTTCAACAGGGTGAGCCTGGAAGTGCCGAAACAATTCATTGCCTATGAAGAGATCTCGCGGCTGTATAACAGCTTCCAGGAGAAATCACTGCAGATCAATAATGCCGTTAACGCGCTCCGGGAAAGCGAGGAAAAGTTCAGGACGACCCTGTCCGCCATGGCCGACCAGGTCTTTGTTTTCAGCGGGGAGGGCAGGTTCGCGCTCTGTCACGCGCCCGGCGGCTGCGATGCCGGAGCGTTCAGCGGCGCGGCGGTCGGCAGGCTTTATTCCGAGGTCATGGCCGGTGATACGGCCGGGAAATTCAGCGCGGCCTTCGACGTCAACAGGAGGGGCGAGCAGTCCGAGTTCGATTTTTCCCTTGATCACGCGGCCGGACCGCGCTGGTATTCCGTCAAGATTTCGCCCAACAATATCGGCGGCGTGTATACCGGCTCCATCGCCGTTGTCCGTGACATCACGGAACGGAAACTGGCCGAGGAGCAGGCCCTGGCCGATCTCAGGGAAAAGGATGTGCTCCTGAAGGAAATACACCACCGCGTCAAAAACAATCTCAATGTCATCACGAGCCTCCTCAACCTGCAGTCGCACCAGATAGCAGGAAAAGAAGAAGCCATCGAGGCCTTCCGGGAAAGCAGGAACCGTATTTTTTCCATGGCCCTGGTCCACGAGAAGCTGTACCAGACAAAAAACTTCACGGAAGTCGATTTCAAGGATTACATAGAAGTGATGACCGGGGAGCTGATGCGCGCCTATGCCGTCGGGAACAACATTGCCATCGAGTACGGCATAGAAGAGGTGCAGCTCGATATTAATGTAGCCATTCCCTGCGGTCTTATCCTGAATGAGCTTGTTACGAATGCCCTGAAGCACGCCTTTGGCGGCATGGACTCCGGGACAATCGGCATATTCCTGACGGCCGGGGCCGGAGGCGTCCTGGAACTTGTGGTCAGCGACAACGGGCGGGGACTGCCGCAGGGATTCGATATGGATTCGGTGGAAACCCTTGGACTGATACTGGTGAAGCTCCTGAGCGAACAGATCGGCGGGACCCTGGAGATCGAAAGCGGAAGCGGCCGGGGAGCGAAGTTCAAAATATCGTTCGAGGGTTGACCATGGGAAATACACGCGTATTAATCGTCGAGGATGAGGCCATCATTGCGTTTGAAATGAAAATGATCCTGGAGCGGGCCGGATATTCCGTTACCCGCATTGCATACACGGCCGAGGATGCGATGCGGGCCGTGGAATCGGAAATACCCGGGGTCATAATCATGGATATTCTTATAAGGGGAGATCTGGACGGCATATCTGCCGCCGAACGGATAAATGAGCTGCACAGGGTCCCCATCCTCTTCATCACCGGCAACAGCCAGCTTGTTGACGAGAAACGCTTCGCGAATATCAAGAGCTACATCATCATGTCCAAGCCGCCCGGTGAGGCGGATATAATAAAAAATGTGCGTATGCTGGCCGGGGCATAATCATCGATCCCGGGAATTCCTGTTGCAATCCTGGTTGCACGCTGCCCGCTGGAGGCCCGTCCGTCCCTTGCAGGCTTCAATGCATTCCGCGCGGGTCCGTGCCGGCCTGTTTCGTTTTTCTTCATTCATTTTCTCATGCCGCCTGTCCTCGAGTTTCCATCGCTCCCGCTCCATTTTCCAGCGATCCTCCTCAAGCCTTCGCTTTTCCTCCGCCTGTTTCTTCAGCCGCTCCTCTTCGATTTTCCTGTCATGCTCGCGTTTCAGCTCCCTCTGGCGCTCCTCTTCGAGCCTGCGGCGCTGCTCGTCAAGCTTCCGGCGCTCTTCGTCGATTTTTCTCCGGCGCTCCTCTTCGGCTTTCATCTTGCGTTCTTTTTCAAGTCGTATGCGGCGTTCCTCCTCGGTTTTTCTGCGGTGCTCCTCGTCAAGCTTACGGCGGCGCTCCTCGTTGTACCTGTCCCAGCTCGTGTCGTCATAATTCTTCTTGCAGATAACGGCGCACAGCAGCTGCTTCTGGCCGGACATGTTATAGCACAGCCTGGCGCATTCCTTGAACCGCCGGGCGCGTTCTTCCTCATACTGTTTCTTTTCGCGCTCCTCGTTTCTTCTCCAGCGCTCCTCTTCGAGCCTGCGGCGCTCCGCTGCGAGCCTGTCGTGCTCCTCCTCGATCCTTCTACGCCGTTTATCCTCCTGTCTCTGCCGCTGTTCCTGTTCCTGCTTCCATCGACGTTCTTCTTCGATTTTTTTCCGCCGTTCCTCTTCAAGTTTGCGGCGTTCCTGTTCGAGCCTCCCTATCTCCCTGTCTCCCCGCCCGTCGTGATCATGATTTTTCGGGATGGCGAATATGGTCCCGGATGAAAAGGTAAAAATCAAAAGCAGTGTGATGAATAATTTTCCTGACATGGCATGTCTCCTGGCCCCGGTTATTATGTTTTGCGACTGTCTGTTTTCTTTTGTAGCGATTTTCATTCTGTCTTCTGTTGCGATCGTTCCCGCTTTTATTCTTGTTCTGCTCTTTGAGCTTCTTGTGGCGGTCGTCCTCGAGCTTCCACCGTTCACGCTCCATTTTCCACCGCTCTTCCTCGAGCTTTTTACGCTCCTCCGCCTGTTTTTTCTGGCGCTCTTCCCCTTGTTTCTTTTCCCGGTCCCGCATTGCGGCGTTCCGTCGTTCCTCATCGAGCTTGCGGCGCTGTTCATCAAGTTTCCGGCGTTCCTCGGCGACCTTTTTCCGCTGCTCCTCGCCGGCCTTTTTCAACCGTTCCTCTTCGATCCTTTTCCGGCGTTCTTCCTCGATCCTTCTCCGCTGCTCTTCTTCAAGCTTTTTACGGCGTTCTTCATTATATTTATTCCAGTTCCATTCGCCATTGTTTTTCTGGCAGTGCTGGTTGCAGAGAGCGCGTTCATGTCCCGTCCTGCCCATGCATGAGGAAATGCATTCATTGTGGCGCCTGCTGCGCTCTTCTTCATGTCTATTACGCCTGTTTTCCTCGTCTTTTTTCCAGCGTTCCTCTTCGAGCCTGAGACGTTCCTGCTCGAGTTTCCTATGCTCTTCCTCGATCCTCCTCCTGTTCTCTTCCTTGATCCTGTTGCGGTTCTCCTGTTCAAGCCGCCAGCGGCGCTCATCCTCAATTTTTTTACGACGCTCGCGTTCTATTTTCTGACGCTCCTGTTCGATCCTGCGGAGCTCCTCGTCGTGACTTTCATAACGATAGCCGTCATCAATTCCAATAATCAGCGATCCGCATGAGCAGGAAAAAAGGACCGCCAGTGAAATCAGGATTCTTCCCAGCATAATTGACCTCCCGGAAAATCGAATAAGTATCCGAATTATGACAAATATAGGTGCATTTCAGTTCTCATAATTAAGCAGGAAGAAATTTCTGCTGTCAATAATAATTACAATAAACAAGTTATGAATCCGTCTTATTATGCCCGGGAATACCCATGCAGGCGCCGCCCCGCCTGGATATTACCTGCCCGGATTCATTTCCCTTCATTCCTTCCCTAAAAATATTTATTGACTGCCAGTCACCGCTGGGGCATCCTCAATTCATCAGCCAGTCAGGAGAACGGTGAGGCCATTTTGAATCCTCTGAAATATTTCAGGAACCGGAAAGTGGGGCTTGCCCTGGGAAGCGGCGGCGCCAAGGGCCTGGCCCATGTCGCCGTGATAGAATACCTGGAATCCATGGGCATCCCCATTGACATGATAGCCGGCTCCAGCATCGGCGCCATCATCGGAGCCCTCTACGGCATCGGCAGTTTGAGTAAATTTAAAAATGATATGCAGAAGATGACATTCCGCCAGCTGCTGTCATACATGGATCCTGTGATGCCGCGATCGGGGCTTATTGAGGGGAAGGGTTTCCTGAAATTCATGGAGCGGTATATTCCCCGGAACGCGAAAATAGAGGGGTTGAAAATGCCCCTGGCCGTGCTGGCAACAGATTATAACAGCGGCACATCCGTTATTATTAAGAGCGGGAACATCCTGGAGGCCCTGCGGGCGAGCGTTTCCATCCCCGGCGTGCTGGTGCCGGTCAGGTACGGGGAGACGCTGCTGCTGGACGGCGGCGTCGCCAATCCCCTGCCGATCAATGTCGTCCGGGGCATGGGGGCCGGGATAACGATCGCCGTCAACCTTCATCCCCGTCTGAAAAAACGGGGGCTCAGGCACTACGTGAAAACATCAATGGAAGAGCGGGCCTCCCGGCCGGATTCAAAGGTCATTTTGCCGGCCGGGGAGGGGGAAGCGCTGGAATTGCCATCCCGGAGCGCCGGCGTCAAGTGGCTCAGGGGGGTAGAGCATTGGCTGCGTGCCGGCAGGGGATCGGAAAAAAATAAGATGCCGAATATTTTCGAGGTGATGGCCGGGGCCGTCGATATCATGGAGTACGTGAACACCGCGCTCCTGCTCACCTACAATTCCCCCACGGTGCTGATCGAACCGGACGTCATCGACGTCCAGACCCTTGACTTCGCGGACGCGAAGAAAATCATCAACGAAGGGTATCTCGCGTGTACCCGGGCGCACAGGATTTTGAACCGCAAGGTCAAGGCGTGGGTATGAACGCGCGATTATGCCGGTAACCATCATGAACGGAAGCTGATTAACGACTATGGCAAGGAAAAAGAACGATAT
The DNA here is from genome assembly GCA_964654045.1 of uncultured Leptospirales bacterium. Classification (GTDB taxonomy): domain Bacteria; phylum Spirochaetota; class UBA4802; order UBA4802; family UBA5550; genus RBG-16-49-21. The sequence continues at coordinate 8,666 of CAZZHU010000143.1, forward strand.
CGCTAAACGCTACAACGAGCTGTGCGACCTCATTCTCGAATACAACAGGCACTATTACGAGCTGAGCGCGCCCCTGGTCGACGACGCCGAGTATGACCGCCTGATGCAGGAACTGATCGACATCGAGGCCGGGCATCCTGACCTCAGGCGGGAGGATTCTCCAGCCGCCAGGGTGGGCGGCTTTGTTTCGGCGACCTATTCGGAGGTCCCCCACGATCCGCCCATGCTCTCCCTGGGAAATATCTTCACGGAAGAAGAGCTGGCGGACTTCGACGCCCGGTGCAGGAAGGCGGCCGGCGGGGAACTCCTCTATTCAATGGAGCTGAAATATGACGGCCTCGCGGTGGAGGTGGTTTATGAAAAGGGAAAACTCAGGCAGGGATCCACGAGGGGCAACGGCGAAGCGGGTGAGGATGTTACGCGGAATCTCGCCACCATCCGCGCGGTGCCGCGTGTCCTTACAGGAGCGGCGCCGGAATACCTGTCAGCGCGCGGCGAGGTATTCATGCGCCACGGCGAATTCGAGCGCCTTAACAGGTCGCGCGCCGAAAATGACGAGCCCCCCTTTGCCAATCCCCGTAACGCCGCTTCTGGCAGCCTTCGCCAGCTCGACCCGGCCGTTACCGCCGAGCGGAGCCTCGACGCGGTCTTTTACGCCGTCGGCAGGGTGTCGGATGATCTTCCCCTGCCGGATCAGCAGTCACTCTTCACAAGGCTCCCGGCCCTGGGAATCCCGGTGAGCCCCCGGGCCGCCGTTGGCACGGTTGAAAAGATAAAGGAATATTACGGATACTGGCTTGAAAACAGGCATACCCTTGATTTCGACATAGACGGCGTCGTGATCAAGGTGAACGATTTTGCGCTCCGGGACCGCATGGGCGTCACGAGCAAGGCGCCACGGTGGTCCGTGGCGTGGAAGTTCCCGGCGCGGGAGGCCGTGACCGGCCTTGAATCCGTTGACTTCCAGGTGGGCCGCACCGGCATCATTACGCCGGTGGCGAACCTGCATCCGATAAACATCGGCGGGGTCATCGTGAAACGGGCCACCCTGCACAATTTCAAGGAAATCGGGCGCCTGGACGTCCGCATCGGCGACAGGGTAAAGATCATCCGCGCCGGCGACGTTATCCCCAAGGTGATCGAGGTGGTGCGCCATGACGGCGAAGCCCGCGGCGCCGGGATCATTCCGCCGAAGCAGTGCCCGTCATGCGGGGAGGATCTCCGGCAGGAGGATATTTATCTCCGCTGCGTCAATCCCTCCTGCGAGTCGAAGCGCCTGGAGGTCCTCAAGTTCTTTGTGTCCAGGGACGGCATGGACATAGAATTTTTCGGACCGGAGCTGGTGGCGCGGCTTTATGACGCCGGCCGGCTCAACACGATCGCCGATTTCTACAAGATAACGAAGGACATCCTCATGGGCCTGGATCGCATGGGAGACAGGCTGGCGGACAAGGTGCTCGATTCTATCAACGCGCGGCGCCGTGTGCCGCTGTCGCGCTTCCTGCAGAGCCTCGGCATCAGGAACGTCGGCAACCATGTCGCGTCGGTGATAGCGGCGCGCGTGAGGAGCCTTGACCGTCTATGCGGCATGAGCGCGGATGAGCTGATGGAGATACACGAAGTCGGGCCCGGGGTCGCGGAATCGGTCCACGGGTTTTTCCATGACGCCGCAAACCGGGAGTTGATCGATGACATGCTCGGTTCGGGCCTGGTCGTGGAAGAAGAGGAAGCGGCTGCACCGACGGACAGCCCGGTGAGCGGGAAGACCTTTGTCGTCACCGGGACCCTGTCGCGCTACAGCCGCCAGGAGGCCGAGGAAATCATAAAGAAACTGGGCGGACGGGCCGCGGGCTCCGTGAGCGGCAAGACCGATTACGTGGTTACCGGCGAATCGCCCGGGTCGAAGCTCGACAAGGCCCGCAGCCTCGGCGTGAAGGTGCTGAGCGAGGAAGAATTCATGACACTGACAGGTGAAAGCCCCGATGAATAGGATTATCGCGTTTGTAAAGCAACATTATTACCTGCTGACGGCGGTTCTCATGTATCTCTCTTTCCCTTCCTATGATATCTGGTTCATGAAGGGGTTCCCCTTTTTCGCGTGGATCGCTCTGGCGCCGCTCCTGATATACGTGAGGGACAGGAGCGTCAAGGAGATATATTTCATATCATTCATCGCCGGCCTTATCGGCCATTTCCTCGCCTTCGAGTGGATCGGCAACTTCGGCGCTGCCGCGCCGGGCGGCTATGCCGTGATCGTGGGGTTCCTCATGCCGGCGCTGACGGTATTTTTCTCCATCAAGATAACCCTGGCCGAGATCCTGTCCCGCCGCTTTGAATCGCTGCGGTTCGTCATCTTTCCCTCGGTGTGGGTCCTGGTCGACTGGATCGAATCGATAGGCTATATCGCGTATCCGCTCCCCTACTGGGGCTACACGCAGTACCCGCTCACGCCTTTCATCCAGGCGGCGTCGGTCACCGGCATCATGGGCATAACCTTTTTCATCATACTCTTCAACACCCTGGTTGCCGAATTCGTCCGGGCGTGGGGCTTCAAAAAGGCCGCGGTCCCCGGTCTGCTCCGCATGAAGGAGGCCAGGTGCGTGGCCGCGGCGGTTGCCGTCTTCATTGTCGTCACGGTAAGCGGAGCCGTCGTCATGGCAGTCCATGACCCTCCCCTGAAAAAGGGCCTGCGCGTGGCCATGGTCCAGTCGTGCATATCGCCGTGGGAAAACTGGTTCCAGAACAGGTTCCGCTACCTGGAAGAGCTCAAGCGGTACACCATGGCCGCCATGGGTGAGCGCCCCGATTTCCTCGTCTGGTCTGAATCGGCGACACTGGAAACGATCGCCTACGATTTCGAGCGGGGCACCCTGAGCGATTTCGAGAAGGAGGTCCTCGCCGTGGCGCAGACCCATGAGACGCCGCTCCTGACCGGGGAGATCGGCGTGAAGGAGGAATTCGAAGGCCCCATCCTGAAAAGGTCGCCGCAGAACAACGCGGTGCTGATAGACCGCTACGGCCAGGTCGTGAAGACCTATTCCAAGATACACCTGGTGCCCTTCGGCGAGTGGTTTCCCTACGAGAAATGGCTCGCCTTCGTCAAGCGCATCACGGAGAATTTCGG
>CAZZHU010000144.1:0-8071 GCA_964654045.1 uncultured Leptospirales bacterium
GGTGGGGCGCCCTGACCGTTTTCATCACGGTCTACATCCCCTTCTGGGTTGTGGCGATGTACTGCCATGACTGGCAGCCGAAGGTTCAGAAGATAGTTATCGGTTCGATGTTCGCATTTAACGCCGCCATGGTCATCGTGTTTGCCGGATTCCTGGGCTGGATATAGGCGCGCCTGTGCAGGCAGGTGCGGTCTCGAGACTGCACCTGCGGTCGCTTATCCGTGTGACAGCTTCAGCCCGACAAGACCGATGACGACCAGGCCCGCCGACGCGAGCCTGATCATGGTGGCGGGGTCCTTGAAAAACAGGATGCCCAGGGTAAAAGTGCCCACGGCGCCGATGCCGGTCCATACCGCGTAGGCGGTGCCGATCGGTATCGTTTTCTGGGCCAGGTAGAGAAAGAGGCCGCTTCCCGCCATGCTCAGTACGGAAAAGGCGATCCACGGAATCCTGTGATTGGACATCTGGGCCAGCTTGAAGCCCAGCGGCCATCCTATTTCCATGAATCCGGCGATGGTTAAATATATCCAGGACATGTTGTTCCCTCGTATTATTATTATTTTCAGTGACATCCATCATCTGACCCTCACCCGCGCCCTGCGCACCCTCTCCCATTGAGTCTGGATTATGGTAGAGGGGCGGGAGGTGAGGGTTAAACCGGAGGTTCAGTACACCACCAGGACGCCCCGGTCCGTCAGCTCTTGTATCGTGCCTGTGTCTTTAATCTGGTTTCCCAGCAGGTTCACATAGAGCAGGCTGTCCAGTTTCTTTAATACAGAGATATCCTCAATTTCATTGAAAGATATATCCAGCTCTTTCAGCTCGGCAAGGCCGGCAAGGGGATTGATATTCCGGATGCGGTTCCCGGAGAGAAAAAGCGACTCCAGCCGCGTCAGCCGTGACAGCGGGCCGATGCTGCGGATGTCGTTCCCGGACAGGTTCAGGCTGCTGATATTCATGCAGTGCTCGGCACCCTTTACATCGATGATATCATAATCAGAAAGATCAAGCTCTCCCTCAAGTTCCTGCACGTCCTCGACGGTCATGGTGAAATCCAGGTTCCCGAAGATCAGCCTGGTAAGGGCTTCAATGAATCCATATTCATGCTCGTCAAATTCATCGTCCGGTTCATACCGTTCCTCTTCAAATGCTTCATCCTCGTAAACGGTTTTTTCATCGTACCCGAAATCCTCGTTGTCGTAGTCGTACGTTTCTTCCGCCGTGCTGTCGTGCCGGTATGTTATAGGCTGCACGGGTCCGTCAAAAATGAAGATAGTTTCCAGCCGGACCAGCTCTTCCAGCTTGTTGTTTTTGAAATGAAGCTCGATTTCATTGATTATTTTCGTCAGTTTGTCCGGGTGATACTGCTGGATGATATGAGCGAAGAGCCTGCTGGTGTCGATGGCGGAAGGGTCGATGCCGAGGAGCTCCGCGTAGAATGAAAGGCCGCCCCGGTCCTTTGCCCTGTACCTGGCGATTATATCCACGCTGATTTCTTTCAATCGGGCGGGATTCACCTGTTTCTTCAATTTCTGATAGATGCTGTCGATTGTTTCTGCCATTGTTCTCCCCGCACCGTTGTCCTGCCGGTATAACCTGATATGCCTGGTGCCGGTCCGGACCCGTGTTCTTCATGTTGCATATACGCGGATAATGTCAAATCTTTATCCCGCCCGGGGGTGAACTTATTACTGGACAATGATTTAATAATTGACAGGGGTTTCGGCCCCGGTACATTTCAGGCGGGCTGAATTGCCTTATGAATAACGGCGGCGGATTTCCAGCCGGAATCGGCCATTATCGCGTATCTATACTGCATGGTTTTCGAAGGTTATGGATTTAGGATTCCCCTTAATTAGCGGCGTCATGATCGGGACCGCCTGCTGCGCCCTGATGCTGGCCGCCTATTCTTTCAGACGCCTCAATGTTTCCTCCATAAGCGTTCCTCTGGGATTATTCATGATTGCCGTGTGCGAATGGTCCGTGACCGCCGCACTTGAATTGCTGGTGGCAGACGCGGCGGTAAAAATCCTGTTTGTGAAACTTGCCTATATCGGGATCGGCAGCATCCCGGTCCTCTGGCTCATGGTGGCCCTGGAGTATAACCGCTCGGCGAAGTGGATTTCACGCCGCCGGATACTCCTCCTCTGGGTGGTCCCCGTTGCAGGCATGTGCATGGCGGCCACGAATGAGTGGCACTGGCTCTTCTGGACCAAGATCACCCCCGCTACCGGTACCTCGGGGCTTTTCAGCAACGGGCCCCTTCTCATATACGGACATGGCGTACTGTTCTGGATCTTTCTGCTCTACAGCTATACGCTCCTGGCTGCGGCGACCTTCGTTCTTGCGAGGTCCGCCCTCCGTTCTCCCGACCTGTACCGGTTCCAGTCGGTGCTCATGATCATTGCCATCGCGCTGCCGTGGATAGGCAACCTCGTTTACGTGGCCGAGCTCATGCCGGTCCCGGGGCTCGATCCGACGCCGATAGCCTTCACCCTTACCGGCGCGGTCGTGGCCCTGGGGATCTTCCGGTACGGTTTTCTCGAGGTGGTGCCGATTGCCTGCGATGTCCTGATCCGGAATATGGGTGATGGAGTCATGGTCCTTGACGCGAAGCACCGCATAGTGGAGATGAATCCGGCCGCCTGCCGGGTTTTCAGCGTTGACCTGTCCTTGGCCATAGGAAGAGACTACCGGTCGGTTGTTTCACCGCTCATCGGGGCGGTCCCTGTCTTTTCCCGCGAGGAGGAGATTGACACGCAGGTGGAGATGCATGTCGGTGGAGAGCGCCCGGCCACCTATGAGATCCGTTCATCCCGGTTGAACGACGGCCGCGGATGGTTCATCGGGCGCCTTGTCGTCTTTCATGATATCACGGTACTGAAAAGAGCGGAGGACGAGGTGCGGGCCCTGAACCAGACCCTCGAGGAGCGGGTGCGGACCAGGACGGAACTGCTCGCTCGTGAAATCGCCCAGCACAAGGAGCTCCAGGAAGAGCTCATAAAGAGCGAGGAGAAGTACCGCCTCCTCCTTGAAAATATATCAGATACTGTTTTCAGCGTGGATAAAACCGGACGATTCACCTATATCAGCCCGGTCATCGAACAGATAGCGGGATACAGGCCGGAAGAAGTGATAGGGCAGCACTTCAGTTTTTTTGTCGATCCTGACGATCTGCCGTCGACAATGGACGATGTTGCGAAGCTGTTCTCGGGGCAGGCAATGACGCCGCGGGAGTTCCGCGCCATTGACAGGAGCGGGAATGTCCACTACGTGCGCACCTCGGGCAGGCTGGTTGTCGAAGGGGGCGAAGTCACCGGAATATCCGGCATCATGATAGACGTCACGGAACGTCACCGGATAGAAGAGGAGCGCCGCCGCCTCGAGGCGCAGCTGCAGCATACCCAGAAACTCGAGAGCCTCGGGGTCCTCGCGGGAGGAATCGCCCATGACTTCAATAATATCCTCACGGGCATACTCGGCAACGCCGACCTGGCCCTCATGAACATCGGGCAGGATTCGCCTGTCTGGGAAAACCTGAAGGATATCCAGAAGGGCTCCTTCAACGCCGCGGAGCTCTGCAGGCAGATGCTCGCCTATTCGGGGAAGGGACGGTTTGAGCTTATGCCGATCGATCTCCGCGAAGCGGTAAGGGAGATCACCCAGCTCCTGGAGGTTTCGATAGCAAAGAAAATCGCTGTCCGCTTCGAGTTTCCCGAGCTGATGCCCTATATCCGCGGGGACGCGTCCCAGGTGCGGCAGATCATCATGAACCTGGTAATCAATGCCTCTGAAGCGATCGGGGACGAAACGGGCGCCATCATGATTTCAACGGGTTCGGCGTTCCTGACCAGGGCCGACCTGAAGAGCACCTACCTGGACGATAAGCTCCCCGAGGGGGAGTACGCCTTCCTTGACGTCACCGATACCGGTGCGGGGATGGACCGGGAAACCGCCGCCAGGATCTTCGAGCCCTTTTTCACCACCAAGTTCACCGGCCGGGGGCTCGGCCTTGCAGCGGTGCTCGGGATAATACGGGGCCACCGCGGCGCGGTCAGGATATCGAGCGAGCCGGGGAAGGGGACCTCCTTCAGGGTGTTTTTCCCAGTATCCCATGAAGATGCCGGACCGGCGCCCAGGAAACAGGAGCCGTCCGGGACATGGCGGGGTTCCGGCACCGTGCTCCTGGTCGATGACGAAGAGACGGTCCTTTCAGTGGGGAAGAGGATGCTGGAACTGCTGGGCTTCTCGGTCCTGACGGCCACGAACGGCATCGAGGCGGTCTCGGTCTTCGGGGAAAATATCGGAGCGATCGCGTGCGTTATCCTTGACCTCACGATGCCCAAGATGAACGGCGTAGAGACGCTCAGGGAGCTGAGCCGCATCAGGCCGGACATCCCGGTGATCATATCCAGCGGATACAGCGAATATGAAATATCGGAGCGTTTTTCCGGCAACAGGGTCGCCGGTTTCGTGCAGAAGCCGTACCACTTTGAGCAGTTTGCCGCCATACTTAAAGAGGTGGTCGGATGAGATCAATTTCGTTCCGGCGCGGGCGGTGCAGGCCCGGCGCTTCAGGTGTCGGTAGCCCGGGAAATATCGGGAGGATTTTTCCCGTCCAGGACCCCCCATCCCAGGGCGATGATCGATACCGCTTTCGCCGACCGCCACTTTTCCGATTTATCCCTGTGGATCAGTTTTAATAAGGCGGAGAGGACCATGATCTCCATGAGGCGGACCGTGTGCCTTGAGCCGCCGATGACGAAATCAAGCGTCGTGGCATATCTGCGCTTCATCGGGATGATGAAGGATGTCCCCAGGTCCCAGTCAAGCTCGTGCACTTCGACAACGTTGCTGGTCGGCTGCCTGTTTATTTTCACGGATCCCCGCGAAAAAATGAGTTTCCGGTCCCGGAGCCCCAGTTTCACCACCGCCCGGTAAATGAAATCGATGAGGGACACCGGGACGCCCAGGGTGAAATAGCACTCCCCCTTCACCTTGATGAGGCGCTTCACTTTTTTTACCACGCGTCTCCTTTCCAGGCGGGGGACCAGGATGTATTTTTCCGTCTTTCCGACCCGGTTGATGGGGACTATCTTTCCTGTCTGGCTTTTTTTCATTGATTGCGTACTCCCGTCCGGGGATGGCGCCCGCGGCCTACGCGGCGCCGGGCATGATGTCACCGGTGCCGTCGATCAGTTCGCCGGATTCGCGGTTGATCAGTGTAACGGCCTCCTCGCTGTTCTTGACAATGGAGATAAGCGAGGCCTTTTTCCTGGTAAGGTAGTCGCTTTCATCGAACCGGTACAGAATAAAGTGGGAAAAACGCCTGATCATGGTCTGTTGTCCTCGAGAATCATTTATTTTTTTTATAATGATCGCTTCGGGACGTCAAATAATAATTATCCGGGCGCGATGTATTAATTATCGAAAAGTACTTCCATAAATAATACTTGCCTGACCTTTTGTTCAAAAAGGAATAGACCGAGATGGACCCCTCATACGCGCAATTTCTGGCAACCGCCATGATCATCTCCCTGTCCGGGGTAATGGCGCCGGGGCCGCTCCTGACCATGACCGTGGGCAAGGGGAGCGGGTCGCCCCATGCCGGCGCGCTTATCGCGGTGGGCCACGGCATCGTGGAATTTCCACTCATGACCGCGATATATTTCGGTTTCGGCTGCCTTTTCGGCCTTCCCTATGTCAGGGAGTCGATAGGCCTGGCCGGCGGACTGGTACTAATCCTCATGGCAATAGGCATGTTCAGGAGCATCAACAGCCGCGCTGCCGCCGGACAGCGGGAAGAGCGTTCGCCCCTGTTCGCGGGAATGTTCCTCTCGGCCGCGAATCCTTATTTTCTCATCTGGTGGGCCACGGTGGGCGCGTCCATGGTGATGCAGGCGGCGGGATTCGGGACCGCGGGGCTGGTCGTTTTCATGGCCATGCACTGGCTCTGCGACCTGGGCTGGAGCTGGTTCATATCGGCGCTTTCCTACCGCGGCGGCCGTTTCTTCGGCGACAGGTTCCAGAAAGCGGTCTTTGCCGTGAGCGGGGTCCTTCTCGCCGCCTTCAGCGTAAAATTCATCTATGAAGCCCTGACAGGTCTCCTCTGACCGGCGGGTGCCTGTCACCGGGGAACCATATATCTGCTCTTATTTGCGGCATTTTACAGCAAGCAGCCGGATACTTTTGATATGATGCATACAGGAGGGATATTTTGATAAAAGGATAAGGGGGATAAAACCTTTCAAAGAAATGGAAAAATGCTAATTTTTCTTGCATAATTTCAGCCATATCCTGTAAATAACATTAAACTTACTGCAAAGCACTATGATCAATTATATATGCCCCGGCAGCCGAAAGCGGCGGAGCATATATAAACATTCATGAGCGGTTATGCAGCAAGTCTATTAATCAAATAATCCAGAATAACAACCATGTCAATCATAGATCTGATTATCATATTTGCCAGCGGTCTTTCCCTGGTTATGGCCCTGGGTCTCCTTGTCCGCCCCATTGAATTCAGGAACATAATCCTGGCGGCTATCCTGGCCCTCATGGGTTTTTTAACCTTCTCCCTGTACCTGCTGCACTCGCAGAAAATATACGATTACCCGATACTTTTCTTTTTCCAGGTCCCGGTGGTTCTCTGCATGGGGCCGCTCCTGTTTTTTTACCTGGAGAGCCTCACCGGCGACAAGGACAGGCTCCAGAGGAAGGATATATTTCATTTTATACCGCTGCTCGTGGTGGCCCTCTATATAATGTCCTATTTCCTCTATTCCCCCAACATGCAGAGGGAGATTGTATATGAACTGCTTAACCAGAACAAGCATATAGTGCTGAGGGTGATCTTTACCGGAAGTGTCCTTTCCCCGATTATCTATATCGCGGCGCCGATGGTGCGGATCCTCCACCAGTGGAAAAAGGGCAACCCGGCGGAAAAAAAGATAGTGCTCCTTTTTTCGTTCCTGGTCATATGGGTCATAACCGGCATCATCGGCCTGGGCGGTACCATCGCCCTTTCGCTCCCGGCCCTCAAGATCATCAACCTGCTGGTGAGCCTGGTTATTCTGTGCTTTTATCTCATGGGCCAGCGCTACCCCTACCTGGTCCAGTACGGCACCGTCCATGTCAGCAGCGAATCATACTCAAAGTCGTATCTGAACGGCCTGGACCTTGATAGCCTGGGAAAGCAGCTGAATGTCATGATGACCAGGGAAAAGCTATACTGCGATGAGGACCTCACGCTCCCCCGTCTCAGCCAGGCCCTTGGTGTCACCCAGCATCAGTTGTCGCAGTTCCTCAACCAGCATTTTAACAAGAATTTCAACAGCTATATCAACAGTTTTCGCATCGAGGACGCGAAAAAGCTTCTTGTTGATGAGGCTGAACGAAATACCCTCTCAATCGCCCTTGCCGTGGGATTTAATTCCTATTCCGCGTTTCATTCGGCCTTCAGGAAAACAACGGGGATCTCGCCTGCGGAATTTCGCAAAAAATATATACAGAATGGCCATAATTAACAATATTATTATTAAAAACGCTGTCTGAATATAAAGTTAAGGGATTGGGCCCCTTAAAATGAACCCCGCCTCGGAACCATTCGAGTTACAGTTTTATAAATCTGAAACAAATATTTGTTCCATATTTATAACTACACGAGACTTCTTTATATTTCTATGCTACGTTATTCTCAGAATTAGCCTCTAGCTGTGTATATTTTAGGCAAATCCTCCTAAAATATGTTTAATCACTTTATTCAGCTTAGGTGCTGAGGATTTTCCTTGGCAAATTTTAAGGTAATACTTCTTGTCGGGCTGGTGCAACACCAGCCCTCTTTTTTTCACTACTTAATATTTCCCCCCCCTAAAAATTTGGATATTTTCATGCGTTTTGTCCTGTTTTTTGCTGCAGGGGTCAGAGTAAATTTCAGCCAAATCAGAATTAGTATCAGAGATTTGTTAATGGAAGAATATATAGGCTGGGAGTTATCCCAGCGAGAAGGCGACACGGATGTCGCCGATTCCGCCGAGTCAACAGGGGGCGCTGGCCAGGATGGCCTAGTGCA
>CAZZHU010000144.1:8086-11742 GCA_964654045.1 uncultured Leptospirales bacterium
GGCTCTGCTTATACGAGGCGGACGAGCGGGATAGCTCCCAGCCTATAATCAGGTGTCAGAGCAAACTATCTCAAAAAATGCCTTGATGCCAAAAATTCGATTGATTAATCCAAAAACCTCATATTTCCTTATTATAACGCTGAAGAGCTGGTCAAAATGATATCATAAAGCAGGAAACAGTTTGAAAATAAAATTCAAATTAATCCTTACCTTCATCATTATCATCCTTGCCGCGTGCCTTCCCCTTTCCCTGTTCATCCTGAACCAGCAGGAAAAACAAAAATTGGCCCTTATTACCCACCAGGGCGAGATTAACAGCCGGATCCTGGCGCGCACCACCCTGAATATCCTGATGATGAATGGCGGCGATATCCGGGGCTCAATGGTGGATTCCCAGGATATGATTTCAATGCTGAAGCCCCTGGCCGAAGACGGCCTCATTTACGCCGACGCGATCCTGCTGTCATCGGATGAGAAGTATAACGGGACCGTCCTGTCCCGGTACGTGGACAGGAAGTTCATACAGAACTCGGAACTTTCAACCGTGGTCCCGGCACGGGACCTGGAGGTCCTGAAGCTGCACCCCGGTCATGGAGAGGTGTCTTTTCCCGGCGCCGACGGCGTCAGCTATGAGTTTGTTTCCCGGGGATCGCTTCCGGGGAAGCCGGCGGTCTGTATCGGCAGGCTCGTATACTCCAAGTCGGTGGTACTGGCCCCCATCAAAAAACTCCGGCTGCTGATTTACACCGCCATAGCCGTCGCGGTCGTCCTGGCCAGCCTGCTGGGATTCTTTTTCAGCACCTTTTTCTCGCGGCCTATTGCGAGCCTCATCGAGGGCGTGGAAAAGATCGGGGGTGGCGACCTGGAGCACCGGATCCCGGTAAAGGGGAAGGATGAGCTGGGGATCCTGGCCAACACCTTCAACCACCTTGCGCAGATCGTGCAGCTTGAAATCGACCAGCTGCGCAGCGCCAACGTGGAGCTGAAGCGCCTCGACAGCCTGAAGGATGAATTTCTCGCCAACATGTCCCATGAGCTGCGTACGCCGCTGTACGGAATGATCGGCATCGCCGAGTCCCTCATCGGCGGAGCCGCCGGCCCCCTGAGCCAGGAATCGGTCCATGACCTCTCCCTCATCATCTCCAGCGGGCGCCGCCTGGCCGGAATGGTCAACGATATCCTTGATTTTTCGAAGCTGAAGCACCATGATATAATACTCAGCCGGAAGCCGGTGGACCTCTATTCCCTCGTGCAGATGGTGAAGGCCGTGCTGCAGCCGATGGCCGAGAAGAAATCCCTGTCGGTACGGATCGACATTGACCCGGAAGCGGCAATTGTGGACGCCGATGAGAACCGCCTCCAGCAGATCCTGCTGAACCTCCTGGGCAATGCCGTCAAGTTCACCGAAGAGGGCGGGATAACCGTAACCGCCGCGCGCGAAGCGCCGGGTGCCGGCGCTTTCGTCATAACCGTCGCCGATACCGGCATCGGCATACCGGCGGACAAAACGGAACGCATCTTCGAGACCTTCGAGCAGGCCGACGGCTCCATCGCGCGCATGTACGGCGGCTCCGGCCTGGGACTTTCCATTGCGAAAAAGCTGGTGGAGCTGCATGGCGGCAGGATATGGGTGGAAACCGAGGTCGGGAAGGGATCGCGCTTCTCCTTCACCGTTCCCGCCGCGGCGGAAGACGCGGGCGCCGGAAGCGATCACCCCCCGGCGCCGGAGCTATTCGAGGAAACGACGGGGCTTTTCCCGGGTATAACCCTGGAGGATATCCGCTCGATACAGAATGACGGCGCGAAAAAGGGCAGGGAGCACGGGAGGATCCTGGTTGTCGACGACGAGCCGGTGATCCTCCAGGTGATGATCAATTACCTTACTCTTGAAGGCTATGACGTCGTCACCGCTGCCAGCGGCCCTGAAGCGCTTGAGCACCTTGAAGAGTCAACATTTGACCTGGTGCTGCTCGACGTCATGCTGCCCCGTATGTCCGGCTACGAGGTGTGCCACCATATACGCGAAAAACTTTCATCCTACGACCTGCCGGTGCTCATGCTCACGGCACGGAACAAAGCCGAGGATATCGTGGCCGGCCTCGAGGCCGGGGCCAATGACTACCTCACCAAGCCGGTAAACCGGCAGGAGCTCCTGGCCCGGGTGAACGGCCTCATATCCCTCCAGATATCGGTGAAGCTGAACAACGAGCTTTCCATCATCAAGCGTGACATCCAGATTGCTCATGAGATACAGAAATCGATACTGACGCAGGAATTCCCGAAGATCGAGGGCGTCGATATCGCGCTCAAGTACGAGCCGATGACCAAGCTCGGGGGAGACTTTTACGACATACAGATGGTGGGCCCGGACCTGCTCGGCATCCTGCTGGCCGACGTCTCCGGCCACGGCATTCCGGCGGCCTTCATCTGCTCCATGCTCAAGGTGGTCTACTCGTTCCACCGGGAGGATGCCGGCAACCCCTCGGCGCTCATGAGCAACATCAGCGCCACCATGCTCAATTACACCGGCGGCCAGTTCATCACCGCCTGCTACGCTTGTATCGACCTGAAGCGCAGAAAGCTGCGCCAGTCAAACGCCGGCCACTGGCCGCTGGTCATCTGGAGGAAAAAGGAGCAGCGGATCCTCGCGCAATATGATAACTGCATGCCCATCGGCTGGTATATCGAAAAAGAATACCCGATAATGGAGTCCGATATCATTCCCGGCGACCGGGTCATACTCTACACCGACGGCATCCTGGAGGCGCGGAGCGCCGAGGGCAAGCTTTTCGGCGAGGCCAGGTTCCATGAATTCATCAAAACGAACCAGGGGCTCGGGGCGGGGGAATTCGTCGACAGGATGTATGAGACGGTTCTCGGATGGATCGGCGCTGATTCCGACAGGGGACTGGATGATGACGTCACCATTATCGTGGTGGATTTTCTTGATTGAACAGAGGAGGGAGCGGCCCGGGCCATGATATCCGATATTATCCATATTGTCAGGCAGCAGGATGACGCCATGCATTACGACAACATCGTGGTGAGGGTCATGGCGGCCGATGTCATTGACATGGATAACGCCGGCGACCTGCGGATTTTCCTGATCACCCTGATCACGGGCGGAGTGACGAAGATAGCCATCGACATGAAGGGACTTGAATTTATTGACAGTTCCGGGATCGGCGTTCTGATTGAAGCGGCGAAAATGCTGCGACTGCGCGGAGGGGACATCGCCCTCATCGGCGTAACGGAGCGGGTGCAGATAATTGTTCAGCCGGTCAAGCTGAACCGGTTTATCAAGATGTTCGATACGGAAGGCGAGGCAATTCATTTTTTCAGGCATGTATGACTGTTAATTCTTCTCCCGGATCAGTGCGGGGACGGGCGATGGGGGGCCGGCCCCGTCTGTTCACGGTGAGAGACAAAACGCAACTGAACTGCGAGGTGCTTGTATGAACATTCGTTTTGAAATCATCAAGGTTTCCCAGGTCGCCGCGGATAAGGTCGATTACGACACCCTGATATTCAAGGTGACCCTGCCGAAGAAGGTCGATATCGATAATTCCAAGGATCTCTGGATATATTTGAAGACCCTGGTGGCGGGAGGTGCGCAGAAGATTTTTATCGACCTGGCCGAGGTGATCTATATCGAC
>CAZZHU010000145.1:0-394 GCA_964654045.1 uncultured Leptospirales bacterium
GGCAGTTTGGGATCAATCCTTCGCAGTATAAAGCGTATACTCCCCCTGTTCAACTTTTTATCCCGTATCAGATAACAAATTCCTACCGGTACATTCTAAACAAGGAGAAGAAGATGAACGGCGACAGTACGATGAAAAAAAGCGGGAATCAGATGCAAACGGTTTTCGTACAGGTGGTTGAAAGACCCGCCAGAAAGCTGATCCTGAAACGGGGGATCAAAGCAGCCGACTATTTCGAATACTGCGGAGAGGTGGGCTGCGATGTGTGGGGGATACTGATCAGTATTAAAGAGGCGCTCTATGAGCCTGTCGGCATGTGGCTGCCGCCGCGCATGATGCCCGCGGGGACGTCCAGATACGCGCAGGGCGTGGAAGTCCCTGCTGATTATTCGGG
>CAZZHU010000145.1:404-11694 GCA_964654045.1 uncultured Leptospirales bacterium
ATCATTGATCTCAAGCCGTGTAAAATGATGATATTCCAGGGACCGCCCTTCAAGGACGAGGAATTTGAGGATGCAATCTATAATTTATGGGACGTGATGAAATCATATAACCCGGAATTGTATGGATTCTCCTGGGCGGATCAGGACGCCCCCCGTTTCCAATTGGAGCCTCAGGGTTACAGGGGATATATCGAAGGGCGGCCCGTGGTGCATATTAGTTAAATGGTGTTAAGGGAAATCTACAAAAGCCGGGGCCGCGCGACCCCGCTTCTTTTACGTCTGCTGCAATCAGGGACGATTTTCGAACGCTATCCCTGTTGCGGCGGTTTATAGTCTCTATAAAGCGTTTCAAAGTAAGAAAATGGTCCAAGGGGAATAATTTCAAAGTCGATCAATTTCTCGCGGACAAAAGGCAGTTCATCAAGGACTTTTCGCGTTTCATCGACACTGCCGCATTCAAGAACAAACACAACCCCCAGGCGGCGATCCTGGCAACTGTACATTTCCCGGACCGGGCCTTCCTTGTACAGCTTCCAGGCGTGCTTCACTTCCGCTTCAAGATGGGGCTTTATTTTCTCAGGGGTTGTTTGAGGATCAACTTTGGCGATTGCCAGAATCTTCATATCTTCTCTCCTTTTTGTGATGCAATTTTTTTGAGGGGGGCTGCGACTTCCATCGGATTAAGACCATTGGCTGCCCAGGCAAATGCCTGCTTCTGATTCAGCCGGTTCAAACGATCCATGTCGCTATCGGGAATTTCAAAATCATATACATTCAAATTTTCCCGGATGCGGTCAGGTTTGGTGCTTCGTGATAATACACAATAGCCGTGCTGCAATCCCCACCTCAACAGCAAGGCGGCCTCCGGCACCTTGAGTTTTGACGCGATTTCTTTAGTGAGCAATTGACATTTTTCTTTTTTCTCGGCAAGAACATCTCCGCCCTGTCCTTCTTCGGCCCGCCAGGTTGAAAGGGGGGCAAGCGAGCTGTATGCGATCGGCGCGATTGAGTTCTCCTTCATGTACCCGGTCAAATCGGTCTGGGCGCAGATCGGATGAAATTCAACCTGGTTTGCCTCGGGCTTGGCCAGGCCTGCGTTTAAAATCTCTTTAATTTTTTCTTCATTGTAGTTTGAAACGCCAATATGCCTGGTCAGACCTGATTTTTTCAGCTCAACTAAGGCGCTCCACTGTTCCAGCCTCAGTTCTGACAGGGGAGCGTGTATAAGGTAAAGATCAACATGGTCAAGCCGGAGCTGTGTGAGCTGATTTTTCAACGTTTCAATGGTCTGTTCGTAGGTTTTTTCGGGAGCCCCCCACTGTTTGTATCCGGGAAATAGTTTTGTAGTTACAAAAATATCATCCCTTGAAACGCTTGCCCCTTGTATCCCTTTGCCGGTGCCCTCTTCATTATTGTAGCCTTCGGCTGAATCAATATGTCTGAATCCGGCTTTGAGCGCCTCCTTTACGCAGAATTCAGCCTGGTCAACTGACAGCTGGTAGGTGCCAAATCCCATGAGCGGCATTCCTATTCCATTGCGCGTCGATTGTGACAGTTTCATTATTGGCAATCTCCTTTGTTGTATGGTGATCAGTTTCTATTTTTTTGTGACAGGCGGTGCTACCTCGCCATAGCGGTCGCCGGCAGCCTCGCCTAAATCGTTGAGATACGCGATATCTTCCCCGGTGAGAGTTACAGCCAGGGATGCAAGGTTCTGTTCAAGGTAACTGGTGCGGCGTGTGCCTGGAATGGGGACAATGCCGTCACCCTGCGCCAGCACCCAGGCCAATGCCAGTTGTCCTGCCGTTACCTCTTTTTTAGCGGCCAGCGCTTCCACCTTTTTCACCAGGGCCAGATTTTTCTCCAGGTTTTCACTGGTAAAGCGCTCATTCTGACGCCGCCAATCCCCTTCCTGCAGGTCATCCGGGCTTTTGATGCGCCCTGTCAAAAAGCCGCGTCCCAGGGGGCTGTACGTGACAAAGCCGATACCCAGCTCCCGTATGGTCGGCAGAATTTCATCATCCGGGAAGCGTGTCCAGAGCGAGTATTCTGTTTGCAGCGCGGAAATTGGATGCACGGCATGAGCTTTGCGAATATCGGCAGGATCGGCTTCCGACAGGCCGATATATCTGACCTTGCCCGCCCGTACCAATTCCGCCATCGCTCCCACGGTTTCCTCGATGGGCACCCCGCCGTCGACACGATGCTGATAATAAAGGTCGATCACGTCAACGCCCAGGCGCTGCAGCGAGGCGTCGCAACACGCCTTGACATACTCGGGGCGGCCGTTTATCCCGAAAAACGCGCCATCCTCTCCCCGTTGAATGCCGAACTTCGTCGCCACTACAACCTCATCCCGCCGGTCCCGAATGGCCCTGCCGACCAGTTTTTCATTGGTAAACGGGCCATACATGTCCGCCGTATCCAGGAATGTGCAGCCCAGATCAAGGGCGCGGTGAATGGTCCCGATCGATTCCGTGTCATTGTGACTGCCATAAAAATCAGACATCCCCATGCATCCCAGCCCGATAGCGGAGACTTCCAAACCCTGGCCGCCTAATTTTCTTTGAATCATTAATTAAACTCCTAACTATGTATCTTGGAGTGCATCCCGGGTTTTGGGATGCACTCTTATTGTCAACCTGCCTCACGAAAGATGCAACATGTTGTTGTGCTGTGTTTAGTTAGAATTTAAATGATATCCGGATCTTTCGCAATACCTGATTCTGTTTATTATTGCCTATTCCTCCGGAATGCGGAAAAAAAGGTTGCGAAATTGTCGTTTTTATAATACATTTTTGTAAAATTCAGCATGATTGGTGTTAATAAATGCATGAAAAACAGAAGAAAATAATTGCGTTGTTTACGGACATTATGCCCGGCGAAACTGTTCTCACTACTTCAATAAAGGGGCTCTGTTTATTTCGAATCGATCAGTCTTTTTCCCGAACACCCTACGCGTATAATTCCGAGATCATTATACTGGGGCAGGGAGAAAAACAGGTCCACCTTGGAAATGAAGTGTATACCTATGACTTTTCACATTATCTTGTTCTTCCGGTTCCATTACCGGCTGAATGCGAAGGAAGAACCGAGCCGGGCAGGCCGATACTGGGCCTGTCAATTTCCATTGACCCGATAGAAGTCGGAGAGATCCTGCTGGAGATGGAGGATAACCTGAAAGAAACTCAATCTGTGCCAAAGGGGATATATAGCGCTCCGATGAATGAAGAGCTTTACGGCGCAACCGTACGGCTTTTACAGGCAATCGCCGACCCTCGGGATACAAAGGTGCTGGCGCCGATGATTAAACGGGAAATTATCTACAGGGTGCTGCAGGGCGAAAAGGGAGAGATCCTTCAGGCCCTTGCCCACCGCAACAGGCGTTTTTTCCAGATAGCCAGGGTACTGCAGAAAATCCATGAGTCATGCAGCAATGATTTTGACATCGAAAGACTGGCAAAGGAACTGGACATGAGCGGCTCCACGTTTCACAGCAGCTTTAAGGCAGTGACAGATACGTCTCCGCTGCAGTATATAAAAAATGTCCGTCTGCACAAGGCGCGAACCCTCATGATCCAGGACGGATTGAATGCCAATATAGCCGCGCTGCAGGTGGGATACGAAAGCCCTTCGCAGTTTAACCGGGAGTACAAACGCATGTTCGGCGTAACCCCGGCAAAGGATGTGGCAATCCTTCGCGGACAGCATATGGCACATCCGTAAGCATGCGCCTGTTCAACCGGCAGTGCTGGTAAGCGTAAGAAAAAATAAGTACAATTGATTTTCTTGCTTACACACGGGATGGAATGAAAAGGGGGGGCCGTGTGATCCCGCCGTTTTGGTGTCTGCAGGTGACGAGGGAACTTATACTGCTGGGCGCTTTTTTGCGGAATGTCATCAATTTGTACAGGAAAACGGCTTAATTGGTAATACGGAATATCTAGCGAGATACTGGATAGTTATATTTATAGTAAAAAAATATTTGACAGATATGCCTAAAATATGCATATTGATGCATATGAGAACAACGATCAACATAGATGATTCATTAATCAAGAAGGCCTCGGCTCTCACCGGGATAGATGAAAAAACGACTCTTGTCCGCCTTGGTCTGGAAGCCCTTATTAAAAGAGAGAATAGCAGGCGCCTGGCGAAACTCGGTGGGACGGAGAAGTCTTTGACCGCAGTACCGAGAAGAAGGAACAACTTCTAAGCGTATGGTCCTCGTTGACACATCTGTCTGGATAGAATACTTCAGAAACGGCCATCCCGGGCTCGAGGAATTGCTTAATAATGCTAATGTGGCAATTCATCCATTCATTATCGGGGAACTTGCATGCGGAACTATGAAAAACCGCGAAGAGATTCTAAACCTGCTGCAAACACTTGATTCGTCGCCTGAAATAAGTCTTGAGGAAATATTACATTTTATTGAGATGAACAAACTTCAGGGTAAGGGGATAGGATTCGTTGACGTCCATCTTCTCGCCTCATCTTTACTCTCAGATTGCAAGTTATGGACCAATGATAAAAAGTTATATGGCATAGCTCAAAAGACAGGTATAGCTTTTCAAGTATAAATTCAACTTGTTGTAGAGTAAATAAAAAAGGCGGGGTCATGAAACCCCGCCTTTTTTGCGTTCTATTCAAATTTTTATTGCGGTTATCAGCTTAATCCTCGATCAGGTCGAATACCTGGGGACACCTGACGAACAGTATCGCGGGAAGATCGTCGTAGCGGTGTATTTCCCGGCGAAAAAAGAATTCGTTCAGGTCGAACATTATTTTTGCATCCCGGTCCACATAATTACCGGGTATGCCCATAAGGATAAGATCGGAGCCGTGCGAGTTTGCGATCACGGTTTCTATGAAATCACTCTCGGAATAATCAAGCACCTGCACTTCGCCTCTCAGCCGCGCCTTTACAAGCAGCGAATGCATTTCTTCTTCGGCGGCGGCACGGTCTTCGTTCCTGTCCAGTCTGCGTATGATCCGTATATCGAAGGTCTTTTTTTCGTCAAGGTTAAGCGACGAACCAATGATATAGGCGATAAGCACCATAAGGTTTCCATTGCGCTCTCCCCGCCACCAGATGTCCACCTTCTCCTGCTTGAGCAGCTTGTTGCTGTTTTTCAATAACAGCAGGTTTTTATCGAGTGAAAGGACGGTCCGTATCACGTCGACCATGTCGATTTGCTCGGAATATTCCAGCAACACGGTGTTTGACTTGAGATTGATGAAATTATTCATCTGGACCATGCTCCGAGCCGACTCGGTCCGGTCGTCGGTCCGCACGATGCGGGGGACTATCGGGAGCCGGGAAACATCAATCTCAGCGTCGGGACTCTTTTTATCCACTATGACATTGAAGTTAACCATTCCCTTGTACGAGGCCACGAGGTTGGCGAGGTAGCCGATTTTTTCAGGGCCGTGCCTGTCCTTGCCGAAGGCGATGGCGATAAGTATGGGACGCCAGTTTTTTGTTCCCTGAACTATGTCCTCGAGCGTCCTGAGACCCCATGAGATGAATGAAAAAAGAACGCCCCACCATACGCCTTCAAGCTTGTTCCTGGCTTTATATTTTAAAATGAGCCTGAAGATGGCATACTGGGACACGATGATGAGAATCCCCGTAACCCAGTCAAAAAGAATGATTATGGCAATGGCGGCGATAAAGCCGTACAGCGATATGAGCCAGTGCCCTTTGGACGTCGGTCTGAAGCTCGGATTTTTGCTTATCCGCTCGAAAAAGGCAGCACCGTTGATCCAGCCGTACACAACCAGATAGCAGATGCCGACGACCATCGCGGCCAGGCTAAGGGAGCCCATCCATATCACGCCCAGACCGATGAAGAAAGTGAATACGGCGGCAACGCGGGGCTCCCGCCCCCGGGGTGAAAAGTCACGCGCCAGGAAATTCATAAAGGATGGCAGCAACCTGTCCCGGCACAGTGATTGCGCGGTGCGCGGCGCGGTCATGAAGCAGCTGAGCGCCGATGAGCTTGTGGCGAACAGTATCCCCATCAACACCAAAATCCCCAGCGCATTAAAGGGAAAGGGCCTGCCCAGGCCAAGCAGCACGGTCAGCAGGCTCCCCTCAGGGTTGCCGTTTGCGTAACCCTGGATGACTGCCCCGCGGTCCATCAGGGCGAACACAACAGACACCGCAATATAGATGGAAAAGGTTACGGCGATGGCGCTGAAGGTTCCCCGCACGAGGCTTTTCCCGGGGTCCTTTAAATCGCCGCTCATGCCGACGCCCGCGTCTATGCCGGTAACGGCGGGAAAGAACTGCGTGAAGGAGACAAAAAATATTGAAAGGGTAAGGGACCTGTTACCTGATAGATTGATATCGGCGATACTCCCTGCGAACAGGCTTTTCGCCGATAGCGCGTTGCCGACCAGGGGTGATATAAGAATAGCCGCGATGCTCCCTGCCAGGATTATCAGGATAAAGGTCTGTATCTTCAGAGTGAAATCTGCGCCCGTGAGGACGATAATCAGGAAAATGACAAGCATGCCGGTAGCGATCGCCTGCTTCTGCAGCAGTAACATCTCCCGGCCGCTTCCCTGGAGCATCGGTACAAGGTTCAGTAAAGGCTCCAGGATCGGCTGGAGCGGTTCGCTGAAGCCGATGCAGTAAAAACCGATCGAAGCGGCCTGCGCCAGATAGAGCTGTATACCGATGGAGCCGCCGAAGGCCAGCCCGAGGGAGCGCTTGGACAGGGCATACATGCCGCCCCCGCCGATTGTATTAAGATTTGTGGCGCAATCGGCGATGGAAAAGGAGGTGGCCAGTGTAACGGTATGGGCAAGGAGAATGATAAAGAGTATCACTGCCAATCCTGTGTCTGCTGTCAGGACGGGCAATATAAGGAATAGGACCGTGCCCAGAATGGCCTCGGTTGAAGGAACGAAGACTCCCTTGAAGGTGCCGAATTTCTTTATCATACAGTTCCCCTGGGCAACAATTTAAGAAATTAATCGTATCCCATGTCTTACTCATGTTACTGGCTCATTGCCGTTATCGCAACACTTTTTCTTTATGATAGTGAACAGTGGAACCCGGCAATATGGTTTTTTTGTTGACGGGAATGTATAACAGTGTGATGAATTTGAAAGGCGCAACACTCGGTCATGGGGTGCAGGGGGGCTTCGCGTGACGATTGAAATGATCATTGTTCTGGCGGTCATTGTCATCGCTGTCGTATTGTTCGCGACGGAGAAGATATCCGTTGATCTTACGGCACTTATCGTCATGGGATTCCTCCTCCTGAGCGGAATCATTACACCCCGGGACGGAGTATCAGGATTCAGTAACAGCGCCACCGTGACCGTGGCTGCCATGTTTGTGCTGAGCGCATCGCTCAGGAGGACCGGAGCAGTTAATTATCTCGGCGTTCTATCCTCCAGGATGTTCCGGTACAATTATATATCCGGACTCGCAACCGTTATGGGAATTGTGGCCTTCCTCTCGGCTTTCACCAACAACACACCCGTGGTCGCCATCTTTATCCCGATACTCATGAGAACCGCGACTGAAAACAAAATTCCCCCTGCGCGGCTCCTTATCCCGTTATCGTTCGCCTCGATGTTCGGCGGGGTCTGTACCCTCATCGGAACATCAACAAATATTCTCGTCAGTTCTATTGCCAATATGCATGGACAGCCTCCCTTCGGGATGTTTGAATTTTCCGGTCTGGGCATAGTATTTCTGGTGGCGGGAAGCGCGTACATGCTCCTCATCGGCATCCGTCTTCTTCCCGGGGGTGCTTACGAGGAAGGACCGGTGGAGCGCTATGATCTTGCCGAATTCATGACAGAGATCGTTCTGTTGCCGGAGGCAAAATCAGTCGGCGCCAGGGTGCTGGAATCACCTCTCCTTTCCGACCTCGAAATTGACGTGCTTGACGTTATTAGAGACGGGAAAAGGCTCTTTCTCCCCTTACGGTATGTTACATTGAAGGCCGGAGATGTCTTGAGGGTGCGCTGTGATGTCAAACAGCTCCAGACCATGAAAGAGAGGCTGGGGATAGTCCTCAAGTCTGAATGGAAGCAGGTCCAGGGAGATAAAGGTGGTCCCGGCGAGGATCTGTTCCTGGTAGAGGCTATCGTCGCCCATAATTCCGCGCTTTCCGGAAAGACTCTGCGTTCGGTTCGTTTCAGGGATACCTACGGTGTAAACGCCCTTGCAATGCGGCACCGAGGCCGGCTCATTCGCAGGGCTTTAGCCGACACACCCCTGAAGCCGGGGGACGCCCTCCTCATGGAGGTCGGAGAGGAAAACTACGATTGGCTGAAAAGCCATGAGGATTTCGTCATTGTTTCTGATGTTGATATGCCGGTGTATCGAAAGAGAAAGATCATCCCCGCTCTGCTGATCGTGCTGGGCGTTATAATCACATCAGCCGCCGGCGTGGTGCCGATCATGACGGCCGCGATTATCGGATGTATCCTCATGGTCCTCCTGCGCTGCATCACCATGGAGGAGGCCTACCAGGCCATTGAATGGAAGGTAATTTTTCTCCTGGGGGGCATCCTCTCCCTTGGTATAGCCCTCGAAAGATCGGGCGCCGCGCTCTATCTCTCCGAAACTCTTATCAGGCTTCTGGGGGGGATGGGGCCCGTCGTGATCCTCGCCGCCCTGTATTTGCTCACCTCGATCCTCACGGAAGCCATGTCGAACAACGCGACCGCAGTGCTTCTGGCTCCGATCGCCATCGCGATGGCGGATTCCCTGGGCGTAAGCCCGCGCCCTTTTCTTGTGGCCGTTACGTTCGCGGCCTCATCGAGCTTCATGACACCGGTCGGTTACCAGACGAATACCATGGTGTACGGGGCGGGTAATTACCGGTTTTCTGATTTCATTAAAGTCGGAACTCCGCTGAACATTTTATTCTGGGTCCTGGCCACGATTCTGATCCCGGTGTTTTTCCCATTCTAATAATGAGGTGCGGAATGAACGATGAAAAACATAGGTGATTATCTCAAACATCTCACTGATTATCTCAGCATCCCCCTTGTGAAACTGGGCGAAACAAACATAACCGGCTGGAATTTGATCTATATCGTGGTGATTCTGACCCTCGTGATAATTGTAACCGGCCGGCTGGCCCGGCTTATCGTCTACCGCCTCATGTCGAAAAGCAAGATCCAACTCGGCGTGAGGATCGCCGTCGCCTCCCTGATCCGCTACCTTGTTATTATTATAGGCTTCATTATTGTGCTCCAGACGGCGGGGATAAACCTCACCAGCCTGACTTTGATCTTCGGGGCCCTCGGCATCGGTATCGGCTTCGGTCTTCAGAATATTACCAATAATTTTGTAAGCGGCCTTATCATTCTCTTCGAGAGGCCTATAAAGGTTGGGGACCGAATAGAAGTTGCAGGGGTAACGGGGGATGTCATCAACATCTCGATGCGCTCCACCACTATACTGACGAACGATAACATATCAATCATCGTGCCCAATTCGGAATTCGTATCGTCCACGGTGATAAACTGGAGCCACATGGGCAGCAACGTGCGTTTCAATTTTCCGGTGTCAATATCATATCGGGAGGACATGGAAAAGGTCCGGGGCCTCCTGATCGATGTTGCCCTTGAGAATGACGGCGTGCTTAAGACTCCCTCTCCTGATGTGCTTTTTCACGAATTTTCTGATAGCTCAATCACTCTCAAACTCAGGGTGTGGACCAGGGAATATATAGACCGCCCGGGGGTGCTAAAGAGCCAGCTCTATTACGCGATTTTCCGAAAGCTCAGGGAAGAGGGGATAGAGATTCCCTATCCTCAGCGCGATATCCATATTATTGATACACCGGGGAAAAAATAATTATATGATCCAGGTGGGCCATGTTCAGAATCAGGCTAATCTATGATACGTATTTACCCATTAATAAAAAAGCAATAGAGCAAATCCGGGTTATCGCCAAAGAGCAGATAGAGGATATCTCTGAAAAAGCCATACAGAGAATACTGGACCGTATCAATGATCCTTACTATGATCAGATGCGGTATATGCTTTTTGTGGCCGATGACACGAGAGGGGTTGTCAAGGGATTTGCCCTCATGTCCCATGATCCCGGGAATAAGTTTTGCTTTCTCGACATGCTTGCGGCGGACTTTGTCAAGCCGCGGGGAGGCGTCGGCGGATCGCTGTACGAGCGGGTACGGGAAGAAGCGGTTAAATTTAACTGTTCCGGTATTTTCTTTGATTGCATGACAGAGGTCCGTGACGAAAACGCAGATAGTATCAGGAAAAAAAGAAATATTGCGCGTTTGAGGTTTTATGAGCGGCACGGGGCAAGGCCCGTTGATAATACGCGATATGAAAGTATCAGTACAAAGCATTATCCCAACGGATACTATCTCATGTACGATTCCCTCGGGCGGACGTATGCCCCGGAATTAAAAAAGGCGAAAAGAACAATAAGACTGATACTTGAAAGGAAGTACAGAGGGATATATTCACCCGATGAAATTACGGCGATAATCGACAGTCTCCGGGACGATCCGCTGAGACTCAAGCCGTATCGGTATCGCATAAAAACAGACGAATCGGTCTCAATGCGCGTGCCTGAAGACAAAAAGATCATGCTTATATATAATGACCGGCATCATATACATCATGTTAAAGAACGCGGTTACGCTGAAACGCCGGTTCGTGTTGAAACGATCCTCAAGTCGATCATTAACACCGGCCTCTTCAACCGTACGAGTATAAAGAAATTCCCCGCTTCATTAATAACTGATGTCCACTCGAGGGATTATTATAACTACCTGAAGATGGTTTCTGAAACATTTGAACCGGGGAAGTCTCTGTATCCGGACGTGTTCCCTATCCGGAAAGAGGTAAAAAAGCCGGCCGCAATGAGCACCCATGTGGGGTATTACTGCATAGACATATACAGTCCCATCAATCGAAACGCCTTTCTCGCCGCCCGTGACGCTGTGGATTGCGCTCTCACCGGCGCTTCGGCCCTGTTGTACGGCACCCGTATTGCGTACGCGCTGGTAAGGCCGCCGGGGCATCACGCGGGGAAGGCATACGCGGGAGGTTTCTGCTATCTGAATTCGACGGCCATATCAGCGAATTTCCTGAGCAAGTTCGGTAAAGTGGCAATCCTCGATATCGACTACCACCATGGAAACGGACAGCAGGAAATTTTCTATGAACGGGCGGATATCCTGACGGTTTCCATACATGCGAGTCCCTCATTCGAATACCCCTATTTTTCCGGATATGATGATGAGACCGGCGCCGGTCCGGGGGCGGGTTATAATG
>CAZZHU010000146.1:0-11299 GCA_964654045.1 uncultured Leptospirales bacterium
TCAGGTTGTAGAAGATCATGACAATGATGATGCCGTAATATATGCCCAAAAGGAGTTTTTCCCTTGCGGCTTTTTCGGCAAAGGCCCCCGGCGACCAGAGTATCAGGGGGAATTGTTTTGAACATGATCCCGCGAAATGAAGGTAGACGGTCTGGCTTTTTCCCCTATGCACCGGGATCGAAAAGACAAAGTTGCGGAATTGCAGTTCCCGCATTTTAAAGGTGTAGATATCGCCTGTTCGTTTCCGTATGAAGGAGCCCCCCGCGTCCCTGTAGTATATTTCGAAAATATCCATGTGCGGATACTCAAGCTCCAGGAACCATCGCTCATCGCGGGGCAGCGTGTTCGTTATGCGGAACCGCGCCCAGTAGTCGTTGCTGTCGAATCCGAAGCTGGGGGCCTTTTCCGTGACGCGAGCATACCGGTCTGCCGTTTCTGGCGAAGAGGCTTCCTGTATTGTCATCGCGCCGGTTGTATCTTTGAGAATGGAGATGTGTAAACCCAGGGGAATGCTGTCGCTGTCCGCATTCAGCAAGATCGCCCCGGGTTCCTGTATTTGCCCGGGGTCGGCAGCGGCCCGGGCGCACGGGAGGAAAGCGCTCATGAAAAAGATAATGAGCGGGGCCGTAACATAAATATTTTTCTTGCACTCATTCAATGTTGAAAAACTTTGTTATGTGGAGTATCTCAAGAGTTTTTTTGGTGAAGGGGGAAAGGTTTGTGAGCGTAAATTTTTTCCCGTTTTCGTTCATGTGATTGTTGAATTCAATGAGCATGGCAATGACCGTTGAATCAAGTGAATTCACATGCATGCAGTTGAGCCGTATCTCTTTATCATATTCATGGGCGGTTTCCAGAAGTATCCTTAGCAATTCATTGGAATTGTGAATTGTCAGCATATTGATGGTAATAGTAATTGTAACAGCACCATTGACCTCCATGGAAACCACGCGCCATTCCTCCCCCTTCCCGAATATTTTACGACAGAAAATCCTTGTGAAATCAAGACTTTTTTTTTCCGGTCAGTGTTAAAAATTGCTCCGTGTGCGGACCGGTTATCGGACATAATTGCGACAGCGTCGCGCACATACTTCCGGCGCGTACCCGCGGGATCAACATTTATCAACACGGAATTAATTTTTTATTGAAAAATTGTTCCTTCTTTTCACAATGATATGTGAAGGCGTGGCAGGAATCATGAAGGCGAGGTTATGCGACCTCGCCTTCATGACTAATAAAGGAGGATCGTCAGTTGGACAGAGATAGAATCAGAAAAGCCGTCATCGAGATACTTCTCGCCATCGGCGAGGACCCCGGCCGGAGCGGCCTGGAGAAAACGCCGGACCGGGTGGCTCGGATGTACGAGGACATCTTCGGCGGTGACAAAGAGGATATTGCCGATGTCCTCGGCAAGGCCCACGAACTGGAACATGATGAAATGGTGATCGTTAAGGATATACAGTTTTACACCATGTGCGAACACCACATGCTGCCGTTTTTCGGCGTCTGCCATATCGCCTATATACCGGACAACAAACGGATAGTCGGTATCAGCAAGCTTGCCCGCATCGTTGACATCTTCAGCAGAAGGCTCCAGATCCAGGAGCACTTTACCACGGAAATAGCCGATGCCATCATGGCGCATGTCAAACCGAAGGGCGTTGCGGTGGTAGTCAAGGCGCGGCATATGTGCATGGAGATGCGGGGTGTGCGAAAACCCGGCGCCAGCACTATAACATCGGTGGTACGGGGGATTTTCAGGAGCGATATCAGGACCAGGGAGGAATTTCTCAAGCTTATTGAGTGAATTAATCTTGACAGATTGGCCACGGGACATAATACTTTTATCATACCATAAGCGGGCCATAACCGGGGATAGTTCTTGATGTGAGGGTTCTGGCTGGGGCGCAGACCGCGCACTGAACGGCGTGCCCCATCATAACGGGAATGCACATAATGAAAAAAACCAACATTGCTGTTCTTGTCTCCGGGTCAGGGACAAATCTGCAGTCCATCATCGACAAGGCTGAATCCGGCTGGCTGCCGGCAAGTGTCGTCTGCGTTATATCCGACAGGGAAAAAGCCTACGGCCTGGAGAGGGCGCGCGCGCACGGCATCCCCGCTTTTTTCATCGACCGCAGGCAGTTCGCCCTGCGGGAGGAGCACGAGGAAGCAATAATAACAATCCTGAAAAAATATGATGTCGAGCTGGTCGTGTTGGCGGGTTACATGCGCCTCATCACCTCGCACATGATCGGCAAGTACCGGAACCGCATTATCAATATCCATCCCGCGCTGCTCCCCAGTTTCGCCGGGACCGACGGGTATGGCGACGCGTGGCGGTACGGGGTGAAGGTCAGCGGCTGCACCGTGCACTTCGTGGACGAGGGATGCGACACCGGACCGATTATCCTGCAGGGCGTCAACACCGTCGAGGAGAGCGACACGTTTGAGAGCTTTCATGAACGGGGTCTCAAGATCGAACATCAGGTCCTGCCCGAGGCGATCAAGCTGTACTGCGAGGGAAGACTCAATGTCGAGGGCAGAAGAGTAAAAATTCTGGGAAAGGAGTGAGCTATGGAAAAAGGTTTTGAAGTGCTGTCCCAAATGCAATATCCAGGCCGTGTCATCATCATCGGGAAAAGCCCGGCGGGAGACGACGCAGTACTCTACGCCGTTACGGGAAGGAGTCCTTCGAGCCAGGCGCGCCGGTTCGAAAAAGAGAAGAAAACAGTATTTGTCAAGCCTTCAGACGAGAAAACGATGCAGTCGGGGAACCCGGACCTGCTGATCTACCCGGCGATTATCGTCGGCAAGTTCAAGTGGATTGCGGTCAGCAACGGCAAGCAGACACCCGATATCGCGGCGCAGTTCAAAAAAGGAGCGAGTCCCGTCGCTGCTCTCGGCAATGCGCTGCGGGCGTGGGATTTTGAGCCTGACGCGCCAAATCATACTCCCCGCATCAGCGGGTGCGTCTTCGAAGACGCGGCCCTTTCCATTGTCAAGCGGTCGGCTGATGGCACGGTCCTCAGGATTTATTTCGAGGTGCCGAAGGCCGCCGGCAGGGGCAAGCTCATTGCCACCTACACGGGCGTCAACACGGACCCGCTTCCCGTCTTTTCCGGCGAACCCCTTGACGTGGAAATTCCCTATGCTTCCGCCAAGGAGGCAGCGGCGGCCCTGTACAAGGCGCTGGCGCCGGAAAAGGGGAAGGATGATTACCGCGTTGCCGTTGCCGCCGTGTATAGGGATACAGCCGGCAAGATAAAATTTGTGATCAAGAACAGGAACAAGTAGGTATAATCGAAAATAGTAAGGCGCGGTCGCATGACCGCGCCTCCAGGATAATCCCCCTCCGGCATATTGCGGGGACTTGTAATAATACACCCTTCCATCCGCAAAACCATATGTTTTTCTTGACATGTGACAGCGGTATTACTTGAATCGTATTGTCGCCTGTTTTCCTCAACACGCAGAAATAATTAATAAATGGAGCAATAGTATGGCAACAGACGTTTCCTCATTTAAAGACGCATATAAAAAAGCGATAAAGAGCAATTTCCCCGATGAAGCCATGATAGTTATCGGCGATAAAAAGATTCCTCTAAAAAAAGTCGGCATCCAGCTGCGGTACGGGACCAACCCGCACCAGCCCTTCATTGCCTACGCCCCGGCCGGAGGTGCGGCACTATCGGTGGGTAATCTCGACATCCTGAAGGGAGGCAAGGACGGACTGTCGCTGACCAACCTTCAGGACATGAGCCAGGCCCTTAATATACTCAAGTTTTTCGGGAAGGCCGCCTGTACCGTGATGAAGCATGTGAATCCCTGCGGCTTCAAGGTTGACACGAAGGGTGAGCAGCTTTCGGAGATATACCGCATCGCGCGGGCCTGCGACGAGCGCAGCGCTTTCGGTTCGATCGTGGGATTCAACAGGAAGGTGGACGCGGCCACTGCCGAGACGCTGATGGAATCCTTCGTCGAGGGGATCATAGCCCCCGATTATGATGAGGACGCCCTGGCAATCCTCCGGCGGAATGAAGGGACGAAGAAGCTCAACAACGCCATCAGGGTCGCGAGGGTGGCCAACATGGACCGCATGCCGAAATTCATCGGCGACGATGTTGAAGGATATTATAATATACGAAACCTGGTTGACGGGTCCATCACGCTCGAGGTGCCGTACCTGACCCGGATACGGTCAGCCGCCGATTTTATCGTGGATCCGATGATACCGAATTCCGACCCGGCAAAGAACGGCGGAAAAGACTATGCCGTGCAGCGGAAACCGGCGGGAAAAGAGCTCGATGACTGCCTCACCGCATGGTACGTGAACATAAATGTCAGATCCAACGGCATCGTGTTCGTCAAGGACGGCGCCGCCATTTCGGTCGGCACCGGGGAGCAGGAACGGGTCGGGGCGGTGGAGCAGGCTATCGACAAGGCCATTAAAAAGGGGCATAGCCTCAAGGGGGCGGTCATGTCGTCGGACGCGTTCTTTCCCCAGCGCGACAGCATCGACACCGTGGCCAGGGAAGGAGTGACCGCGGTCGTCTGGCCGGCGGGTTCCATGAATGACGCCCTGGTTATCGAGGCCGCCAATGAGCATTCCATTGCCCTCATGGCTACCCTGGAACGGTGCTTCCTGCATATATAAATCAGTCAGGTAATACCTGGTACACCTTTGCTCCGCTTTAAAACCTCACCCGCGCTCCGCGCACCCTCTCCTTTGCAAGGAGAGGGTTTTCGAATTAATATCATTCCATCTCCCCCTCGCCATTTTATGGAGAGGGGGATGGGGGGTGAGGTATTTTTTTATTAATCACTTGATTTCGTGCAATAGTACCCATATAATAGAACCTTCTCGGGGCTGTAGGGGGGATTTTTTCATGGGTAATGCACGAATTCTGGTCGTTGAGGATGACGCCATATCGGCGAGATATTTACAGAAGACGCTGCTGGAAAAGGAGTATGATGTCCCGGCGGTTCTTATGTCCGGCGAAGAGCTTATGGATAACATCCACGCGCTCAATCCCGATCTCATCCTCATGGACATCAAGCTCCAGGGCGTCAGCGATGGAATAGACACGGCACGGGACATTATGTCCCGGTGTGATGTCCCCGTAATCTACATGACTGCCCACACCGATCCCGATACGGTCGGCAGGGCCAAGCTGACGAATCCCTACGGATACCTTGTCAAGCCCTTCAATATCAATGAGCTCATCATCGCCCTGGATTTCACCCTCTACCGGCACCAGATGGAAAAAAAACTGAGAAAAACCCAGGAGCGTTACCGGGCGATCGTTGAGACCATGCCCCTCATGATATGCCGGTTCCTTCCGCGCGACAGCCTCATCACCTTTGTCAACGACGAGTATTGCCGCTATTTCAATATTGCGCGGGAAGACCTTATCGGCACCAGTTACCTGGAGCGCCTCGCCGATCCGGGTCGTGACGGGATCGGCGAACGTCACCTCTCCCTGAGCCGGGATAATCCGCTGCTGACATACGAGCATGGCAGCCCCGGCCCTTCGGGCTGGCGGTGGCAGCACTGGACCGTGCAGGCTCTTTTTGATGACCAGGGGATCCTCATCGAGTACCAGGTCATCGGAAGGGATATCACGGAGAGCATGCGCGCCAAGGAGGCGATCCATATCTCCGAAGAAAAGTTTTCCAAGGCCTTCCATTTGAATCCCTCCGGGATGGCAATAACGGTCATGGAGGATGGAACGTTCATTGATGTAAACGCCAGCTTTACACGCATGACCGGTTTTGCCAGGGAGGAACTCCTGGACGGTCCGATTACCATGACCGGGATGTATGCCATACCCGAAGCCGGGATCGACCTTGCCGATGCCATCGGGAATAAGGGGATCGTCCGGGACCATGAACTCCGCCTGAAGACGAAGAGCGGCGCTGTCCGAACGATGCAGGTATCCGCCGAGACGCTGGACCTGAAAGGGAAGCGGTGCCTTCTCACGGTCATGAATGACATCACCGACCGGATCCGATTCGAGGAAACACTGCGCGAGAGCGAACGGCAGTACCGCCTCCTTGCCGACAATATGTTCGACCTGGTGGGCATGTGCGACGTCAACGGCAACTTGACCTATGTCAGCCCGTCGTATCAGATAGTTCTCGGGTATTCCGAAAAAGAGCTTCTCGGCAGGCCGGCATTCTGCCTGGTGCATCCCGATGACCTGCAGGGAATCATAGATTTAATGAGGAACGGCATGCACAGCCTGAGCAAGGTCGATGCCGTATACCGCATGATACATAAGGACGGCCGCGTCCTCTGGTTTGAATCAAACGGAAAGGTGGTCGCCAGGGACAACGGGAGCCTGATGGGCGCCGTCTTTTCAACGAGGGAGATCTCCGACCGGAAGGCAATTGAAGACAGCCTGCGCATGGCCCACCGGCAGCTTATGGAGATCATCGATTTTTTCCCGGACGCGACCTTTGTTATCGACAGGGAAAAAAAGGTGATAGAATGGAACAGGGCCATGGAAAAGATGACCGGCGTCAGCAAGGAGGCCATGCTGGGGAAGGGGGATTACGAGTACGCGATACCATTCTTCGGCGAGAGGCGCCCCATCCTGATCGATATCGTGGGGGAGGACGCGCCGGGGTACATCGAAGAATACTTGGCCTTCGCCAGAGACGGAGACGCGGTCACCGCCGAAGCGTACATCCCGTCCCTGCCGTTCACCATGAAAGAGACCTACCTGTGGGGGAAGGCGTCGCCCCTGTATGACGGACACGGCGCTATCATCGGCGCCATACAGATCATCCGCGATATCACCGAGATCAAGCGGATCGAGATGGCCCTTCGCGAGAGCGAGGAA
Source organism: uncultured Leptospirales bacterium (assembly GCA_964654045.1). Lineage (GTDB taxonomy): Bacteria > Spirochaetota > UBA4802 > UBA4802 > UBA5550 > RBG-16-49-21. The sequence goes on from CAZZHU010000146.1 coordinate 6,849, forward strand.
AAATTCCGGCATGTCTTTGAACAGTCGGCGGACGCCCAGCTTCTCATTGATGAAAAACAGATCATTGACTGCAACATGGCGGCTGTTAACCTGTTTAATGCCGGCAGGAAAGAGATGCTTCTGGGGAAGAGTCCTCATGAGCTGTCGCCCGAATTCCTGTCGGATGGCACCCCGACGGAATTGCGCATGAATGAAATCATGAAATTCGTATACGAGATGGACAGCCTCAGCTTTGAATGGGTGCATCACTGTTTTGACGGCCGCCAGGCCCCTGTCGATATAACCTTCACGGTGGTTCCCATCGCCGGGAAGATGATGATCCATGCCGTCCTGAAGGATACAACGCTGCGAAAGCTTGCCCAGGACGCCCTCCGGAAAAGCGAGGAGCGGTACCGGGTGCTGGTGGAGACCATGAGCGACGGACTCGTCCAGGGAGACGGGGCGGGAACGATCACCTTCGTCAATGACCGGTTCTGCGAGATGGTCGGCGCACAGAAAGAGGAAATCATCGGGAATTCGATACTGAACCTTCTTTACGAGGAGGATCGTGAGAATTTCATGGAGCAGGTAAGCGGCAGGGGTGTCATGCGGAAAAAGGCGTTTGAGATACGGCTGTTGTTCAAGTCCAGCGAGAAAATCGATGCTATCGTTTCGCCCCGTCCCCTCATTGACGATCGGGACCGTCTTGCGGGCATCGTGGCGGTCTTTACGGACATAACGGAACGGAAATACCTTGAGCGCCAGCTGCTTGAGATAAGCATGAAGGAGCAGCAGCGCATAGGCCGCGATCTCCATGATGACCTGGGCCAGATACTCACGGGGACCGGTTTTCTGTGCGAGTCACTGGTAAGAAAACTGGCGAACAAATCCCTTCCCGAGGCGGAGGATGCGCGGGGGGTCTTTTCTCTCATCAACGAAGCGAAGGACCATACCAGGATGCTTTCCCGCGGCCTGTCGCCGATGGAGATCGATTCCGGCGGCATCATCGGGGCCCTCGAACGTCTGGCGCGGACCGTCGAGAGCATCTATTCGGTCTCCCTCGACCTGCAGTGCGACCCGTCCATCACCATTAATGACAGCATGGTCGAGACGCAGTTCCATTACATCGTTCAGGAGTCGGTGACCAATGCCATCAAGCACGGCAGGGCGCAACGAATAACCGTGACCCTGAAAAAAGTAAAAGGGATCATCCATCTTGATATCTGCGACGACGGCATCGGGATACCCGATGATATCGACTCCCTGAAGGGGATGGGGCTCAGGATAATGAGATACCGCGCCAATGCGATCGGCGCTTCAATCAAAGTAGTGAAGAACAGGGGCAGGGGGACCACTGTCGTGTGCATCTGGAGATGATACGATAACGGCGCCCTCACCATAAAAGATATTGACAGGCCGTCTGGATGGGATAGAATCTTGACCCGGACAGGAATAGAGCATGGCAAAGAGCAAGGTATTGATCGTTGATGACCACCCCGTGGTGCGCCAGGGACTCGCGGCCTTCATTAACGGTGAAGAGGATTTCATCGTCTGCGGAGACGCCGAGGACGCCGATACCGCCATCCGGTGCATCAATGACCTGAAGCCTGACATTATCATTGCCGACCTTTCCCTCAAGGGAACCGGGGGGATAGAGCTCACCGCTGCCATAAAATCCCGGTTCAACATACCCGTTCTTATCCTTTCGATGCATGACGAAAATTTTTACGCCGAACGCGCCATCCGGGCAGGCGCCCGGGGATACGTCATGAAAAAGGAGTCAATGGAAGTCGTTATCAGGGCGCTCCGCGATATCCTTGCCGGCAGGATCTACGTGAGCGAGGATTTGAAGGAGCGACTCCTGGGAAGGCTCCTCACCACGCCGGAAGTCAGGCAATCGCCCCTTGAAAGCCTCACGAACCGTGAGATGGACGTCTTTCAGCTCATCGGGAGAGGACTCTCGAATCGGCATATAGCACAGGAACTGTCCCTCAGCGTGAAGACAGTGGAAACATATCGTTCCCGCATAATCGAAAAGCTCAAGTTGAAAGACTCCGGCGAACTGGTGCAGTTCGCGATACAGTGGAGCCAGGGCGGCACTTCTGACCGGCAGTAGTTCCTGCTGCTAGTATCCTCAATTCCGCTAAGGGAATTCCCCTACAGAATATTTGGTGTTTTTGCCCTCATCTAAATAACATAATCAGGGATTGCATTATATGCGCTCTATGCTGTATATTATAAGAGTTAACGGTCTCAAAATTTGAGTATTATTGCAAGTGGAGGTTTTGCTTTCAGTAACGCTTAAGAGACAGAATGTTATCCTGCTCTCTACAGTATGCGGCACAATAAACTACACCTTGAAACAGAAGTGGATGAATGTGTTACCCAAACAACAATGTTTCATATCCCCCCCCATTTTTCTCCATGCCGCCGACTGTAGATGAGCAGTTTCTTTTTTTCATAACTGCTTATCCTGCAGCGAATCCATCAGTTTGTTAAATTCTTCTTCTTTCATGTTGAAGCTTTCTTTTTCTGACGGGAAGGTCCCCGTCCGAACTTCGCTGACGTAATTCTGGATTCCCTTCAAAGACGCGGTGTAGATGTCTTCATAGATTTTCACGAACTTCGGCGTGAATCGCTTGAACAGGCCCAGCATGTCATTGAGAACCAGGACCTGCCCGTCGCAATAGGCGCCGGCGCCGATGCCGATGGTGGGTATCTTCAGCTTCTCGGTAATAATCCTTGCGATTTGCCAGGGCACGCATTCCAGGACAATGCTGAAACAGCCGGCAGCCTCAAACAACGTTGCCTGTTCGATGAGACGTTTCGCCGTATCAATATCCTTGCCCTGGACAATCGAACCGCCCAGTTTGTCCGCCGTCTGGGGCGTGAAGCCGATGTGACCCATGACGGGGATGCCGTATTGAACGATTTTTTTTGTCGCGTCCAGGGCGTGTTCAAACCATTCCAGTTTGACACCCTGGCACCCGGCCTCGTCGACGAAGCGGCGGGCGCTTGCCACGGCGTTTTCAGGGTTGATCTGGTAGGAGCAGAAGGGCATATCGCCGACCACCATGGCGCGCTCCGATCCCTTCACGACAGCCCTGCTGTGGTTGATCATTTCATCGAGGCTGATCTCAGTCGTGCTGTCCATGCCGAGGATTACGTTGGCCATGGAATCTCCCACCAGGATGATGTCAACCCCGGCGGCGTCCAGTATCGGCGCGAAGGAGAAGTCGTACGCGGTGAGCATGGATATTTTTTCATTTTTTAATTTCATTTCCGCAATGGATGCTACGGTTTGTCTCATGGCCGCCTCGATTTTTGGATATGATGAATTCTTCTGACTGGATAGTAAGGTTTTTGATATTGTTCGTCAATATTTTTTCCCGCATCCCTCCGGATATGAAATGTTTGTTTAAAAGAAAGGGGAGGGAAGCCTTTTTTGCGGCTGATTGGACAGTTTTGTATATGAAAAACACTGTTAGATTGGATTGTTATCGGTATAAAGACAGATAGTTATCGGTTATACGATAGTTATCGGTCATACCAGCATGAATTTAATTTAATTAAAATATACGAAATATGCTATAATGTTTATTTAATGGGTAAAAGTATGATTTATTTAAAAAAAATAATATATAGTTCTAAAATATCGAAATAATAATATATTATTAAATAATCATTTCTTAAAGTCAAAAACAGCCTGCCATCGACCTCAATATTGTCACCAAAGGTGGCGAAATTTCGAATAGGGATACGTGTCCCTACTTTACTCTACGAGATCTTTGAAAACTTTTCAAAACTGGGAAGGCTAATCTGTACAAAGCGTTCCAGTCTTGTATTAGCCCAAATACAAGCCTGGAATGTCTCAACCCGGCTGTTGCGTAAGGCTTCAGCCTTTTTACTGGTGGTATTCATTCTGTTCCGACTGCCCATCGGAGCAAGAATGGCATGGAAGCCAGAATACTTTTTTCAGCAAAGGAGTGTAAAATGATAATCAATCACAACATGAGTGCAATTAACGCCAACCGGTCCCTCAAGTTCAACGAGTGGGAGATAGGCAAGAGCATGGAAAAGCTCTCCTCGGGACTGAGGATCAACAGGGCGGGAGATGACGCGTCCGGACTGGCCGTGTCCGAGAAAATGAGGACACAGATCCAGGGACTGCGGCAGGCTGAGAGGAACTCCGAAGACGGTATGTCGTTCATACAGACCGCCGAGGGATACCTCAACCAGACCGCGTCCATCATCCAGCGTGTCAGGGTCCTTGCCGTACAGGCTGCGAACGGAATTTATTCAAGTGAAGACCGGCAGCTTATACAGGTGGAGGTTTCCGCCCTGGTCGACGAGGTTGACAGGATTGCGTCTCAGGCGGAGTTCAACAAGTTTAAAGTACTGACTGGAGCTTATTCCAGGACCAATCCCAAGGCGAGCATGTGGTTTCACCTCGGGGCCAACAAGGACCAGCG
>CAZZHU010000147.1:0-11211 GCA_964654045.1 uncultured Leptospirales bacterium
CCTTCGCGCGTCCGGGCGGCACCAGGGGTTTGTCGATGACGCCGGGGTAGGGCGTTCTGCCGAATACCGGGCCATGGCTGCTTTCGATGAACATGATGGCGAACCTGCCGACATTTATCGACTGGCCGGGCCTGGCGAGTGTAAGTTCCTCTTCCCGGAGGCCGGCTCCGCGGCCGATATTGAGCGTGCTCTCCGTGCCCACCAGAGGTGCGGCCGCTTCCCTGGCGAAAAAGGGCGCGTCGAGGGAGTGGTCAAAGTGCGAATGGCTGACGATCACGGCCCTGATTTTTTTCTTCCCCAGTTTTCCGGCCCACGAGCGGATGCGCTCTTTATCCGGCTCCAGGGGCCTGCTGAAAAATATTTTTGACATGCCGAATCTGCTCACATAGGGATCGATGAGCAAGCCGGTGCTGCCGTCGGAAATAAGGACGCCCGCGGTGCCAAGCCAGGTGATGGAAATATCTTCCGCCCGTGATGATTCTTCGCGTATGAGCATTTTATTGTACAGGTCCATATCGGCGCTCCTTACATGGGAGAATGGCCAGAGAAGAATGATTAATAGAAGTGATAGCAAGTCGAATTTTTTCAATATTTTTTCTCCAATACCATAGTATCGGCCCCCTGTCCCCCAGAGGGGGCAACCTCACCCCGCCTCCGGCGCGCCCTCTCCCACTGGGAGAGGGCTCCTGGTAAATATATTTCCCTGGGCCTCCCCCTCTCCACGCGGGAGAGGGGGATTGAGGGGGTGAGGTCATAAGAGCCAATTGAATCACCGCACGATGGTGCCCCCGGCGAGCACTTCCATTTCATCATTGTAGAATACCGCGGCCTGCCCGGGCGAAATCCCGATCTGCCGCTCATCGAACAGAACCGTGACTCCTCCCGCTTCTTCTGCCAGGCGCGCCGGTATCGGTACCTGGGTCGAGCGCGTCTTCACCAGGACGCGCCTGCCGTCGAGGCCGGTCTCCTTCATGTAATGGATCGAATCGGCGAAGAGGGACCCGACTTCAAGGTCTTCCCGGTAGCCTGCAACAATGATGTTGCGGGCCGCGTCGATCCTGACGACATAGAGGGGGCGCGGCGCTGCAATACCGAGGCCCCGCCGCTGGCCGATGGTGTACCGGTGGATCCCCCCGTGGCGTCCGATAACGGCGCCGACGGCATCGACGATGTCGCCCGGTCCGGGAACATTACCCGACGCGCGCTCGATGAATTGATCGTAGCGGTTGTCCGGGATAAAGCAGATCTCCTGGCTTTCCGGCCGTTCCGCGGCGGGAAGGCGCCGCTCCGCCGCCATCAGCCGTACCTCCTCCTTGGTGAATCCTCCCAGGGGAAAGACGATATCCTTCATGCTTTCCTGTGTTAGCCTGAAGAGGAAATAAGACTGGTCTTTGGCGATTTCCCTGCCCCGGGCCACGAAATAGCGTCCGTTCTCCGACTTCCTGATCATGGCGTAATGACCGGTGGCGATCGCTTCACAGCCGATGGTGCGGGCGAACTGGAGCAGGCGGCCGAACTTAATAATGGCGTTGCAGCGGACGCAGGGATTGGGGGTCGCGCCGCGGAGGTATTCAGCGCAGAACGGCTCCACCACGTCCTTGAGAAAAACGTCTTCGAGGTTTACCACGTGAAGCGGGAAACCGTGAGCATCGGCCATGGTTCGCGCCGATTCAACGGTACCCGATGCGGCTGATGTCCCGTAATGGCGGGCGATTAAGCCGGCGGACAGCTCCGCGGTGATGCCCGTTATCTCGTGGCCCGCATCTTTTAGGATCAATGCCGCCATCGAGGAATCGAGGCCGCCGCTCATGGCTACTGCGATTTTCATTATCGTTACCAGCCCGAATCAGATAGAAATCCCTGGAAAGATCCCCGCCGGCGGAATTCATCCTCTATTGCCCTGATGACGGTACCCTTGTGGAGGCCCCACCGGGGAGCGACCAGGGTATTTTCTTCGCGGTCACCGGTGAGCCGGTGTATGAGGATATCCGGCGGCACCCGCTCGATGAAATCGCAGATCGTGGATACGTATTCGTTCATCGAAAGCGGCTTCATGAGGCCCGCCCGGAACAGTCCCTCAAGGGCCGTTCCGCTGATGACGTGGAGGTGATGGAACTTGATGCCCCGTACCGGCATGGTCCGGAGAGCGGCAGCGGTGGCCATCATGTCGTGCCACGACTCGCCGGGGATGCCCAGAATGAGATGCACGCATACCGGTATGTTCCGCCGGGCGGCCCTGGTTACCGCGTCAACAGTAACGTCATTGGTATGGCCGCGGCGTAAAAATTCAAGGCTTTTATCATGGCAGGACTGCATGCCTATTTCCAGCCACAGCTCGAAGCCGGGCTCCCGGTACGACGCAATGAGGTCCAGGACCTCCTCCGGGACGCAGTCAGGCCTTGTCCCGATCATCAGGCCCACGACATCTTCCCGGTTAATTGCCTGGTCATAAAGCTCTTTCAGCAGGGCAGGGGAGCCGTGGGTATTGGTAAAGGCCTGGAAGTAGGCTATGTATCGTGTGGTCTCGTCGGAGCGCTTGAAGCCGCTTTTCGCGAGGTCCATCTGCTCGCTGATCGGCATCCCCGCGTTCATACCGGGCGACGCGGAACCGTCCGGGGAACAGAATACGCAGCCTTCAACGCCGACCGAACCGTCCCTGTTCGGGCAGGAGAGGCCGGCATTGATCGGTATTTTCAGGACGCGGCAGCCGTGCTTGTTCCAGAGGTAGTCGCTGAATGAATAGTATGGTTTGCCGAACCAGCTTCCGGCCTTACAGGGATCTCTCTCTTGTGTCATGAGCGAAATATGAATTTTTCAGGTACTGCTGGTTCTGGTACATGTTCGGATTGAGCGCCACGCTGTTCACGTACCGGGCGCTGACAACGTTGCATTTGCCGTCCAGCTGCACGACATAGATACCGGTCGTGAATTTGACCCTGTGCGCGATCTTTTTCCATTTTGTAATTTTCTTCTTTTTCTTCTTCTTTTTTGAAGTATAGGTCCCAATTTTTACCTTCGTCACGTTTTTCGCGTTGTTGAAGGACTTGACAAGCTTTTTCATTGTCTCGGGATCTGGGGACAGGGCCAGCTCTATGGCCTTCTCGAGACTCTGGTTGCGCTCGATGGGGAATATGATGCTCCGTCCCATCGGTGCTTTCGCAATATAGGAAGAATAACCCGTGTTTATTACCGGTGAGATCTCGATGGATGCCGCCGGCCTGTTGGGCTTGTTTTCGGAGACGTGTTTCGTCGCGTGGAACTCGGTGCGGTAGCGCTCGCGCATCTTGGCGAAAATAGGCGCGCGCAGGAGGTACTTCCGTGCCAGCCAGAAGTGCTTTCGCGCCAGCCTGTTTTTCTTCTGGCGCTTGTACTTGGCGGCGAGCTGGTAATAGCGGGATGAATTTACCAGGTTCCTTTTCATGGTGGAAAAGAAGTATGTGTATTCCGAGTATTTCGTGCCGGAATATCTCTTTTCCATTTCCCTGATGGCCCGGACGGCTTTATTCGAATCGACCGACTGGATATAATAAATGGCCACCCGGGCCAGCTTGAGCAGTTCGATGCGCTCGGGAGAGGTCTCGCCTGATTTCAAGACCGAGTAGCCTGAAATATCCACCGCAAAGGTTTCTTTGATCGTTTCAATGAGGGCATTGTACTGGTTTTCAACGACCATGCTGATAAATTCGGGATTCCTGAGGTTCTTTTCCTCCTCGGGATTTGAAATAAAACCTGATTCATAAATAACAGACATGGGGAAATCGATAAAATAGCTGAACCTGGTATCGCCGACAGCGCCGAAATTCCAGCTGTTAGGCTTCAGGCCCCTGGCGATATGCATTTTTTTCAGCTTCAGGGCATAGTTGAGGGAAAAACCGCTGGCATCAACCTTGTTGTAGAGGGTGAGAAATCCATCATAGGTGTCCCGTACGTACTGGAGTACCTTCCAGCCGTTGCCGTTGCGGGTGACATGGATCCCCGGCAGGTTGACCCTGCCGTCTGCCTTGTAGAGCACGGATATGTTGTTCAGGTGCTCGGAGATAATAATGAAGGCCCCCGCTTTTTCAGCAAGCTCGACGGTCCTCGTAAAGGATATGTCGTTGTAGGTGTCGCTGGTGCCCTTGAGGACTGCCATGTAGTCATCAGTGCTTTTCACTTCTATGTGCCTGTTCCTGCTGAGCAGTTCGTACATTTTTCTTGAAAGCAATATTGAATAATACTCCTCGGGCAGGCCGGTACAACTGGTCCTCCTGGTCGCGTCCCCCCCCTGCCACATGCCGTTGGGAAGCCTCCCGTGGGCGGGGTCCATGAATATGACCAGCTTTTTTCCCTTCTGCAGATTGTCGTAAAGGTTCGCGTAGGTAGTATCGATGCGGTTCGCTATTTCATGGATCCTCTCCCGGTGAACGCTGTTTTTTTCGCCGTTGAGGATATTAATGATTGATTGCGGCTGTTGTTTCTGGTTTTGCGGTTCCTGTGCTGAATACGCATATGCGGTCACGGAAATTATCAGGGATAGCATTGCTGGGAAAATATGTTTTCTGGTCATTATCGATTTCTCTTATATAATTATTGAAGAATTAAGATTGCATTATGGCTTTGAACCTGTAATCTTTTCACTGATAAAAAACCAACAGTTTCAAGATTATTGTCCATGAAATAATGAATCTTAATAATAATATCGAATAATTTCAAGAAATTATTTGATTTTTATTTGATATAATTGAAAAATTTATGTGTTGTGCTAATAAGGTTGTTGATTTAGAGTGATCATCTGTGTAAGAAATCACGGAGCGTGCCGGCATGAAACATTCATTCATTAAATATGAAAAGCTGTCCCAGGATATTAAACAGGAAATCAACAGCTATCACCAGTCGGTTGCAGCGGCTAAAAGCGAGGCGATTTTTGACGAATCGATGGCCGAGTGGTTTGAAAACAGGTTTGATGAGTGGTTGTTGAAAAGATACAGCGGCAATGAGCAGCTGGGAAGGAGAAAGTTTTTCAGGCTTGAAGTTGAGATACCCATCAGGATAATCGACACCCTGATTGAATCATCTCGCGACGACAAGCACGCAATAGAGTTCATCGGGAAGATTATCAACATCAGCCGCGGAGGCCTCTATTTCAAGTCGTCAAAACCGATTGAGATTTCTTCAATTATCAAGGTCGTCATCGATTTTTCAGGCGTTGACAAGGACCTGAACGAGGTCGAAGCCCTTGCGATGGTCATCAGGAGCGATAAGCTTCAGGAAGGCGATTACGGGATCGGCATTATGTTCAGCAGTATTTATGAGCCCAACAAGGAACGCCTGGACCTTTTTATCCTGAAGAATCTCTCGTATTATATTTATTCAGAATAACCGGCAATCAGCCCCGAACGTCCGTCCTATTTCTGGAGCGCAATATTCTTCAGGTAGTTCTTCATGTTCTTCTTGGTTACATCAAAATAGTACACGTTGTAGCGGCTGTGTTCGATATCTTTTTTGCTGAGCTCGCCGTTCCGTTTGATAAGGTTTACTATTTCCACTTTCGTGTTGCGGTCGCAGGGAATATCGCTGTTCGTGAGATTCTGCTCTATTGATACGCGCGCTCTCCTGCTTGCCTTGTTCTTTATTTCTTCCATGTCATTCGCCCCGGGATCCTTCGTCGAAATTATAACGACCCGGAACCGGTCGCTCGAAATAAAGCCCTCGGCAAGGTATTTTTTTTCGATGTCGACGCTCTCCATTGATATATCCCTGTCTGCCGGGGTCCCGTTATTTTTGACGGTCGTTTTTGAGCAGGATACCGGTGACAGTGCCGTCGCCGCGACAATCAGGATGCTGATTGCTACCGGTGATTTCTTCATGATTTTGCTCCTGGTGTGGTAATGGCCGCTTCCTGTTTCTGGTCCGCCGCGGGAATAAGGATATCTGTCAGCTTTTTCCTGAAGCCCACCTTGAAAAAGCGATAGCCGATTATCATCGATCCCTTTTCATTATAATATACAAAGGAAATGCTTCCGCCTATGACAAAACTTTTCAGTTTTTTCACAAGGTCGGCTTTAGCTTCCGCCGGATAGGCGTCTTTCCTGTTCTTGTCTTTCAGAGCTGTTTTTACCTGGCTGTCAATGCAATAATTAGCCAGGTTGTGGATGGCCATGTCCTTCACGTCTACGTTCCTGGCCTTCAGGTAGGCGCTTTCCCGCCTGGCCACAAGTCCCCGGGAGCCTTCATCGGGCTCAATTTCCAGGAGAGCCTGGTAACAATTATCGCTTACGAAACCGTTGGTTTTAATTTCATGGGAATTCTTAACATTGAGCCCGCAGGACAATAAGGCGAACGGGATGATCGTCAGGAATAGACAGATACCTTGCTTCCGGAAATGTTTCATGTTGCACCATGCGGTCAGTTATTTTTAAGGGCATCTATGATCTTCTGGATCTCCTGGGCCCGTGGATGCCCCGGTTTGACAGAAAGCAATTTTTCAAAATGCTGTAAAGCTTTTTCTTTGTTTTTTATCTTCCGGTAATAGATCATGCCGAGTTCCTCGTGGGCGTTATAGAGGGAACGGTCAAGGGCCAGGGACTTCTCGAAGGCCCGGGCAGCCTCGGCGTAATTTCCGGCGTCGCGGTAGGTCATGCCGAGGAAGAAATGGGTCTGGGCGTCCAGCGGCTTGATCTGCAGGGCCTTTTTATACTCATCGATTCCCTGGCCGTACAACTTTGACTCGCGGTAGGCGTTGGCCAGGTTGTGGTGCGCCGTGAAGGAATCGGGATTCTGCTCGACCGCTTTTTTGTTCAGCTCAATGGCCTTGTCATACTGCCTGTTCTTGGAATAGATTTTACCCAGGTTGATATAGGCCTTGGGATCACGGGGATTCATTTCTATGGCCTGGCTATAACATTCAAGGGCTTTTTCCTCGTTTTTCAGGGCATCATATGATTTCCCCATCTCGTAATAGGAGGCGTAATCGTTGTTCTTGATGCGGGACGCCTTGGTGTACATCTCTATCGATTTCGAGTAATTTCCTTTCAGGTAATAGACCAGGCCGAGGTTGAAAAAGGACTGGTAGTTTTCAGGGTCAAGCTCGATGGTGCGCTCGTAGTGGCGTATCGCGTTTGAGTAATCCTTCATTTCATGGTATGTCTCACCCACCTTGAAGTTCGTGTCCGGATTGTTGGGCCGGCGCTCAAGATCTTTCGAGAAGTATTCCAGGGCCTTCCGGTAATCCTTGCTCTCGAAATAGACGTCGCCCAGGTTGAAATAAGCCCGGTCAAGTGTCGGGTCCTGCTCGAGTGAAGTCTTGAAATCGCTGATGGCGCCTGCCTTGTTCTGGAGCCGGATGCGCGCCAGGCCCCGAGAATAATACGCCTTGGGGAAGGCCGGCCTGGCGGCGATGGCCCGGTCAAAGGCACCGGAAGCCTGGCGGTATTTTTTCTGGAGATAGTATACCAGGCCGAGGTGATAGTACGCGTTGGCGTGCTTCGGGTTCGCCGCAACGGCCCTTTCAAAGGCGTTGGCCGCTTTGTCGTACTTTTTCTTGCTGTAATAAATCCTCCCGAGCCAGTACCATGAATGGTCGTCGCGGTTGTCCGCTTCCACCGCCTTCAGGTATGCCTCCGCTGCCCCGTCGTAATCCTTCTCTTTGCGGCGCTGGTCGCCTATGGACCTCCAGTCGGTACCCGGTTTTTTTGCTGTTTCCTTCGAAGAAGGCTCTTTTTTTGAAACATCGCTTAATGAATCGGTTTCTATAAGATCAGATTTTTTCATTGCCGCCGATCTGTCGGCGGTTTTGTCTTCGGCGGGTCCGGTTTTCTTGACGGGCGTTTTGTCCCTGCTCAGCTTTTTCAGGGCGTCTTCATATTTTTTTCTCAGGTTTTTGTCCCTGCTGTTGTACTCGAGGGCCTTGTGATAGTAGGTGACTGCCTTCTGCCAGTCGGCTTTAACGCTGTATACGTCGCCGAGCCGTTCCGCGGCGAGCGCGTCCGATGAATCCACGGTCAGGGCCTTTTCAAAGGAAGCGATGGCATCGTCTGTTTTACCGAGCTTCAGGAGGGCTTCGGCCTCGCCCCTGTGGTATTTTGATTTTTTCGGGTTTTTCTCCACGGCCTTTCTGTAATTCCTGAGGGCGTCGTCATATTTTTTTATTTCGAAATAGAGGTTCCCGAGATTGTAGTATCCTTCCGCGTCGTCAGGATTGGCCTTGATGCCGTTCTTGAGGATTTCCATGGCGCCTTTGATATCGCCTTTGCGGAGGCGCTGGCGCGCCATGTTCCGGTAGCTCTCCTGGTCTTTCGGGGCGACCTTCTTCGCTTTCTGGTACTCATCCAGCGCCTTTTTTATTTTTTCCTGCTCATCGTACACGTTCCCCAGGCGGTTGTAGGCAGAAGGGTAGGCGGGACGGTATTTTTTAGCCAGGTTGAAGACTTCGATGGCCCGGTCGTAGTCGCCCTTGAGTGCGTAGGCGTGGCCGAGTTCGTTCAGCGCGTCGTAATTGGCCGGATCGATCTTCAGGGCCTTTTTGTAATACTCGATCGCCCTGTCAATCTCGCCGAGGGACTTGTACAGGTTGCCTATCTGGATGATGGCGTTGATGTCGGAAGGATTTGCTTCCAGTACCCGGGAGTAGGCCTCGATCTGCTGCAGCCTTTTGTCCTCGATTTTGCCGGGGGTCCGCTTGCCCGGCAGCAGTGTCACCATGAGGATCACCCCGGTGATAAGGAGCAGAATCAGCAGGGCGCCGCCGATAATATATTTCCGTCTGTCATTATAATAGCGCATGTCGTCCTCTCACAACTCGTCGTCAAGGTATATATCTTCAAGCTTCTGCCTGGTTTTCTTCGACTCATGTCCGGCTTCCTTGTCGGTCGCCTTGTGGATGGTCTTGTCGATGCTCACGCCACCCAGCATGAGGGCCTCCTCGATCGTCACCTCGCTCCCCGGGGGGGGTATGACGAAATTGGGGTCCCTGAGAAGTTCAATGGCGCGCTTGATCCTGTCATACTGCGGGTCGTCCTGCGCAATCTGAATGTACGCTTCCCAGTTGGTTATGGTGTTGCCTTTATCCCGAAGGATCATGAGGTAGGTGAGGCCCACGTGGTAATAGGCAAACCTGAGCCGGGTATCGGTTTCGATGGCCTTCTTGAAATATTCTACAGCCTGTTTCCCGTCCCTCTTGTAATAATAGATCTGGCCGATGCGGAAATAATTTTCCCCTGCGTCAGGATTGAGCTGTACGCTTTTCTGGTAGAGGTCCAGGGCCCCGTCGTAGCGTTTCTTAATGAGAAAGATATCGCCGAGATAGGCGCAGGCCTGGGCGTTGTCCGGGTATTTATCGATGATCTGCTGGAGGAGCGATTCGGCCATGTCGAATTTCTTCTGGAAAAAATAGCCGGTTGCTTTCCGGAGCAGTTCCTCTTCACCCTCCTCCTGGGAGAATGAAGGGGAGGGGAGTGCCGCGATGCAGACCAGGATAATATAAATGAGGATGTTTTTCATTTTCATGCTGTTCGTGCCTCTCGGTATCGGTCATGCTGATGCGCATGACGCTTCTACCGTTAAACGGGTATCCGTGTTCCTTTGCATTGTTGATAAGTTAGACACGGTTTTGACGAAAAGAGCACAACTTTTTTTATTTTTATCGTTTTTCGCCACCATGGTAACAGCGTCAGAGCGGTCGCGTTGCTGTTCAGTTTTTCCGGCCGCTGCCTATTAATATCACTTCAATGCCCGATTCCCCGATCATTTCCTCCGCGAGGGGGTCTTTATAGGGTGATTTGCAGATTATTTTTTTTATACCGGCATTGATAATCATTTTTGTGCAGATCGAGCACGGCTGATGGGTTATGTATATCGTCGCCCCTTTTATAGACACCCCGTGATATGCAGCCTGGATGATAGCGTTCTGCTCCGCGTGGAGCCCCCGGCAGAGCTCGTGCCGTTCCCCCGATGGCACGTTGTATTTTGTCCTGAGGCATGTCTCTTCGGTGCAGTGTGAAATGTCCGTCGGGGCCCCGTTGTATCCCGTGGAGAGGATGCGCTTGTCCTTGACAATGATGGCGCCGACGCTGCGCCTGATGCAGGTGGTGCGCGTCGAAACATCTTCCGCGATTTTCATGAAATAATCATCCCAGCCCGGCCGGCCCATCACTGTTCCACCTCGTATTTGAATTTTAAAACAGTCGATAGCGGCTGGTCGACGTGTATCCTGGCCTCGGCGGTGAGGGGAATATACGGCCGTCCGGACTGGAGAAGCGACCTCTTCGGCGACACCACGTATTCGGGATGCCCGTCGGTGTATACTTTCATCTCGACATGATCGATGACTATTTTTTGCAGATCCATGTCCCCGGGTTTAAGGGTCAGGAGAGTGATATCTTTCCCGATCGGCATCTTCACGAGAACGGTGGAGCCGTGGGTGATGACAAGGTCGCCTATGCTGTTATTGAAATACGCGACGGCCTGTTTCCCCGATCCGCTTCTCGTGGCCAGGGAAAAGATGAAATTTTCAGTCGCCTTCTCCCTCATGACCGAAAACCTGAATTGCAGGTCCCGGTAGTTGAATGAGGATGTCTGGTATTCATCCCGGGTCGTGCCGCTCGAGTAAAACATGTACAGCACCATTATCATGATAATGTTGACGACAAAAATTATGGCGGAAAATTTTTTTCTTTTTTCCGTGCGCTGAAGGCTCTCCGGCGAACGGTACCGTTTTATGGTCTGTTCCGCCAGGGATTCATGTTGTGGCTGTTGTCCGGTCATGTTTTTAGCCGTTAGGAAAGGCATTTAAAAAAGCGTATGACCTATCAGTGCATACGCTTTGTTTCAGTGTCAACAATTTATTAGTGCCCGGTATAACCCGGGTGCGGGTTCTACAGGCTTTTTTCCAGGTCCTCGATTCCTTTCAGGATTATTCTGTATTCCTTTGAATCGATATGGAAGGTATCCAGGTACCTCTTAAAATAATCCAGCTGTTCCCGTTTCCATTTATTGGTGTCATGATTGTCGGTTATCATAGCAAGATCCTCCGAGATAATTGTTATTTTATTATATCGGTATTATGGGGCATAATCTTAAGCGAAATTCAGAAAAACCCTGCTCGTTACAGCAATAGATAATGCCCGCCCGCCGGGGTCAATCGCTGCACTGGGCGATGTTGTCCATAAACGCTATCAGGAGTATATCCACACACATGTTGTATGCCGGGGTACCGGGGCTGTTGCTCAACCCGCA
>CAZZHU010000148.1:0-11196 GCA_964654045.1 uncultured Leptospirales bacterium
CAATCCCGGCCTTATACAGATGGCCTACCGGGAATCGATCCCCGTATATGGAACAGTCACCGACACGGTCAAGGGTGGATATTCCGTCTCCGTGGGGGGTACCAAATGCTTCTGCCCCGTATCGCAGATAGACACGAGAAACCCCTCCGATCCGAAGTCGATGGTCAACAGGTCATTTCTATTTAAAATAATCGAGTACAAGGAAAAAGGGAGAAACATAATTGTATCGCGCACCGCCCTGCTCGAAGAGCAGAGAAAGGTGACCGAGGACAACCTCAAGCAGACACTGAAGCAGGGGGACCGCATATCGGGCACCGTTTCCGGGGTCCGGGACTTCGGCGTCTTTGTCGATATCGGAGGAGTGGAAGCGCTGGTCCCCAAGTCCGAGCTCTCCTGGAGCAGGTACTCCGATACGGCCGCCTTCAAGGTCGGCAGCAAGATCGACACCATCGTCAAGTCAGTCGACTGGCAGAACAAGCGGCTGACCCTCAGCGTCAAGGACCTCCTGCCGGAGCCATGGGATCACATCGACAGATACGAAGCGGGCCAGACTATTAACGGCGTGGTGGTCAATATCATCAAGAACGGCGCCTTCATGGAAATTGAACCCGGCCTGGACGGCTTCATACATGTATCGCGGATGAACTTCCTGAAAAAAATCAACCGGCCCGAGGAAGTGGTCGCCATCGGCGACCGCGTGAACGCACGGATCACCGGCATCAATACCGGGGATAAAAAAATATCCCTTGAACTGGTTCCCAATGAACCCGATCCGTGGGAAGGGGACGGGAAGGACATAGCCAATTCCGTGCAGGAAGTCACCGTGGAAGACGTGAAGCCGGTCGGGCTCAACGTGCGGCTCCCTAACGGCATGCTGGGATTCATTCCCCGGGGCGAGCTTAAAACGAAATCTGAATCCGACATTCAGAAAAAGTACGCCGAGGGCGACAAGCTGCAGGTCGTGGTGCTCCGCTTTGAACAGAGCAACCGGAAACTCATCCTCAGCGAAACGGAAGCGCTCAGGGCAGAGGAGCGGTCAGATTACGAGAACTTCATCAAAAAAGATTCATCGTCGCAATCGACAACGCTCGGGTCCCTGTTGAAAAACAAGTTCGACGATATCCAGAAAAAAATGGACAAGTAATTGCCTGCAGGGGGCCGCTCAGGGAACCCCCCTGAATCCCCCGTCGGGGGACTTGTTGAATGCGCCTATTCGAAAACGCGCCCGTTATCAGGATACCCCGTCCCCGGGAGTATCGTGAGACGACCGCTCACTCATCGTGATACAGGACTTCAATGATAAAACTGAAAAACGGACACGTGGTTACATACCAGAAGGATTTCGACGCTTTCTTCCAGGACCTGCTGGAATCAATGGTCCGGGAATCCCGCCGCGTGGCCGCCGAACACGGCCGGCCCTCCGATGATCAGGCGAAAAACGAGGTTTTTCTCAAAGAGCTCATGGACAACTGCATCTATGTTACGCACCAGCTCTTCAACCTTGCGAAAGAGAAGGAGGAATTTTCACGGTTCATGGTAACCGGGTTTATTTTCAACAGCATTATCTGCAGCCTGCCGGTACTGGAAAATGAGCTGGCCCCGGACAATGAGCCGGAGGACGAGGGGCCGGTGCACTGACGCTGCGGGCTCTGCTGTAACCACGGGTTTAAACCCGTGGTTACAGCATCTCCAGCAGCTCCTTCAGTTTCGACAAGTCAGCTTCATCAATTTTTTTCCGCACCAGGGCCGGGTCATCCCTCTTGCCAAGGCTCACCGTCAGATCAAGACGGTCTCCCTCAAAATAGGGCGGATAATCGAGGCTGATGCCCCTGGCGGCGAAATACCGGACGACCTCGTCGGCGCGTTTCCTGGCAGCCGAGTATTCGGGATACCGCGCCTCGCGGATAAGTCCGTAGAGGTGCTCCTCCCACTGTTTCCTGTCTATTGACCCGTCAGGATGTATCCCGGCCACGAAACCTATGTCCCCGTCCCGGACAAGGATATCAGCGAGCATGTCCACGATGAACCTGAAAATGTTCACCCGCAGCGGGGCATAGGCAATCCAGGTTGACAGCGCGTTATGGGCCGCGCGGGGCAGCCGCGCCAGGTCCCTGATCACCCTGAAATTTATGTCGCGGCAATCCAGATAATCCCTGAGAGCCTCCGGCAATCCTTCAACCAGCTTCGCGAGGACATCATCCCGGGTAAACTCGCCAGGGAGACGCAGGCATTTTTTCGCCATGCGGCCCAGGCGCCCCGGGTCCACTCCCATCTCCTTCATGATGGCATGGAGCCTGATCCTGCCGACCGGCCCCGACTCGTTACGGAGGCATTTCAGGAGGGCCCGGCCTATATACCACCCGTCATCCATGCCGTTCATGGCCACGGATTCAACAGACAGCGCCCCGCTTTCGCGGAGGACTTCCAGCCGGTTAAAGCCGAAAACGATGCGGTACCGTCCGTTCCGGTCAATCACGACCGGCGGGTCCAGCACGCCGAATTCCCTGATTGATGAACGCAATTCATCGTCAATTTGATTTCTGCTGATCTTGTAGTACCGGTCATTGAAATCGATGTCTTTCAGGAGGATCAACCTGGCTGTCTGTTTTTCATTAGTCATAAGAAAGTCTCATTATGAACTGACCTCACCCCCTCGGTCCCGATCTCACTCAGGGAGAGGGGGAAGCCGAAGTAGAGTTTTTATCACGTGGCCCTCTCCCGTGGGAGAGGGCGCGCCAGAGGCGGGGTGAGGTTTATCAGGACGATATTAATATCCCGCCCCCACCGGGGATCGGGGCGGGAGGATACGTTCTCTACAGCAATTCGGCCAGGATAGAACCCAGCTCCTCCGGCAGTATCACACTCACCTTGGGCAGACGCTCGACGGCCGCGATGCCGGCATCAGTCAACTCGCTGGTGGTGATGAAGACGCCCTGCTTGACCTTCATATCGTTCACCGCCTGCGCCAGGTTCCGGAGGGGGATCTCGCTGATCCGTATGTCCTTCCATCTTCTCACCCATACCAGGGTCTTGTCCTTGTTTGAAAGATTGACGGTCATGAAATCCACGCCGTCCGCTTCCCGGTACGTCGGCAGAATATCATCAACGCGGTACCCCAGCCTGGCCACGGCACGGCTGGCGATGATCCGGAAATTCTCCGCGTCAAGCTGGTAAAAAGCGCTGATATTTTCTGCGGCCTCGCCGGAAGCCCCGGATTTTTTGCGCTGGGGCCCTTCATCCTTCACCGCATCGGCCCGGGCCCCGGCGAGAATGGCGTCAAGGTCCGCCGCCGTCGATGCCTTGAGGCCGCAAATATTCCATAAAAAATCAGCCGGGAATGCGTCGCGCAGCCAGTCGTCGGAATAGTCCATGACCGATCCCTCCCCTTCCTGGCCGCCCTGCTTCCCCATCGCGTCCATTTCCCTGCGGAGCATCGTCGTGAGGTGCTGGACGTTCATGAATCGCCGGTCCAGCTGGTACAGCTGGTTCCAGTATTCATAGGCAAGCTCGGTCATCTCGGCGTGAACCGCGGCAAACCCCAGGTCGTAGAGGATTATGGCCTCCTCGTCGCTCATTCCGTTCTTGCGTACATTTTCGAGCAGGGATTCCAGCATCTTCACACCTTCCGCGGGCCGCTTGGCCTGGACGCAGAGCAGGGCGTAGAGACGCCTTGCAACCAGGAGGGCGCTCTCGTCGGAACTGGTGTCGATTATCATGCGCGCGTAATTGAGCGCCGTCTTGTAATCGCGCTTCCTCTGCTGCGCGAAGGCCATGGCGAGGTTGGCGATGTCCGAGTGTGAATCGATGGCAAGGGCATCCTTGAAATATTCCGCGGGCTCGCTTGTTTTCTGGCTCTGGTAGCTTGCGATGCCGGCGCCGAACAGGATCTCGAAATCCTTTCTATCGACCTTGATCAGACGATCGAAATAGCGCAGGGCCTGGTCAAAATACTCCTGGCCGAGGAGGATGAAGGCAACATGGTACAGCGCCTCCTCGTCGCCGGGAAAATCCTTCAGCACGTCGAAGTAGTTCATGAAGGCCTTCTGCACATCCTCGCGCACGAGGTACGACTCGGCCAGCTTCCGCTCGACCGCGGCCTTCGGCACTTCGGAACTGAATTTGCCTATTCTCTTTATCTCCTCGAGGTGGAGCACGCCTTCATCGATCTCGTTCCGGTCGAAATTAATGTTCGCCAGCCTCCAGTGGACAAGGAAATCGTTAGGATTATCATCGAGAATCTTCCTGAATTCCGCGACGGCCTCGTCGACCATGTTCTGGTTCAGGTAACTCATCGCGCGGTTATGCGGATTTATGCGGGGGGCCAGGACATAGATATAGACCAGAACCAGGCCCAGAATGACCACCAGCGCTATCAGTGCGGGTACCAGCATTTACTCACCCTGTGAAGATTATCCTTTCAGAGCACCTGTACGGCGCGGGATCCACTATCATTGACCCTTTTCCGCGTACAAATGCGGGCATGAATCAATCGCCGCAAAATATGCCCTACTTACGTATAAATCGGACGATTGACGGCCACCCATTAATAATAAAGGACATATCATCCTCCCGCTTGAGGATAAAATCATCTTCGAGCTTGATTTTCGTCCTGCACGGCAGGTTTATCATGATATCCGGCGGAACGAATTTGGGGAGCTTGTCGAAATGTACCTGGATTTCGTTGGCGGTGGATACCATGCGCAGGGAGATCAGGCCGAACCGGGACGGCAGGTCATCGATTTTAATCTCGTTGCCCGGCTCGAACCATTCCGCCCGCGGCTGCGGGAACAGTTCAAGCCGCTCGGGATAATCGACAAAGAGGATATTGCGGATAGTCGCGAACATGACGGCTGCCGCGGTCATCGACGCCCCGTTTCCCCAGCTCGCCCTTCCGGTGGAAGGATTCATGAACTCGGGCAGGACGAAGGCCCTGTTTTTTGTACCCGTTACGGCCTTGACGATTTCATATGATCCGGCTTCTTTTATCATTATCAGGTTATTCGCCGCGACGAGGGAGGACACGACATCGACACCGAGTGACTTCACGAAGAGCGGCATGCCGTCGAAACAGGAGCGCATCCGCCCTACCAGGCCCCGGAGATTCTCCCCGGTGACGCTTTCGATCCTGAAGGGGAAGCCGGCAAACAGGTTATAGAGCATGAATTCATTTCCGGGGAGGCCTTTTTCACCGTCAAAGGCGACGGCGGTCAGGATGGCGGCAATGCGTTCTGATTCCTTCTTGAATTTCAGCTCATCGCCGAAGATTCCGATACACCGCGCCAGATAGGAATACTGGGCAAGGGCATGGGAGAGAAGGATCAGGTCGAAGGGATGATCTTCGGCGATGTAATAAAACGGCAGCGAGTTGCGCCCGTGGCTCCCGAACTTCTTCAGCTTCCGCGAATAATTGTACAGGGCCAGGGCCTTCTTCTTTATGAAATCGAAACGTCCCTGCAGAAAACCGGTATCGCGAACATGGATAAAATAATCCGCGATGGCATTGATAATTGAGCACGTGTCAATGACGCCATCGAAGGTCATGTTCTTTTCATCCGCGGTAAAGCTCTTGATGCAGAAGTCGATATAGCGGAGCGACTCGGGGAAGTAGCCCATCCGGTTGCACCCGAATATGATATAGAATGCAGCCCGGTAATCCATCGAACCGTCCGCCTTGAGGATGCTCTTCAGGGAAAAATTGAGCAGGGAAATCTTTGACCCGTAAAACCAGTTCTGCATCTGCCTGTCCGGAAGGCTCAGGTTGCCGCCGTTGCGTATCCTCATCGCGGCAAAGGTTGTAAAATCCTCCTTCACCCTTTCATAGTCATATTTACCGCCGCCCAGCGAGGCGCGGGAATCGATGGCGATCCTGAACGTGAAGCGGTTGTCCCCCTTTTTAAGGGAGTAACCGAGGCCCAGGGTGGCCATGCCGTAGGGCGACGCGCTGCGCGCCTGTCCGGTTTCATTGGCCGGATCGATGTCCCGGCATTCCTCTCCGCCGCCGGCCAGCATGAAATCCGGCCTGGATCCGAAGCAAAGGGATTTCCTGCCGTTTATATTGACGCAGTGTGTGTCTTTCAGAAACTCTATGGACTCAATCCCTCCCAGATGATGCTGGTCGTATGGCCGTACCACGAACAGCAGGGAAGCGTGCTTGCGGTCCTTGAGCAGGCATTCCGTTTCGACAACGGCTTCGTCAGCGGCGCCGCGCGCCCCGTAGATCGTGTGCCGCAATTTGAAGAGATCGTTTTCAAAGGTTGAATGGATTATCGAGTTTTTCGTGTCGCGTTCCTGCCTGACGCGGTCCCACTCCATGGAAGGCCGGTGCAGGTTCCCGCCATCGACGATCCATGTCTCCAGCGACCAGCGGTCATAGGAAGGCGACATCATGCCGGCCGGGTCGACATACAGGCCGTCGTCGGAGAGAAAGTTGGTGAAATAGAGGCAGTCCCTCATGCTGCTGTTGATGAGCATATGGGGAACAAACGAGGAGGCGCCGCGGGATGAATCGGTGATGGCGTTTATCCACGCGGGCCATTTGAAATTGGAAAACTTCTGGAAGAGGGTGTAATTATTCAAACCCGCAAGGTACATGTCCCGGGAAGTCTGATATTTTTCGTAATCTATTGTTACCTTACAGGCGCCGGCAAAATCAAATAATTTCCTGCCGGTTTTGTTTTTCTTGATTATCTGCAATGATCTCAACCGGGACCACTGGACCCGCAACGGTTTCATTTAAAGGACTTCAGGGCTTCTTCCTCGGAATCGTATATATCGAACATGTCCATCAGTTCAACAACTTCAAAAATTTTTTTAACGGCGTTATTCATGTTGCACAGCTTCAGCATCCGCTTCTGTTCCTTGAGAATTCTCATGGTAGAGACGAAAATCCTCAACCCCGAGCTGCTCATGTATTCCACGCTATGCAGGTTCATGAGAAGATGCACATCAGGTTCATTCTGGATTATCTTGTTTATCTCCTTTTCGATTTCCGCTGAAAGGTGAACATCCAGCCTGCCTGCAAGGTAAACAACAACTACGTTATCAACCCTCTTTATATTCAGATTCATATACATCTCCCCATATTTTGATAATGATTTGCAATTCTACATATCCTTATATATTAATCAATAAAAAATTGTGGAATTATGCTATATTTATTCTCCGGGAACCTGCCGCCCTCCGTTACAGGCTCTAATTTCAACAATACGCGGCATTTTATAAAACCGCGTCCGGGGCGCGGGTCCAAAACAGCCCGCGAACCTCCCTATTCACGCCCCTCCCTGGCCTGTTTCCTGGTGATGACAAGACCTATCACCGTCAGGACAAAAATAACCGTGAACACGATCCCGAGGGTGGTCATGACCAGGTGCCCCACCTGCCATATAACGGCACCTTTCCCGGAATCCGCGGCAATTTCCATATTGATAGACTTTTGCGAATGGAGGAACAGGAACGTCGACAGGGCCGATATGAATGGAAAAATAAGGCCATTGTAGTATACAAGGCCCCGGTACCTCAGCGGATCAAAGAGAGGCATCACCATGGCGATACCGCTGATCATGAGAAGGGCCGCGAAGATCCGGAACACATAATAAAGAGGAGACAGTATCTCGTCATTCACGATCTGCTTCAGCCAGTCATCGGAGGAAAGTTCCGCGCTGTCATCGCTTTTACCGCTCTCACCGGCTGATTCGCCCGCCTCGACTGTGGTCTTGATCTCCCCGCTCGTGGAAAACAGCTTGAAAACGCGGTAGGGTGAAACATAAAAGGAGAATCCCATAATGATGTAGATGATACCCGTTACCAGCACCACCCCCTGCAGAACATTGGTCGATTTGGATCTCATTCAGGCAACCTCGAATTCCTCAAGTATACTTCACACGAACGTTGATACCCGTTAAAGGCCGTCAGGGTAAACCGCGTCAATGCCGATAGGATATCAATCTAAAAATCGGGTAATTAATCAATAAGAATTTGGCGGGGAGGCGTAAAAATGTATAGTCAGAAGTCTTATACGCCTCACATGCGCGCCTCCTCCGCTTTTTAATCCTCACCCCCTAACCCCCTCTTCGCAAAGCGGAGAGGAGGGAATAATAAATATTCATATCCAGATATTATTATTATTTCGGAAGCCCTCTCCATTTGATGGAGAGGGCGCGCAGGGCGCGGGTGAGGTCCGAGAGGGGGTCGGGAGAGTCTTGAAGTTTGTGATTTTTTTTCGGAGCCTATCTGCCGAGACTTTTCAGCAGTTTTTCCGAAAGTTCCTGCGAAGAGTCAAGTATGCGGTCGATCTGGACATCCTTTTCAGAAACCTCCAGGACATGGGAAGCGTCGGAAAGATCGCTTACCTTTTCGTCTGCGGTCCTTGCTTCAGCGCTTGCAATATACCGCGCGAAAAAGCTTATCAGCTTGCCGTCATGATAGCCCAGGGTTGAGCCGTTGTTCACCGAAACGTACACCACTTCATCGACATCGACCCGGAAGAGGTCCTCGACACGCACCCTATAGTCGGGGTAGCCGGGATTATAGCGGCCGCCTTTTATCTCCGTCTGCTCGAAAATCGGGTAGAGGCAGAATGAAGCCGCGACCATGTCCCGGAGGTAGCCGGTGCTGAAAATCCGCCGGTCTTCCGTGCCGTCCCGTCCCATCATCGCCACGGGCATCTGGCTGAAGGTTTCGATCCGGCTATCGCCGCACATTTCGCCCGCAAGCTTCGAAACGGCGCTGTTCTTGAACACGCAGTCAGCGGGGAAGGTAATATCAAGGAGCCTGTTCATGCGGTCCTCTGAAAAAAACTGCTCCATCCGCTTCCTGAATTCGTTTTTTCCGTCACTCAGGAGATAGAGGGATAGGACGATATAGCCGTACGCCGACGTGTACATCAGGTCAAAGGTTATTCCTAACTTGTGGAGGGCGCTCAGGAAACCGCCGTAAAACAGGGAGTTGAGCAGGCCGGTTTGGAGCACCAGGGCGCTCCGCCTGTTCGTAATCATGGAAACGATGGGGGATAGATCGCCGCCATCGGCACAACGCGCAAGCCGCGCG
The DNA here is from genome assembly GCA_964654045.1 of uncultured Leptospirales bacterium. GTDB lineage: Bacteria > Spirochaetota > UBA4802 > UBA4802 > UBA5550 > RBG-16-49-21. Next base: position 9,046 of record CAZZHU010000148.1, read on the forward strand.
TATTCTCCGCCGCTGTCTGCCGCGTCGAATTTCTTTAGAACAAGCCCGCCCGCGAAATCCCTCACGTCCCCGGCATACTGCTCGTTGATGATGTAATAGGCCCTCTGCCCTTCTCTTACGGACCCCTCGAATATGTCATGGAGGAGGCGGACGTCTTTCCTGTTCTTCACCATGGTGAAGATCCGGTCCGACAGGCCGAACACGCGGTCCCGCAGTTCAGCGTCCTCATCGCCGCAGTCGATCACCATGTACCGGTACTCCTTCGACAGCATGAACAGGAGCGGCGACAGGATATCGGGATTTACCTTCACCTTCGATCCGAAGGTCACGTTGAGCAGGTCCAGGTTCTCATCGACGCGCTCCAGCCGTTCATTGATGATCTGCTCGAAGGCGGGGCTGTCATCGGTCCGGTGCGACAGGGGCGCCGCCGCTTTCTTCTCGAAAAAATTGAAGATGCTGTTCCCCGAGAAGGACAGGTCCAGTACCACCGTCCTGCCGCTCTTTTTGAGCGACGCGCCCAGCAGGGAGGCCAGGAAGGACTTCCCCGACTGCGGCAGGGGGCTGTAGACCGTGATGACCCGTCCGGCGCCGCCGAAATATTTCTTGCCGATATCCGACACCTCGAAGCCCATGCGCCCGATGGTTTTCAGGTAGCCGCGGAGACACTTGTACGACATAAGGAAAAACCGGTAGAGATCCTCGACGCTGAAGATCATGATGGTCGAGTCCACCAGCGCGCGCACCTTGCCGGTCTGGCGGTTTTCGACGAAGGGGATGGTCCCGAAAAATGAGCCCGGCGCCAGGTACACAACGTCGGTTTTTCCCATTGATTCTATCTCGAATATACCATTAACGACGACGTAGAAGGAATTGATTTTCTTCATGTCGAACTGGTGCCCCTGCCGCAGGACCATCGGTTTGCCGATGGAGGCGAGCTGCCGGATCTCGTCGTCGAGACAGTGGCGGAATAGCGGGATGCCCGAGAGGATGTTGCCGGTAACGTTCATGCGCGGACCGGCCGTCAGAATTTTCTCAGCATGTTGATCAGCTCGTTCTTCCCGTACAGCTCGATGGGCCGCGTGTTGGCAAAATCAACGGCGGACTGGGCGTATTCCCCGGAGGTGATGACGATGATCCGGGTGGCGTTCTTCGACTTCATGGTCTCGTGGAGGGAACGCAGGTACCGTTCCTGTATCGTCTCGGTGCTGCGGAGGAGACGGATGATCCGGTTTGTCGCGCGCGTGTTCCGCCACTTGCCCTCGCTCTCGGAGGCGACAATCTCTATCTCGGTATCGCTGATAATATTGATGTCATTGATGGAAAAATTCATCGCCTCGACGATCTTCCGGGACGTGTGCTCGAACTGGGACAGGCCGGAAATGAGAAAATCCTTGATGCGGTCGTCCTGGCGGAATTCGGCGTAGTTCTTGAGCTTCGCCTGGACGTCCCTGAAATTCGGTTTTACCTCGGCGATCTTCTCCCACTGGTATATGGCTGAATGGAGGTCCCTGGTCTTCTCGCAGCACTCGGCGAGATAATACCGGAGCCCCAGCTCGGTATCGCTCCCCTTGCGGGCGAACTTCAGCCCGCGCTCGAATTCCTGCATCGCCTTCTGTATCATCCCCTTTTGCAGATGGCAGGAGCCCTTGGCAAGAAAGCACTTGACCTTCAGCTCCTCGCTTTTCTGCGCTATCTCGAATTCCTTGACGGCCCATTCCAGGTCAGCCAGCTGCCGCAGCACCAGGCCGAGAAAATAATGGGCCCGGTAATTCACCGGTTCTATCTTGATGGTCTCGAGAAACGACTGCTTGGCCTCCTGGAAGAGGTTGTTCTGGTAGTAGATCTGGCCCAGGAAATAATACGACTGTTCGTCGCGCTGGTTCAGGGAGACGCTCTTCTTGAAAAATGTCATGGCCCGGTCAAGCGAGTTTGCCCTGAAATAAATAGTCCCGAGCGCAAAGAAATGCTGGTAGTTATCCGGCTCAAGCTTGGTGAGGAGCAGGTACTCGCTTTTGGCGTCCTCTACCATTCCCTGGTCCATGTAGAGTTTGGCCAGTTTGCCGCGGACCTCGCTTTCCTTTAACTGTTCGGTGTACTTCCCGTATTTGAAGACCTGGCGGTACTCAACGATGGCGAACTTGACATTATTTT
>CAZZHU010000149.1:0-11171 GCA_964654045.1 uncultured Leptospirales bacterium
ATAAAGCAGGCTTAATTACTGAAAGATGTTTTCATGCATATTTGTGACATCTTTCTGATGTCATGTATCCTAACTATCAATAATAGCCGATCAATTCAGTTCAAATATATCTTTCTTGAACATACCTGGATCTTAAACCGGGAATAAAAAGAGTAGCGCAATTGCTGTAAGTACCATTGCAACCAGTACCAGTGCTTGTTTCATGTTCATAACCCCCATTTGACACTCTTGTAAACAAATATATAATATAATTCCGCACGGGCGGGATTTTTATTAATGCTACTTTATATTTTGTAATCTTACACGGTTAACAAAAAAAGTAACCCGATTACTGTAAGTACCATTTCAACCAGTACCAGTGTTTGTTTCATGTTCATAACCCCCATTTGACACTCACACAAGCTTTATACGATATTAATCCGCACGGGCGGGATGTTTTATAGTACAGAAATTTTTAAAAACTTATAAATCTTAATATATCTTGATCATTTATTTAATGACTAATAATAAAAAAAATCAAGAAATAATCTATCGTTTTATTTGTGAATAATATAATTAGGATTAATATGTGAAATTATGCAATTAAATTTTTTTGCAATACTAATTTTTTTTGTATTCATATTCATCTTGTTATTTCATTTAAAGTATTGACTCTTTTCCGGAAAGCATCATGTTAATGATATAGTAATAGTTATTCAATGGTAAGGAAATACTTGATATTATTGTTATATAAATGTAATACTTATAGTAATTATTCAATGTCAATTGCATGATTTATGGAGATTAAAATGAAACGTTTTATTGAAGATTATAAGGGAGAAAAATTTGATCTTGTCATCATTGGCGGCGGGGTAACCGGAGCTGCAGTGGCTTATGACGCTGCTGCACGGGGACTTTCGGTCGCACTGGTGGAAAAGAATGATTTTGGCGGTGCCACATCAGCTGCGACATCTAAAATGATCCATGGTGGATTACGGTACCTTGTTACGATGGAATTTCGTCTTGTCCGTGAATCTTTGAAAGAAAGAAAAACCATGGAAAATATAGCGCCTAATTTCGTCTATCCCATGCCGGTTATGGTTACGACCAATAAATTGAAAATAACCAATACAAAGTGGATTATCAAGATTGGCATGATAATGTATGATATCCTGTCATATGATAAGGGAAGGACTTGGGATAAGAGCAAGCGCATAGCGCTGCATAGGACGTTATCAAAAGAGAAAGTGCTGGAATTAGAACCGCTGGTGAAAAAGGAGGGTCTCACGGGCGCTTCGGTTTATTGCGACTGTGTCAGTATTTTTCCCGAAAGGCTTACCCTGGCTTTTATCAAGTCAGCCATTAAAAATGGAGCCAGGGTTGCGAATTATGCTGAAGTTGAAGACTTTATCTTCGGTGAAGATCGACGGGTTTCCGGCATCATGGTGCGCGACAAAATATCCGGCAAGAGGGTCTCTATTTCAGGAGAACTGGTCGTAAATTGCGGCGGCCCGTGGGCTGATATCATACTGGGCCTTGCCAGCAAAAAGACGTCCGGCGAGCAGTTGCGCCGGTCGGAAGGAATTCATCTCATCACCAGGAAGCTTGTCAATGATTACATTGTCGGCTGCATTACGGCAAAGGGACGGCACCTATTTGTCATACCATGGCGCAATCATTCGCTTATCGGAACAACGGATAAGGAATACATCGGGAAACCGGACGATTATCGCGTCACTGCGGAAAGCATTAAAGAACTCCTGGATGAGGTGAATGAGTCCTTCGGAGACGGAAAACTCTCATTCAAGGATATTCTGCATAGCTACGGCGGCCTCCGTCCGCTGGTGGAAGATCAGACTGAAGACGTGTATGAATCTTCACGCAAATATGAGATATATGATAACAAGGCGGACGGCCTTGACGGGCTCATTACCGTGGAAGGCGGGAAGTACACGACCAGCAGAAATCTTGCGGAACATGTGCTGACGATGGTGTCAAAAAAGTTTAATAGAAAGCTAAAGCCTACAGTCACGGATAAACAATTTTTATCCGGATGTGAAATACCGGATATGTCGAAGTTTCTTGAAAATATCATTACGGAAAATAAGGATTTCAGCCGCAGGACCATGGAATACCTCGGGAGGAACTATGGAACCGAATATGAACAGGTTCTGAAGATTGCGAGGAGCAATAAAACGCTTGCCAGGACAGTTAATGAAGACGGTGAGATCCTGGCAGAGGTGGTTTACGCGGTCCGCCACGAATTTGCAAGGACACTGAATGATATTATTTTCCGCAGAACAGGAATCGGGACCCTTGGCAATCCTGGTGACAGGATACTTAAAGAAGTGGCGCAAATTGCAGGCAGGGAATTGCGATGGGGTGCATCAAGAATAAAAGAAGAGATTGAAAAAGCCCGGAAGGCCCTGGTAATTCCAAGAATTCAAAATAAAATCGAGTCACGCGGGAAAAAAAAGCCTGTTAAGAAAGGTGTCGGAAAAGGAAGAAAATTGAACAAATAACAGCACATTCATGCCGGATTGGATTGTGCAGGCGCCCCAACCGGGTTCATTCCGGCCATTATTAATATGAAAGGCGCTCTCGGGTGTCTGACACTCTTGTTAATCTCCACGGTAAAGATGACGTTTAAATGAAATATTAAGACTGGCTTACAATCAGTTATAAGCCAGTATAAATAATTCGAAACAATAACGTGATAAAGGAAATGCATAATGAAAATGGTAATGATCTCAATAGCGTGTGTAATTGTTTTGTTGGTCGCGACATCGATAAGCTTTTCCGGGACTAACCAGGTAAATAAGGGTGATTGCACCTACAAAGGGATTAAATTATACGGAAAGGTGCAGGTGGTCACCAGTTTCCCCGATATCAAAGTTAAGGTTGTTTCGAGTTTTGCGGATTTAAAAGTGGAAAACGTTACTTCATTTCCTGATAAATGCGGTAAATGGCAATTTGTGACATCATTTCCCGATTTCAAGATACAGTATGTTGATTCTTTTCCTGATATCGAGATAACGATGGTAAATTCCTTTCCCGGAACTAACTAGCACTGATCGATTAGATCATCGGCATCTGCCGCCGGTCGTTCCTGACATGATTTTGTAATGGACAATTTTCTTATCGTGCGTGCAATAGGTTAATCTTATTTATCGCAGTTGCCACTGTTGCATAATGGAATTTTTAACCACGTATCGAATCACTGAAAAAAATTCGAAACAGAGAATTGATGTATTTCTCTCAAGGAGATATGGATATCTCAGCAGAACCGAATGGCAGAAAGAGATACAACAGGGAAAAATAACGTATAATGGGGAAACACTTACCAGAAACGATAAGAAAATCAGTACCGGTGACCTGATTTCTTATTCAGGAAGAGATGCCGCTGAGCCGGAGGTGGACATCAGTTACTCGATTCTCTATGAAGATGAACACCTGCTGGCGGTGAACAAGCCTGGAAATCTCCCGGTGCACCCGGCCGGCATTTTCTATCATAACACGCTTTTAACCATTCTTCAAAAACAGCACCAAAAAAAACTGCATTTGCTTCACAGGCTTGATCGCGAAACCTCTGGCGTGGTTGTTCTGGCAAAAGACCCCGGCATAGCATCTGAAATACAAAGGAATTATTTTTCTGTGGCCAAGACGTACCTTGCAATGGTGCATGGCATTCCGGATAAAGATGAATTTACCGTGGACCTGCCCATTGATCTTGATACCGAATCCGGCATAGAACATAAGCGGATTGCCCGTGAAGGGGCGAGGGAAAATGCGTGCACAAAATTTATAAGGATTGTTTCTCATAATGGATTGAGCATTTTGAAAGCAGTTCCGGTAACCGGAAGACAGCACCAGATACGGGTTCATTTAAAGCACGCAGGGTACCCTATCGTTGGCGACAAACTGTACGGACGCGATGAGACAGTATTCCATGAATTCACGAGGACCGGACCCACTGACGCGATTGTTCAGAGGCTTGGCTTCAGGAGGTCGGCACTTCATTCGAGGACGCTCCTGCTGTTTCACCCGGTATTGAAAAAAAAGATTTTTATAAAGGCGCCTCTGCAGGATGATATGAGGCAATTAATAAATCAGCAATGGGGTATTAATGTCTGAACCGGTTATACCATCAAAGGCAAAGCTCTTTATCGGTCTGCTTTTTTCCACAGAGGATATTCTTTACGGCGTTGAAAAGATCCTCTGTAAAAAATTCGGCGATATCGATTTTCGGACAAAAAGTATCCCCTTTGTGCACACCAAGTATTACGGCGACATGGGTACAGCGCAATTCAAGGTCATGCTTTCTTTCAGGAAGCTCATACGGCGGGAAGATATCGTGGAAATCAAGCTGTACACCAACAGGCTTGAAAAACGCTTCGCGGAGAATAAAATCAGAAAAGTGAACATTGATCCAGGGTATTTGACCCTCTCCAACGTGTATCTGGCCACGTGCAAGGACTTTTTCCACAGGACATATATCAGGAAAGGGATCTTTCTTGAAAATGAATATCGTTATGTAGCCAAACGGTATCAGCCGTGGGACTGGACCTATCCTGATTACCAGAAACCGGAGTATCTCTTTTTCTTCCATGAAGTCCGGCGAATGTACCATAATCAGATACGAAGATAACTTCTAAACATCAACGACAACCGTTGCCGCGTACCCGGATGCGTCCCGGGTGACGCTCAGATTATGCATGGTGACAGCTTTTATGTCGACTGTAAACAGGTGCCGCTCCCGGTCTATGGATTCACCCGTGGCGCTGCAGGAGAGACTGAATCCATTCTCAGTTTGGGTAATTTCCACACGTTCAGGGAGAAGGAGCAGTTTTTCGGAATCCTTAAAATAAATAAATTCAGATAGAAAATCGAAATAAAGCAAATCCAGGCCTGATGCATCGCAGGTAAAGGCAACAGTTGTATTACGTAATACTGTTTCATGGTCCTTAAGCATTATAGAGATGAGAGCTTCGGCGCCGGTGGTGAACAGTTCAACTGGATCCTTTCCGCTAACACGATAGGCTATGTCTGCTCTGCTGATGCCTTCTATTATTTCGAATGCCATGGATCAGCCCTTGATGTTGCCGATGGGCAGTAACTTGGCAACGGCCTTGCTGAGTCCCCCCTGTTCTGTTGCCCGGATAACCTCGTCAACATTCTTGTAGGCCCCGCCGGCTTCCTCGGCAAGTCCCGGGAAGGAAGAGGTAAGGATATAAATACCCTGCTCTTCCAGTTGTTTTTGAAGTTCTTTCCCGTTAAATAAACTTTTAGCCTGGTGCCGCGACATGACACGGCCGCTTCCATGACAGGTCGAATAAAATGCATCGGCGCCGGAAGGCACACCTGCCAGGAGATATGAGGCGGTTTCCATGCTCCCGCCGATAAGAACCGGCTGACCTGTTTGACGGTACCGATCAGGTATCCCTTCCATTCCCCCGGCAAAGGCTCTCGTGGCTCCCTTGCGGTGTATCAGGATTTCCCTGATTTTTCCGTCGATTGGGTGGCGTTCGAGCTTGGCCGTATTGTGGCATACATCGTATACAAGGCGAAGACCAAGATCTTCAGGGTTTTTCTTGAAGATGTCGCTGAAGACAGCTTTCACGGAATGCATCATCATCTGCCTGTTCAGGAAGGCGTAATTGATAGCGCAATTCATCGCTTTATAATAACTTTGCCCGTCATCGGAATAAAAAGGGGCGCAGGCTAGTTCGCGGTCAGGCATGGAAAGACCATATCGCGGCCCCATGACGGAAAGAAATTTCTTCAGATAATCGGTCGCTATCTGGTGGCCAAAACCGCGGCTTCCGGAATGGATCATGATCATGACCTGATTGTCACGGACGATCCCGAATTGTTCCGCGCATGTTCTGTCAAAAATGTTTTCTTTCCTGGCTACCTGGAGTTCAAGGTAGTGGTTTCCCGAGCCCAGGCTGCCTACCTGGTCCTTCCCCCTGGATCTGGCACGGTCTGATACGGACCGGGGATCTGCGTCTTTCATACAGCCGTTTTCCTCTATGAAGTCGAGATCGGTGGGTGATCCATACCCGTTCTGGACGGCCCAGCGGGCTCCCAGGGTCATGGCATCGTCGAGACGGTCAGGGGTCAGCCGCACAATACCGTCCGAGCCGATACCTGAAGGAACCCGGTCAAATAAAGCCTGCACCAGTTTCTTAAGATGGGGCCTGATTTCTGGATAGGTCAGAGATGTTGTCATGAGGCGAACCCCGCAGTTTATGTCAAAACCGATGCCGCCCGGGGAGATAACGCCTTCTTCGGGATCGATAGCCGCAACGCCGCCGATGGGGAATCCGTACCCGGAATGTCCGTCAGGCATGCAGAGGGCATGCTTGATGATCCCCGGCATGAAACACATGTTGGTAAGCTGGTCCAGAACGGCATTGTCCATGTTCTCAATGAGCTGCAGCGAGGCGTAGATACGGGCAGGGACTCTCATGCCCGGCTTATAGTCGGCGGGAATTTCATATAAATAGTCGTGTATTTTTTTTATGCCTGTTGTTTTCATGACTTCACGCAATTGATTATTGTGTTATCAACAAATCAAATATATCTATGCAACAAGGAAACAGCAATTGATAATCTGTATGTCTGGATGGCAGCATTTTAAGAATCACGCTATTTCATCTGCAAGCTTCCTTATAGCTGTGAGATATTGCTGAAGGCCGTACATGAAGATAGTATTATGATTGGCCTCGGGAATCGTGACCATCTGCTTTTGTTCAACAGGGGATGAATCGAACAGCGCGCGGCCGTCACTGTACGGGATGATATGATCTTTTTCAGCATGGATGATCAGTGTAGGCTTCCTGAACTGCCTTATTTTTTTAAGGTTTTCGAATCCTTCTTCTTCACTGAGGCCGAGACTATCCGGGTCGATGCCTATGATGCGCAGCAGCGGGAGGGCGTAGGCAAAGCCGCTGTCAATGATGAGGGCGTCAATAACATTCTGGCGGTTAACGGCCAGCTCCAGGGCTGAAGCGCTTCCCAGCGAGCGTCCCATGATTATCAGTTTTCCCTGAAAGCCCTCATCAGAGAGCCATTGACGGATATAATCAAAGATAGCATGGCAATCCTTCATCATTGATGATACGCTGGGATTGCCGCCGGAACGTCCGTAGCCGCGGTAATCTACAGGAATGAAGTTTATACCAAGATTGACATAGAGAGGGCCCAGGTCGTCATAATCAATGACAATTTCGCCGTTGCCATGAAAGAAAATAATGGAAGGCGCCTGTTTTGCCGCGATGAATAATTTGCCGCCAATTATAATGCCGGGTTCAACAGGTATTGAAAGCTCAACTATGTTGTCACCGGTCAATGATTGGGCTTCCTCGGGCCTGGGGTAAAAGAGGAATGATGATATAGACGGATGATCGAATTTAGAATTGTATGACATGGCAGGCCTCCCCGTTGAAGTAGTATGGATATTATAATTGCGTTAAAGTCAATAATAATTGGGGGGCTCTTTTCATGATGTAATTTGTTAATGCATGGCAGGGGGATATCGGCTATCTGGTCATTTTATACTTGCATTTTTAGCAAGGTTGAAAATGTTAAGAATATCTCAAAACTGGAGGAGCATTATGGCGATCGCAGGTCACATAAGGGAATCCATTGAAAAGTCATCATGGATACGGAAGATGTTTGAAGAAGGCATCAAGTTAAAAGCACAGTACGGGGAGGAGAATGTCTTCGACTTCAGCCTGGGAAACCCGGACCTGGACCCGCCGGAAAAATTTTTTGAGGTGCTTCGGGGTTTTGCGCAGAAACCGGTGAAGGGCGCCCACGGATACATGCCCAATGCCGGGTATCCCTCTGTGTGTAAGGCGATAGCCAGTAAGGTGTCAGCGGAACAGGGGATTGAAATTCCGTCTGCCAATATCATAATGACCTGCGGGGCGGCAGGAGGTTTGAATACTGTACTGAAGGCGATACTTAATCCCGGGGATGAAGTGGTCGTCACGAAACCGTATTTTGTGGAATACAACTTTTATATAACCAATCATAATGGCGTTACCAGGCTTGCTGACAGCAATCCTGATTTTTCCCTGAATATTGACAATATACAAAAGGCGATTACTGCAAAGACAAAGGCGGTTCTCGTAAATTCGCCCAATAATCCCACGGGAAGGGTTTACCCGGAACAGCAGATAAAAGACCTGTCGAGCATGCTGGAGGGACTCCGTAAAAAAGGGCAGACCATTTATCTCCTGTCCGATGAACCGTACAAGGAAATCGTATATGACAAGGTCAGCGTACCCGGCATCCTTTCGAATTACTCTCAGTCGATTGCGGTGAATTCATACTCCAAGTCACTTTCAATACCGGGAGAGCGGATCGGATTCATTGCTGCGAATCCTTCCTGCGATTCCATTGAACAGCTCATGGCCGGCATGATTCTCTGCAACCGCATCCTGGGATATGTGAATGCCCCGGCCTTGATGCAGCGCATTGTGGCTGAACTGACCGATGTAACAGTCGACATTACGCCGTATAAAAGGAGAAGGGACCTGCTGGCGGATGGATTGAAGAGCTCCGGATATTCATTCCCGATGCCGGAGGGGGCCTTTTATATTTTCTGCAAATCACCGATTGCTGACGATGTAAAGTTCGTCCAGCACCTGCAGAAATTCAACATTCTTGCAGTACCCGGAAGCGGGTTCGGGGGGCCGGGATATTTCAGGATGGCCTATTGCGTCCCCGAGGACGTGATAAAAAGGTCCATCCCGAAATTCAAGGAAGCGTTTGAAAAGATTTGTTAATCTTTGACTTTCCCTTTCATCCGGTCCAGGTTAGCCACGATGACTTTGTTCTTTTCATCAAGGGCCTGGGCCTTTTTGTAATACTCGAAGGCATCCTTGTTTTTCCCGAGCTTTTCATAGCTCATGCCAAGGTTGTTCACTATTTCAGCTGACCTGGGTTTAACCGCATAGGCCGCGGAAAAGGCCGTGTTTGCCTCGCTGTATTTCTTAAGCTTCATCAGGGTAATGCCAAGAGCGTTATAAGAGTAATAGAGCTCCGGATTGAGGGAATTTGCCTTTTCGAACATTTCCTTGGCTTTCCAGAAATTTTCCCTTTTTAACGCTGAAATGCCCATGATGTAATAGAGCATGGGTGATTTTTCAAATTCCATGCCACGGCGTGCCGTGGCATCAGCCTCGGCATACTTTTTCAACTCGATCTGCAGCAATGCCAGATCGATATACGGATCGGCTTTATCTTTTTTTATCACTATACAGCGGGTAAAATGATCAATGGCAGATTTAGTATTGCCCAGCTTCCAGTGATTATGGGCCGCAAGAAACCTGAGATTATAGTTGGGTGAATCAGGCTTGGTGTCATTGGCGGTTTCCAACTCATCGGCTATCATTTTTAATGAGCCTTTATAATCTTTTTGCTCAAAAAGCTTTAACGCTTCTTTGTACGAAGCGAACAGGGATGTGCCGGTGAACAAAAGCAAGGCTATTACAATAACTGTTTTTTTCATGTTTCACCCTCTGTATCGTGATTATGATAAAGACGTCATCCGCCACTTTACGCGGTGGATGACACTTTGACATTGCTGTCCTTTTTAATGGCTGCCTGTGCAGCCGCCAGACGAGCGATAGGAACACGGTACGGGGAACAGCTCACATAGTTGAGCCCGACAAGGTGACAGAACTCAACGGAACTTGGTTCGCCGCCGTGCTCGCCGCAGATCCCTACTTTCAAATCTTTTCTAACGCCGCGGCCTTTCTCAACCGCCATGCGAATAAGTTTTCCAACGCCGTCTCGGTCGAGAACGCGGAACGGATCATGGGGAAGGATTTTTTTCTCGACGTATTCCGGAAGGAATTTTCCCGAATCGTCGCGGCTGTATCCGAAGGTCATCTGGGTGAGGTCATTGGTTCCGAAGGAGAAGAACTGGGCCTCGACGGCTATCTCGTCCGCCGTCACGGCGGCGCGAGGAACTTCGATCATGGTGCCAACCATGTAGTCTACCTTGATCTTCTTCTCTTTCATGACCTTATCAGCGGTTTCGACGATAATATCCTTCTGCATCTTCAATTCTTTCACGTGCCCGACCAGGGGGACCATGACTTCAGGCTTGACGTTTACGCCTTCTTTCTTGAGCTGACACGCGGCTTCAAATATGGCGCGCGCCTGCATCTCGGTTATTTCGGGATAGGTAATGCCAAGGCGGCATCCGCGGTGGCCCAACATCGGGTTGAACTCATGGAGCGCTTCCACCTTGGCCTTGATTACACCCGGGGAAACCTTCAATTCCCTGGCCATCTCTTTCTGGTTCTTCTCCTCGTGGGGTACAAACTCGTGGAGAGGCGGGTCGAGGAGCCGGATGGTAACGCCGAAGCCCTTCATGGCCTTGAGGATGCCGTAGAAGTCCTTCCGCTGCATTTTGAGGAGCTTCGCCAGCGCCTTTTTACGACCGGCAAGGTCGTCGGCAAGGATCATTTCACGCATTGCCTTGATGCGATCCCCCTCGAAGAACATATGCTCGGTGCGGCAGAGGCCGATTCCTTCAGCGCCGAAATTACGGGCGATCTCGGCGTCATGGGGTGTGTCAGCGTTGGTGCGCACGCCCAGCTTGCGCGTTTCGTCAGCCCATTTCATGATGGTGCCGAAATTTCCGGAAAGCTGCGGATCCACCGTGGGGACTTTTCCGAGCATGACTTCGCCGGTTGAGCCGTCAAGAGAGATAAAATCACCCTGTTTTATCGTTATATTTCGTATCTTGAATATGCGTTTTTTATAATCAACCTCAAGCTCGCTGCAGCCCGATACGCAGCACTTTCCCATGCCACGGGCAACGACAGCAGCGTGAGAGGTCATGCCGCCACGCGCGGTAAGTATTCCCTGGGCCAGGGCCATTCCCTTGAGGTCCTCGGGTGAGGTTTCGACGCGGACCAGGATGACCTTCTCACCTTTGGCGCTCCAGGTTTCCGCATCGTCAGCATTGAATATGACTCTTCCGACACCCGCCCCGGGAGAGGCAGGAAGGCCCTTGGTGATGACATTCCGTTTTGCCTTGGTGTCCAGAGTGGGGTGAAGGAGCTGGTCAAGTGACATCGGGTCTATGCGCATGAGGGCTTCTTCCTTCGTGAGAAGCCCCTGCTGTACCATGTCGACGGCGATTTTTACGGCCGCTGCCGCCGTAC